>JAUVRX010000069.1 GCA_030597375.1 Acidobacteriota bacterium
GGTAAAGACGCCGGCGGCTCCCCTGTTCCAGAGGTTGCGCGCGAGGTGTGGCCGGTTGACCGTGTAGACGAGCGGAGGTCTACCGGCTGCCGCCGCCGCCAGGAGCAAAGGTCGACGAGCGAGCTTGCGATGACAATGCAGGCTGAAGGAATCCAACTCGATCGCCACCTCCAGCAGGGCGCCCCCTTTGCGATCGCCGATCGGTGCGACGGGATAGCCAGGCAAGTGAGTCTTGATCTCTGTGAGCAGCTGCCAATCGAAGCTCGAAAGCAGGATCTGTGATCTCCCGCCGAGGGCCTCGGCCAGGGCGTCGGCGATGGCTTTCGACTCGGCGCTGCGTCGCTTGAGCTCCAGGTTCAGGGGCTGGGATTTCGGCAGCGCCTGGAGGATCTCCTGGAGGGAAGGGGCCGCGAGACCGCTGTCTTTCTCGAGTGCCCGTTGCATCCGGTACAGGGTGAGAGACTCGATGGGTGCCTTGCGTTGGAGACCGGAGCGCAGCTCGGCGTCATGAAAGGCGACGAGTCGGCGGTCGCGGGTCAGCCACAGGTCGAGCTCCAAGACGTCGGCACCTTGCTCGACGGCCAGCAGGAGGCTCTCCACGGTGTTTTCGGGAGCCTCTCCGGACGCACCGCGATGCGCCAGGATCCAGGGCGGGGAAGGCAGGTCGAAGGCTTTCACCTCGTAGCATTCTGACCGATGGTGAGAGTTGGCGGCAAACCTGATGTGCGATCCAGGGACGAGGAGACACAGGGGGCCTCCCCTCGACGCCCAGGCACCTGTTGACGTTCGGCCACGTCGCTGCCCGGACACCGCCACAGAACTCGAGTGGAGCATGACGATGTCAAGCTGTTGGGAGGTACCTGGCGAGCGCTCTTCTTCGAGGCTGGCGATAGAATTGTGTGCATGCCGAAACTCGCATCGCTGCCAACACCCAGTGACCGGTTGTCCATCGCGGGTCTGACCATCGGACATGGATCCGATACCGACGGCATGACCGGAGTGACGGTCATGCTCTGTCCGGAGGGAGCCACGGCAGCCGCTGAAGTACGGGGCACTGCGACCGGTACCCGCCAATTCGACTCCCTGACCCTGAATCACGGACTGGCGAGCAGGGCCCACGCGGTAGTGCTGGCTGGTGGCAGCGGCTTCGGCCTCTCGTGTGCCGATCCGGTCGTGGATCATCTGGAGCGCGGAGGATTCGGATTCGACACCGGGCTCGGCGTCGTACCCCTGGTGCCGACAGCCATTCTCTTCGATCTGGGTTTCGGCGACTCGGGGGCTCATCCAGGCTCCGACCTGGTGGAGGCGGCCCTGATCACTGCCGATTCCGGCCACATCACCAGCGGCAGCCTCGGGGCGGGGACCGGTGCTACCGTCGGCAAGGCCCTGGGGCCCCAAAACGGCATGAAGGGTGGCTTCGGCTTCGTCAGCTTCAGTCTGCCCGAAGGGCCGACCGTGGCAGCCGCGGTTGCCGTCAATGCCTTCGGCGATGTGCGCGACCCCGATACGGGCAAGTGGTTGGCCGGCTGTCGACTTGCCGCCGACTCGCTCGAATCGGCGGATGCCCGACGGGTCATGATGTCCCTACCGCCGACCCTGGAGCATGCCTGGGAGGGCAATACGACACTGGCGGTCGTGATGACCGATGCCGATCTGGACAAAGCGGCTCTACGCAAGGTCTGCGAGATGGCTTTCGGCGGTTTCTACCGCTGTTTCGTCCCTGCGCTGTCGCTCTACGACGGCGACCTGGTGGTGGCTCTCGCCACCGGTGAGGTGCCGGCCCACATTCATCAGGTCGGGACCCTCGCCGAGATGGCTGTCGCCCAGGCCATCGTTGGCGCCACGAAGAAGGCCGACGGCTTCGGCTTGCTGCCGGGATGGAGTGATCTCGCTGGACCCACTTGATTCGTGCGGCTACCTTGGAGGAGCTCCCAGCGAAGCTTCGCTCCTAGCCCATCTGCTGCCAGGGCATCGCCCCACAGAACTTGACTCGAACATGACGATGTCGAGCTAGGGTTCCTCGCTCGCAAAGTCTGATGACGCGGGCTCCATCACCAGGGAAAAGCGGAAGGGGAAGCGTTTTCGCAACTCGGATGTCTCCTGGGCAAGGATCAGCTCCTCGACCCTGTCCAGGTGCCAGGCCTGGTCTGCCGACAACTTGCCGTCGTAGAGCGCGACGCGTCCCGCGCCGAGAAGGGGTAGCAGGAGACGAGCGAGGAGGCGCGCCATGAAGGACTGGCGCAGATCGATCACCAGGGCCGCCCGGCGGCACACCCGCCGCATCTCGGCCAGGATTCTCGAGTTCTCCGGTCTGTCGAAGTGGTGAAAGAAGAGGTTCGACAGCGACCAGTCGACAGCTCCAGTGCGGAACGGCAAGTGCTCTGCGGAGGCCACGACCCGCAGCTGCTCGTGACCGCGACGCCGACCGATGACCAGATGAGAGAGCTTGAAATCGAGGCCAATGGTTCGCAGTGCGATCCCGTGGCGGCGGGCATCCCTGATCAAGACGGCCGAAATCTGACCGCCGCCGGTGCCGATGTCCAGCAGGGTCTGCCTTCGACCCCCATCGATGAGGTGCTCTCTCAGCGTGCGGCGAGGCGCCATCAGGCCCAGGGTCCATCGGTTGATCCGTTCGAGGTCGGTGAGTGCCCGCTCGGTCTCATCCAGGCCGAGCCTGGGGGAGTCCATGAGCTCGGGAGCGCGCCGTTGATGCTTGCGGAACTTCATGACGAGTCTGAGGATGCTGATTGTGCCAGATCCGATTGAGCTGGCGGGGGCAGAAAGCATACGATCGGAGGGTCTGAGGAAAATGAAACAACCTACCCCTCGTGTCGAGCTTCTCCGTGGATTCGTGCCCGCGGCGGTCGTACTGGCCCTGCTGCTGGCCGCGCCCTTGTGGAAGTCATGGCTGCCGGGTCCCGCGCCCTCGCCTCGATGGCCCTACCTGGTCCTGTGCCTGGTCGCCATAGCGGCTGCACTACATGGATCGAGAGAGCGTTGGACCCTCAACCTGGCGACGGTGACCCTGCCCGTCACAGTGGGCTTTTTCGGCAGCGCCATGGCCGCGTGGTTGGTCCTGGTTGCCTACTTCTCGAGGGAAGTGCTCCTCCGTCTCTTGCCTTCGAAACCCGCCAGGCCTGTTCGGTCCCGACCGGTAGTGGATCTGGTGAGGGGCGGAGCGCACCTGGCTCTGGCGACCCTGGCCGCGGGTTGGGTCTGGCAAGGTGGCAGAGCCAACGACAAGATCGGCTACCAACTACTGGCGGTCGCCACCTATCTGATGGTGCTCGCGGGTCTTCACCTGCTGAATCGGCGGTGGGCTCGGCTCTGGAAGACCCTGGAGTGGAGAGAGCTCGCCGGCTCGCTGGGACTCGATCTCTCTGGCTGGCTGGTGGGCATGGCCTTCGTGCCGGTGGTGTCGAGATTGAGCTGGCCCGTGGCTCTCGTGCCGCTCGCCGCCCTGGGATTGCTGGCTGGCGAGACGGCGAGGAACCTCCATCTGCGCCGACGGGCTGTCGATCAGGTCGCCGAGCTCTGGGAAGTGACACGAGCCGGTCATCGGATCATCTTCCGTAGCCCCGACCTGGGCGGAATGGTCGGCCAGGTGCTCGAGGAATGCCGCAACATGATCCCCTTCTCCTGGTTCCAGTTCGAGCTTCTGAAGGGAGACGGTGTCCCCAGGAGTTGGTTCGCCGGTCCCGATGGCCGCATCGAGGAGGGCGTTCCGAAGCCGGCCGACAGCCCTCCAGCCCTGCCCGGTATTCACCGGCGATCGTCGTGGAAGATCCTCGGTCGCGAGTTGAAGGGCGATGGCGAGGCCATCGCACGGGTCCGGTTCTGGCGCGACCCCAGGCGCCTGGAGCCCACCTCGGTGGAGCTGTTGGACTCTCTTGTGCCGCTGGTCGCTTCCTCGGTACATCGAGCGCTGCTCGATCGGCGGGCCAAGCATGACGCCTTGACCGGGCTGGCCGATCGAGGGGTGTTGGAGACGCACCTCGGGGCGGTGTTCTCGGCGATCCGCGACGAGGGCGGCAGCATGGCGGTCATCATGTGCGACCTGGACCGCTTCAAGAAGGTCAACGATACCCATGGTCACGATGTCGGAGACCGCGCGCTGCTGCAGATCGCCAAGGTGCTCGAGGAACATCGGCGGGAGACCGATCTGTGCTGTCGGTATGGCGGCGAAGAATTTGCGGTGGTTCTGGATCAGACCGACGGTGAGACCGCGCAGCGGGTCGCCGAGCGACTTCGCCTGGAGGTGCAGCGCACCGTCTTCACCGCCAAGGACGAACGAGTTCAGCTACGCCTCAGCGCCGGTATCGCAGCTTTCCCCGAGCTCTATGTCAAAGACGGCAAAGAGCTACTCGTACTGGCCGACGAAGCCCTCAGGATGGCGAAGAGCCAGGGGCGGAACCGGAGCCTTCTACATCTCGGGCGCGGCAAGTTCCGCAAAGCCAACGGCGCGGTCGTGGAAGTCGAAGAGACCCCGCCAGCACCGGAAGCCCCCACTCTTTTCGCCTGAGTCGAACCTCGAAACGGAAGCTCAGGGCCGCCAGAAGGCGCGGCTGAACAGGGCGACGATCGAGTAGATCTCCAGCCTCCCCATCCACATCAGCAGCACCATCAGGGCCTTGTCCCAGCCGCTCCAGAAGGCGAAGTTCTGAGTCGGTCCGACCTGTGCCAGCCCAGGGCCGATATTGCCCAGCGTCGCGGCGGCAGCCGTGGCACTGGTCACCAGGTCGGGGCCCGAGATGCTGAGGAGCAGGGTGCCGGCGCCCCAGATGCTGAGGTAGAGAATGAAGAAGCCGGCAACGCTGCGGACGACGGCGTTGGGCACCGCCTTTCCACCCACGAAGACCGCTATCATCGTGTTGGGGCTGAAGATCAGATGAGCTTCCCTGAAGGCCGAGCGCAAGCCGATGAGCATCCGCATCACCTTCATTGAGCCACCGGTGGAGCCGGCGCAGCCACCCACGAACATGAGGCCGACGATCAGCATGCGCGAGACAACGGGCCAGACATCGAAATCGGCGGTGGCGAAGCCCGTCGTCGTGGTGATGGAGACCGTCTGGAAGACGGCATCCAGGACAGCGCGCGGGCCATTCTCATAGGTACCCCGGCGGAGCAGGTTGAAGGTGATCACCGCGCTGACGCCCAGCATCACGTTCAGGTAGAGACGGAACTCCGGATCTCGATAGAGGTTCCAGCCGCGACGTTTCTTCAAGCCATAGAAGAGGGAGAAGTTTGTTCCGGCCAGGACCATGAAGACGATGATGACGATCTCGATCAGAGGCGAATCGAAGGCGGCGATCGAGGCATTGCGGGGTGAGAAGCCACCGGTGGACATCGTCGAGAAGGTATGGGTCAGGGCGTCATACAGGTTCATGCCGCAGGCCATCAGGAGGACGGTTTCGATTCCTGACAGCATGAGGTAGATCTTCCACAGAACGCCCGCCGTGTGGGTGATTCGGGAGCCCAGCGCTTCGGCAGTCGGGCCGGGAACCTCGAGCTTGTAGAGGAAGCGAGCGCCAGGACCCAGTTCGGGTAGCAGGGCCACGAACAGGACGATGATCCCCATGCCCCCCAGCCACTGGGTGAAGCTGCGCCAGAACAGAATTCCCTGGGCGTGCCCCTCGATGGCAGTCATCACCGAGGCGCCGGTGGTGGTGAAGCCGGAGGCCGATTCGAACAGCGCGTCCATGGGGTGGGAAAAGGTGCCGGCCAGCAGGTAGGGAATGGCTCCGAAGAAAGAAGCCAGAACCCAGCCGCCCACCACGACCAGGATCCCCTCCCGCCGGTAGCTCTCGCCCTTCTCACCGCCGATGCCCAACATGATGCCGCCGACGATGGCGGTAATCAGACTGGAGAGCAGAAAGGCGATGACCACCTTCCACTCGCCGTAGTACGCGGAACACAGCGCCGGAGCCAAGTTGGTGGCTGCCAGCAGCAATACGAGCTTGCCGAGGAATCGAAGAGGGACGCGGAAGTGCACCTGGAAGGTCTCACGATCGTTCGCGGCCCGGAAACAGCAAGCGAACCGTGTCCAGTTCGGATTCGTGGACGAAGAGGATCACCAGATCTCCGGTCTCGAGGCGGTCGTTGCCATGCGGAACGAAGACCTCGTCGCCCCGCATGACCGCTCCTACGATGAGGCCGTGAGGGGGGCTGATCTCGGCCAGGGTGACGCCGGAAGCCGGGCTGGCAGGGGCCAGCTTGCGCTCCAGAACCTGGGCTGCACCCTTGTGCAATGAGACGATATTGGAGCTGTATCCGCTCTCGATGTACTCCTCGATCCGCTCCTTGGCTAGCGTCCTGGGGCTGAAGACCTCCTGCATCCCGAGTCGCCTCCAGAGTTGCGTCGTCTCCGATCGATGCACCAGGGCCAGTACCTGGCCGACACCGAGCTCCTGTGCCAGGAGGCAGGCCATGAGATTGCTCTCGTCGTTGGCAGTAAGGCCGACAAACGTCTTGGCCTGACCGATCCGTTCGGCCTTGAGCAATGCCAGATCGGTAGCGTCGCCATGGATGATCTCGAACTCCGGGAACTCCGCCGCCAGCTTCTGGGCCCTCTTCTTGTCGATCTCGATGATCTTGACCTGGATGTGCAGGGGAGCCAGGGCCTTGGCAACCGACCGACCGGTCTCACCGCCCCCGGCGATGACGACTTTGCCGATGACTTTGCGATGGTTGCTGACGGTCAACTCGGCCTGTTCGATGACATCCGAGGTGCCGAGAATGAGGGCATCATCACCCTCCTGCGCCTGATCGTCACCGCCTGGAATGATGAGCTCGTCACCGCGATAAAAGGCTGCTACCAGGGAGTTTCTGGGTAGCGAGACATCCCGCAGGGGTTGCTTGACGAGCGGCGAGTCGGCATCGAGATGGATCTTGCGGAGCTGGACCTTGCCGGCCGCCAGATACTCGACCGCCACGGTGCTGTGACCATGGATCTCATTGAGGACGCGGGTGGTGGTGAGGAGTTGGGTGGAGAGCAGGAGATCGACACCGAAGGTCCGCTCCAGCAGCCGGCGGTAGGCGATGACCTCTTCGGTGACGGCGAGTCGAACGATGGTCCGTAGCGCGCCGAGCTCCTTGGCGAGATTCGCCGCCGCCAGATTGGCCTCATCGGAGGAAGAGACCGCCATGAAGAGCTCGCAGCCTTCGACTCCAGCGGCTGCCAGCACCGGTGGGTGAGCCCCGTTGCCGCCGACAACCCGGACGTCCAGCTCCTCGTCGATGCGCTCCTGCTTTGCCGGGTCGAGCTCGATGACGGTGACATCCTCGCCCTGCTGGGAGAGCGACTGGGCCAGGTGATAACCCACCTCGCCAGCCCCCATGACCACGTAGTGCTTTCGATTCATGGTGTTGAGAGACCCCGGGCTCGTAGGTTCGTTGGTCAGCTGGATTGTACTAGAGGCGGGGCCGTTCGGGCCCCTGTGCTAACGTCTGTTCTTTGAAATTCGGCATCATCGCCGGAGCACCGAGGGAGAAGAAGAACATGCTTAGATCCATTGTCATCTGCGTGACGACCTGCCTGTTGGCTGCCGTCGCTGTCTCCGCTCAGAAGGTGGACATCCGCGCAAAAGACGGAGTGAACTTCTCCCGGTACAGTACCTATGCCTGGGCTCCCCATCTCGATGTGGAGGCCGACCACCCGACAGCGGACGGTTCTTCCCTCGATCTGAAGATCAAGAAGGCGGCGGATTCAGAGCTCAAGCGCAAGGGATACGAGCGGGTCGACCGGGAGGCGTCGCCGGACCTGATGATCAACTACGTCGGGTTCGGCACTGACGTGACCAGCATCGAAGGGATCACGAAGGAGGTAGCAACGGGGGTCAAGTGGATCGGCGACCCGCAGGCCCACTCCATGCGCTCCTATCGGCAGGGCACTCTGGTTTTCGAGGTCGTGGACGCCGCGACCGATGAGATGGTGTGGAGTGGTTGGGTGAACGAGATGGCACGCACCTTCGAGAAGCTCAGGGCCAAAGCCGAGAAAGCCACGCGCCGGGTGTTTTCACACTTCCCGGAGAAATAGGGGCCGGAAGGCTCGAGGATCGAGATGCTGGGCGAACGTTTCTGGCATAGATATTCACAGGAGGACCGCAACGTTTCGTTGCTCGTCTCCCTTATTTTCTTGTTCGTGCTGTACCCGGTGATGGTAGAGCTCGGCCATGTCCGCTTCTACAGGCTCATCCTCGTCGTCGAGTTGATCCTGGCTTCGATCAGCCTCGGGACAACGAGACGAAACAGGAACCTGGCCCTGGGCCTGGGCGGTCCAGCGATCCTATTCCAGATGATGGCCTTCTCGGCTCCTTCCCACCTCTACCTGTTCATGGCGGCGATAGCCACACTGATCTTCTTCGGCTTCGTGATCACCGTCGTCTACCGATCGATGCTGGCACCGGGCAAGGTAACCGTCGACAAGCTGGCAGCTGCCGTCAATGTCTTCCTGCTACTGGGTCTGGCGTGGGCGATCCTGTACGGTCTGATCGCGTCGTTCGATTACGGGGCCTTCACCGCCACGACGGTGGACATCCAGAGTCTCGAAGAGTATGTCGAGTACGGGGCCGAGTTCATCTTCGTCTACTTCAGCTTCGTGACGCTGACGACTCTTGGGTACGGCGACGTGCTGCCGGTGACACCCCTGGCTCAAACCGCGGCCTGGATGGAAGCGGTGGTGGGACAGCTCTTCTTGGCAGTGACCATCGCCCGGCTGGTGGGTCTGATGGGCAGGGACCAGGAGCTCACCACTCGCAAGCGCAAGGCAGACTCCTAGTTCGCTTCGGCAGGAAAGCTCTCGAACATCTTGCGGGCGGCTTTGTCGATCCGCTTCTGTGAAGCCTTCGAGTGGCTGCTCAGCACCCTCGTGGCGGTACCGCGCCAGACGTTCAACCGGGTGTTGCCGTCCAACATGTCGACGACCAGGGTGCCGACGTCGAATTCGCGAAGGTATTCGCCCGAGGTGCCGGTAGATTCGGATTCCCCGGCCCAGCGCTGTGGCATGTCGAGGATGTCCACATCCTCACGCGTCTCGCTTCCCACCCGAGCATAGGTCGACACCAGGAGATCGGCCTCGCCCTCCACCCTGGTTAGGCCCTTGGCCAGGAGTTGCCTCTGGATCGAGTCACGGATCATCTTCTCGACCTCGGGGTCGAGTGCGGGGGTTCCCTGTCTCCAGGCAAACGTCCTGTACTGCGAGAAGTCGACCAACTTGGCACATTGGACCGCCACGGCGGCCTCGAGACCGACCGGTAGCAGGAGGAGGATCATTCCGACCAGGGCAAGGTTCTTTGCGGATCTCATATCACTCTCCCGATTGCGGCACAGGAACGTCGTATGTTTCGAGGATCCTATCGCGCCGCAGGGGAAGTGTGTCGATCCTGGGCCAGAGAGGTAACATAGCGTCGTGAAATCCCGAATGACGATGGTCCTCATCCTGGTGGCATTGGTGCTGACTCAGGCCAGCAACCTCTCGGCTGAGCTCCCTCTCGACACAGTCAAAGACGACAAGCTGCGCAAGGCTCTCCGAGAAGTCGCGCTGCAGCTGCTGATCGGAAACCCTGTAGTCACCCGTTCCAACGCCCGCAATATCGCCTGGAGCATCTTCAATCGAGGCCAGAGCCAGAACAGAAAAGCCCTGGCCTACGCCCTGGCCATGCAGGCGGTGGCTGAAGCCAACCTGAAGCTGGACCGGGAGGCACTCTGGCACTGGGACATGGCACAGGCGCTGCAGCCCAGCCTGCGAGCCGAGCTGATGCTGAGCTACAGTGGCCTGGTGGGCATGTTCGACGCCAGCCCCTTTCGCGATCAGCCGTCGGCCATCGAATTTCTATCGGGCAGAGGCGAGTGGTTGCCCTCGGAGGGTGGAGTCATTCAAACTGCACAGGTCCGGCAGAAGACGACGATCCCCTCTCCGGAGCGCAAGCGCAATGCCCTCGTCGGGCAACGCGTCAAGGTGTCCTACCTGGTCGGACGGCAGGGTAGAACCTACACCCCTGTCGTCGAAGAGGGTAGCGACAACACCCTGGCGATCTTCTCCGTACTCGAGTCCATCCTCGTCTGGCAGCACGACCCGGCAACCGTGGATGGCGAAACGCGGTGGTCGCGACTGGGCAGCGCCTTTTCGTTCCAGAGAAACCGGTAAGAGAATCGGCCTTGTGAGTCGAAACCCGATCTATGAAAGGCAGGGTCTTCATTTCCTGCTCCTCGTGGGACTGCTATTGCTGGTCGCCTGGATCAGCCACTCCGAGGGAATGCTGGAGGGAAGCTGTCTGGGCGTTTCCACGACAACGTGGTTCTGGCTGTCGATTCTGTTTCCCATCGCGCATCAGGTCTGGGTCTGGATCTGTTGGCGGATGGAGCTCCATCACCAGTGGCTCAGTCGTAGTCTCGGCCCCCGGGGGTTCAGGCTCTACGCCCTGGGCTTTGCTCTGCTCTCCTTCGCACGCTTGTACACCCTGACCGCCACGGCTGTGGCCAATCAGCACAGCCTTGATGTCGATCAGGGTCTGCTGAATGTCCTGGCCCTGCTGCTCGCGATCCCGACCCTCTATACGTTCTACTCCGTGGGGCGCTATTTTTCCTACAAACGCGCCCTCGGGATCGACCATTTCGATACCTCTTTCAGAACCAAGCCCTTCGTGCGCCAAGGCATCTTCAGGTTCACCAGAAACGGGATGTACACCTTCGGCTTGATGATCGTGTGGCTTCCCGGCCTGATCTGGGCCTCGAAGGCCGCGCTGGTGTCGGCAGCGTTTTCACACCTCTATATCTGGGTGCACTACTTCTGCACCGAGTTGCCGGACATGCGGAGAATCTACGGGGCAGCCAGGGCCGATGGAGA
>JAUVRX010000163.1 GCA_030597375.1 Acidobacteriota bacterium
CCGGACGGCGCCTCCCTCTATTTCACCTTCTTCTTTCGCAGTCCTGCCGAGGTCGAAGAGGCCCTCGCCCGCTGGGCCCGGCTCAAGCGTCGCGCCACCGAGGCCCTTCTGGAGGCCGGCGGCACCCTGAGTCACCATCACGGCGTCGGCCGCTGGCACGCCCCATGGTTGGAACGGGAGGTTGGCAGCACTGGCCACCAGTTGCTCGAAGCTGCCGCGCGAGTCCTCGACCCGGAGGGTATTCTCAATCCACAGGTACTGCTGGATCCGGAAGATCGCCTGGAGGCCTGATCATGTTCCCCGATGGCTGGCGCCGAAGCACCCTCGAAACGCTGCAAGAGCCCTTCGATCTGATCATCATCGGTGGTGGGATTACCGGCTGCGGAATCCTGCTCGACGCTGCCCAGCGAGGGCTGCGGCCCCTGCTGCTGGAAAAGGGCGACTTCGCCTCGGGCACCTCGTCGCGCTCCTCGAAGCTCATTCATGGGGGGCTTCGCTATCTCAAGGAGATGCAGTTCCGGGTCACCAAGATGGCCTGCCGCGAGAGAGACCGGATGCTGGCCCTGAATCCGCTCCTGGTTCGGCCGGTGCGCTTTCTGTATCCGGCCAGCCATGGAGATCCCGTTCCCGGTTGGACGGTCGACCTGGGACTGTGGATGTACGATCGGCTCACGCACCGCTCCGACAAGCACGCCCACCTCGAGAGCCCCGAGGTCCAGGAGCTGGCTCCCGGCCTGGCTATCGATCGCCTGGATCGGGCGATGATCTACACCGACGCACTGACGGACGACGCCCAGTTGACGCTGGCAGTGGCCGCGACCGGCTGCGCCTACGGTGGTCGAGCCCTGACCCGGGCCGAGGTCGTGGAAGCCATTCGGGACACCACCGACCGAGTTCGTGGAGTCGTCGTGCGGGACCTCGAAAGCGGCAAGACCCATCGGGTCGAAGCCCATCTGGTCGTCAACGCGACCGGCGTCTGGGTGGATGAGATGCGTCAGACCCTCGGGATGAACGACGCCAGACTTCGTCCATCACGAGGCTCCCACCTGATCCTCTCGCCGGATCGTCTACCCTTGAAGGTGGCTTTGACGGTGCCTTCGCCGGATGATGGGCGTCCTGTGTTCATCATCCCCCATCCGGAGGGTCTCCTGGTGGGTACCACCGACATCTTCCATGAAGGTGATCTCGACGACCCCCGTGTGACCAGAGCCGAGCTGGACTACCTGCTTCGAACCCTGGAAACGCACTTCCCCGACAAGAAACTGTCGGAGGCCGATGTCGTCGCCGCCTTCGCCGGCCTGCGTCCGATCCTCGGGACCCATACCGATCGACCTTCCGAGGCGAGCCGCGAGGAGGAGATCTGGGAGGAGCAGGGCGTCCTGTCCATCGCCGGAGGCAAGCTCACGACCTGGCGAGTCATGGCCGAGGAAGCCGTCGACGAGGCCCTGATGCTGCTACCGGAAGAGATCGCTGAGCAAGCAGAGCCCTGCTACACCACGGGGACCCCTCTTCTCGGCCTGGCGCCGTCCGACCTCGGCGAGCGGCTGCAACGACTCGGTCACCAGATCGATCCTGCGGTGGCCGACGGTATGGCGAGACGACTGCGAAGCACCGCCTGGTGGGCGGTTCTAGGGATCTGTGAAGACAGCGATCTCCACCCCTTGACCGACGGCACCGATCTGACGGCAGCCGAGGTCCGCGCTCATCTCGCCTTCGGGGGCATCCTTCACCTCGAGGATCTCCTTCTACGCCGGGTGCGTCTCGGTCTATGGTCGCCGGAGATGGCGAAGGAGCTGACGGTTTCCCTTCGCCCATTCTTCGAGGAGGCAAGGGGGTGGGACCACAAGCGCTGGCAGCAGGAGGAAGAGGCGTTGGATCGAGCGCTCGAAGGCTGGTCTCCCCAGGGTGTCGTGGAGGCCTGAACCGGCGCGAATCCCCTTTCCTGCGCCCTCAGCTGGCCATCCGACCGACGACGACCGACCGACGACCTCAGGGCGCTTGCGGGCCCGGGTCGGACGAGGTCGGGGCAGCAGGGGCTTCCTCCAGGTAGCCTCCGATATAAGCCTGCAAAGCCGAGCGACTCTCCCGATCGAGGCCGCAGAACTCCACCCCGATCTGTGTCAGCTCACCGGTCGAACGCCGACCGAGACAGGGAACACTGGCGACTCTCACCAGCGCTGCCCATTGGCTGTCTGGGAGCAGCACCTCCAGGGGCAGGCGAGCCTCCAACTCCGGCACGAAATCGGTCTCGATGAGCATTCCCGACATGCTCAGCCTCCTGACGGAGAACTGGTAGTCGCTATCCAGCTCGACCCTCTCGGGCAGCTCCGGGCTGAAGCGTCCGAAAACACTCTCGTCCACTTCCACGACAGCGTGGTTTCTGATGATCTCCCACAGCTCGTGCAAACGCTCGCCACCCAGTACCTGAAAGCGAAGACCCGCCCGATAGACGGGCATCACGTCTCCTGACTGGTCCTTCTCGGTTCGTCTCAACTTACACCACGCCACCGTGGCGACGAGAGAGATCCGCTGTCCGCCGTTGTCCAGGTTGACGTTGTACCGTCGGCCGAACTGGAGATAGTCGTTGGTCTCGAGAGCCATCCCGCCGAGACTCAGATTGACCACCTGTACTTCCATGGGCACAACGAGGCGTCCGCCGATACCGACGACCTCGTAGCGCCGAAAACGACGGCTGGCCCCGGCCTTGGGATTCATCGTTCCACCTCCGAATCAGAGAGCGTCGAGCAGATATCCAAAGGGAAGCTGCCATCGGCCTCGAGGCCTTCGCTGCTTGGATCGACCTGCTGTGGGCACACCTCGACACCGCCACTGCAGGGCTCCCCCGCCACCAGCTCACCGAGTGCCTCCACCTGGGGATTGAGCTGGGGATGACGACCCATGAAGCGACCCCGTGCCTGCATTTCGTCGACGGCCTGCGGGACGGTCGCCCCCATGAATCGCATCTGATAGTAGGCCGTCAGCCTCCCCGCCCGGTGCCAGCCATGTCGGCAGCGAAACGCCAGCTTGCGACCCGCGGCCCGGCCCTCTCCGATCCACTGATCGAAGGCCCTCAGGAACTCTTCGCTCACCGGGTACTTCGGATCCTGGGCATGGCTATAGCGCACTCGCAAATCGGGGCAAAGATGCCGACGCATCCGGCACTCCCGGTCGGCAGCCCCACCATCCAGCACCAGCAGCTCTTCGACGCCCTGACTGCAGAGCTGCGCCAATTCCGCGGCGCTCAGCTGTCCGGACCGGTAGAGCGCGAAGCCGGTGACAGGATCCTCATCGACCAGGCGCGGTGCTGCGGCACAGCCAAAGCTGCCGATCAGGACGGCGAGCGCGAAACTCACCGTTCGTCGGTCCCATCTAGCCATCCTAATCCTCGACTCGGTCCGAGGCGTCGAGAGCCTGTCGTTCCGCGACCGTCGCGCCTTCAGCATCAGAGGCAGCCTGGCTCTCGAAGAACTCGATGAAACGGGGTGAGAAGGGACCCGCAGGTGGACGCTTGGCACGATCGATCTCGAGACAGGCCATCACTTCCCTCCGCGCCGACTCCAGCAGTTCGTCATCACCGGTTGCCCGCAGTTGATAGAGGGTGAAGCTCGTAGCGGCACGCAGGATGTGAGCTTCGAGAGCGACCCGCCGAGACGGCGAGTCGAGGCCATCCAACAACTCCAGGGCTGCCTCGTAGTCGCCGTCGAAAAAGGCTCGAGCCGCGGCGGAGAGGGCCTCAGGCGGTGGCGCAGCCGCTTCCCGTAGCCTGGCGAGAGCATCTTCGAGCTCACCACGGAGCTCCCGGAGACGGTCCGAGTCCTGGCCGAGCTCGGCTCGCTGACTGTCGTCGACCAGGGTCGAGACTTCCGTCACCAACCGGCCCAGACGTCTTGGGTACGGTCTCAATGTCACGGCCGCTTTCAGCTGCTCTTCGGCCTGCTCTCGCAGTCTCCCCACATCCGACAAGAGAGCTCCCTGCTCCAGCCGGAGCTGTCCCTGAAGGCGGATGGCGTCCCGTTCCACTCCCTCCAGGAGACCCCTGGCCTCGAGAGCCATGCCCGCCGCCTGCTGCATTCCATCGACATCTTCAGCGGCTACCGAGTCTGCCAGCTGCTGTCGAGCCGAGAGCAGTCGCCTCTCGGCCCCGTCGTATCGCCTGCTCAAGCTCGTACCGGTGCCCGTCCAGTCGGGTCCCAGGTCCCCCTTCAGTCGATCGAGCCGCTGCGCTGCAGCTTCGGCGTTGGCGATCTCACTCTCGGCCTGCCGTTCGGCATCGGAGCGGCTCGCCAGCTGTAGGCGACAAATGTCCCTGCCCTCGGTCAGAGACTGATACTCGGGGAGGCGTGCGATGACCCCCTGCTTCTCGGATTCATTCCAGGCAGCGACGGCACCCTCGCAGTCCCCCATTCCCAGGAGAGCCTGTCCCAGAAAGAACTGAGGAAGATAGCGCCGCGAGAAGGGCGACCGGGAGAGACGGGCTTTCTCGTCGGGCCGTTCGGCGGCGGCCTGGCGGAAGAGAGCTGTCGCCTGGATCCACTCGCCACGCTCCAGCGCCTCGATTCCCCGCTTGTAGTCGTCGCGGAAGTCGGCCGCTGCAAGTAGGGGCACCAGGACAAGACCCGGCAGGATCCAGCTCGTCAGGCGAAGGCTCGACCACCGGATCATTGCCACCACCCGGACAACCGGAAGTAGTCTTCGGTCTCGATGCTCGCAAACCGCAGCCGGCAATCGGCCTTCTTGGATGCTGACACCTGCACCCGACACTCCTGAGCCTCGCCGGCGCTCGGATGGGCAAGCACGACCTTGTAGTGACCGGCAGGCAGCTGCAAGGTCATCGGAGTCACACCCGGCGCCGGCAACGGCACCTCTCGGCCGCTGTCGTTCAGAATCCGGCTCACCTCGGCCCAGGGCTGCGCATCCAACGACAGCAGTCCGACCTCGGAACGTGCCGAAGGCAATGATGGGGCCACAACGGACACCGGCGGCTCGGGTCCCGGCTCCGCCCTGATCCTGTTCGCCAGGCCCCATCCACCCACTCCGAGCAACAGCAACAGCGCGGCCGCTGCCGTCCAGGATCGCCAGCGCGGGATGACCATGTGGCTCTTTAGAGTGTCGACCGAAGGCAGTGTCTGTCTGACCTGGCTGGCGAGTCTTTGAACGGCGCTCCACTGGGCAGCCAGGGGCCGGATCGTCACCTCGCCGGTAGCGAGATCCTGCCCGGTCGACCCACTCTCGGCTTGCGGTTCCGATCGGGCCAGAGACTCCGGGTCGACGACATAGATCGTTTGTGAATCTTCCCGAACCGGTTGCCGCTCCTGTGAGATCTCCTGCTCCGGTTCCGCGGGCATGGGCAAGACCGCTGACAGATCGTCGAGGACCTCATCGAGCCCGGCGTACCGGCGCTGTGGGTCCAGGCTCAGGCACTTGTGAACCACAGCTTCCAGCTCTCCGGGACACTCGGGCCAGAGGCTCGTGACCGGCGCAGGGTCCTCGTTCAGCACTTTGTGAACCAACTCGGGCAGGGTTTCTGCCGGGAACGGGGGCCTCGACGTCAGCATCTCGTAGGCGGTGGCCCCGAAACCGAATACCTCGCTGCGCTGATTCGGTGCCAGACCGGCTAGAACCTCCGGCAGGAGGTACCCGGCCGACGGGTAGATGGCGCCGCCACTCCGCAACTGGATCCATGAGCTGGCGAGCCTGGCGACACCGAAATCGCCGAGCTTGATCCGCCCGCCCTCACCGATGCGAACCACGTCCGGACTGAGCTCCTCGTGGAGGACTCCCTGGCCATGGGCGAACAGCAGTCCCTGGCCAATCTGCAGCAGATAGAAGAGCTTGACGACGTCCTCGACCGGCTCCTCCGAGTAGATCCTCTCCTTCAGTGAACAACCGGGGAAGACTTCCTGCACCAGATAGGGCTTGGCCTCGCCGGAACCGAACTCCAGCACCCTGGCGATGTTGCGGTGGCGTAGAGGAGCAGACTCTTCGGCGGCTTGCAGGAAGCGCCTTCGGAACTCTTCGTCGGCCGCGACGCAGATCCGGATCTCGACCGGCCGGTCTGCGAACGGGTCACGCCCTGCGTAGAGCAGGGAAAAGGCGTCGCCACCAATCCGATCCAGAATCTGAAATCGGCCGATCCGCTCGAACTGTGTCATCGCTCCTCCACCTCGCCACCTCGTCGGAGAGACCTGAAGCCGCCTGGCTCGGCGCATGACAAAACACCCCAGCACAGGCTGCCCCGGACTGGTGGTACGGGCCCGGCTCGAAACTATCTTACGGTCAAGGAGGAGAGTCCACTGTGCAACGCTACATAGCGGCGGCCGGGGCTTTCGGCACTCCCCGGTCCGGACTGGTTCCTAGTGGACTGTAACGCTCAAACGCTTAGCGCCTGAGCGGCCCTCGGTCCCGATCTCGGCGTTGCGCCTCCTCGACATAGTCCCGCTATGCCTGCATCTGCGCGCCTTGATCTCGAACCCGATGACTCGCACATC
>JAUVRX010000317.1 GCA_030597375.1 Acidobacteriota bacterium
AGATAGCTGGTTCCCACCTGTTCGCCGGCGGTCAAGGAGGGCAATCCCGGCACCTTCGGCTCCGCGCCCCTTTCGCTACTGGCAACTCCCGCCCTGACCTCCGAGAAATACTCGATGGGGACATCCTCTCCATCGACTTTCAGATCGAAGGCGTCCGGTCCGAGGCCGAAGATGGGAACGCCATCTCGATCGGTGACGACCACTTCCAGGTTCACGACCCGCACATCCAGCACCTCGCTGAAGACCCCTGGAAGTGCGCTGGGAGATACCTGGGCCAGCACAGGCACGACACCCAGGAGAATCAGGATTCCAGGTGCGAGCTTCATTGTCCTCTCGAGTAGGCGCTGCATAAGACCATCCGCTGTTTGAATCGGGCCGTCAATCTGGCCGCATCATTCACGTGGGCGGCATCCGCCCCTATTCCAATCCCACTAGCAAGACGCGTGCCTGCCGAGACCGTTCCGGGTCCGATCAGGGCCCTCTCCGCAACCGGTCCTGAAGATGCGAGACGATCTTGCCGCCATGATCACGCGAGTTGTCGATGAAGATCTTGTCGGTTCGACGACCGGCCTGCAGGGTTCCTGCGAGGTAGAGCCCTGGGACATTGGATTCACACGTCTCGGCATCACATTCGGGTACGAGAGACTCGTCATCCAGCTCGACCCCGCACCGCCGCAACAGATCGGCGTCCGGTGTGTAGCCGATGAGAACATAGGCTGCGTCCGCCGGCAGCTGCCGCTTCCCACCGGGGCCCTCGATCTCGACCTCATGATCACCAAAACCGGTCACCCTGGATCGAAAGTGAGCCTCGATCGAGCCCTCTTCGATACGGTGATCCGCATCGGGTTTGAGCCAATACTTGATCGACTGCTTCAGCGCCTCTCCACGATGTACCAGGGTGACCTCGACCCCGTTGCGCCACAGCTCCAGCGCTGTCTCCGCCGCCGAGTTGCCCCCTCCCACGACGACGACCTGCCGACCGAAGTGCGCATAGGGCTCGAGATATCGGCACGATACCCAGGGTTGGTCCTCCCCATGGACCCCCAGTCGGCGGGGATTGTGAAAGTAACCGGTAGCCAGGGCTACAGCCCTCGTCCAGCGACTGAGGTCCTCCTCGTTTCGTCGACTCCTGACGCAGAACAGGGACTCCTCTCGACGAATCTCGATGACCTCCTCGAACAGTGCCATGGGAAGATCGAACGCGCGTACTACCGACTGGTAGTAGGTGATCGCCTGTCGCCGGTCCGGCTTGTCCTCGGGAACGGTAAATGGGATTCCACCCACCTCCAGCCGGTCCCGTGTCGTGAAGAACCTCATGTAGGTCGGGAAACCCAGCAGATTGGCCGCCACTGGGCCGCGATCTACCAGAAGAAACCCCAGCCCCGCCCGTCTGGCTTCAGCACCGATGGCGATTCCGGTCGGACCTGCCCCTACGACCAGGAGATCCAAGACCGGCAGGTCGGCGTGTGACTCACTCAATCCTGATCTCCTCACCGCCGATCCTTCGAGCTGGGGAGCCGTCTCCAGAGCAGACCTACAATCACCAGAGCTATGAGACTGAAGATCTGCGCCAGCGTCAGATCTCCCACGAAGCGGTCGTCCTTCGCCCGTAGAAACTCGACGAGGAATCGCTCCACCGCCAGGAGCGAGACCACCACCAACGCGGTCGTTCCCCGTCGAGCTCCACGGCGCAGCATCCAGGCACCGATGAGCCAGATTCCGCCCACGGCAAGAGTCTCGTAGAGCTGTGTCGGGTGCACCGCGATGAGCTCGCTGTCGGGGATTTCAAGTGCCACATCGGCACCATATTCGTGCCGCATGAGACCGGCGGTGGTCGGTGCCGGCACCCCGTGGGGAAACCGCACGCCCCAGGGCAGGCCGGTCGGCATTCCGAAATCGTCACCGACCAGAAAACAGCCGATCCGGCCAACGGAATATCCAAGAGCCAGCGCCGGCGCCGCGGCGTCGGCGGTCGCCCAGCCGTTCAGACGCCGACGTCGAGCCACCCAGAGAACAGCCACAGCTCCTAGAATGAAACCTCCATACCAGACCAGGCCGGCGCGATCGAAGAGCAGGCGCCAGTCCCCGTACAGAGCCGCATAGTAGACCTTGGCCCCTACGATTCCGCCCAGCCCGCCCGCGAGGAGAATCGCGCTGGCATCTTCGGCGTCACCTGCATCCAGGCGCTTCAGACCCCAGCGCAACTGGGCGTAGGCCGACAGGAATGCCGCCACCATCATGACCCCAAAGGGGCTGATGGAGACGGGGCCGATTCGAAAGAACTCTTGGATCATCTCTTCTGATGGCTCCTTGGCGCAGGCGACTGACGGGCAGCCTTCCGAAGGCAGGCGGTCTCATCTTGGAGAAACCGGCCCTCGCAAAGGCGCTTTATCGTAACATTCCCAGCATGTCGGCCACGCAGCGCACCGATCTCGACAATGTGGCTCATGGGCAGCGGCAAAG
>JAUVRX010000102.1 GCA_030597375.1 Acidobacteriota bacterium
GACCCAGCGGTGCCACGCCCGAGTTCGGCACGAAGTACGCGCTGGAGCACATGGAGAAGATGTTCACCTGGGACAGCGGAAGCCGATTGGGCAACGTAGACATCCGTGGACAGGTGCTGGAGGTACACGAGTTCGACCATACGGCCGTCAATGAGGTGATCTATGATGAGAACGGCGTCACTGTACGCACCATTCCCGCCGTTCACGCCCTCGACGGTCCCGTGAGTTTCATCCTCGAATGGAACGGTCTCAAATTCGTGTTCGGAGGCGATACCTATCCGAACAAGTGGTATGCGGAGTATGCGAAGGATGCGGACCTGGCGATCCACGAGTGTTTTGTCACCGTGCCTGACATGATCACCAAGTTCGGATTTACCCCGCAAGGTGCTCTGGCGGTCGGCACCCAGATCCACACCGCACCCGAAGCGTTCGGCAAAATGATGTCGATCATCAAGCCGCGCATGGCCATCGCCTATCACTTCTTCAAAGACTTCGACACCACAGCGGGGATCAATGATCGCATCCGAACAACCTATGATGGTCCGCTGAGTCTCTCCGTGGACTACATGGTGTGGAACATCACCAAGGACGATATTCGCGGGCGGATGGCGATTGTCGATGAGGACGTCTGGCCGCCTCCGGCCACCGAGAAGCCGCAAGTGCCCGATCCAAGTCTGAGGATTCCTTATTCGGACATGATCGCGGGCGGCAAATACGACATGAGAGACGTGATTCAGCCCGTATATGACGAGATCAACGAGGAGTATGGACTCAACGAGAAACAGGACGACTGAACGCTGATTCGTCGCCCGCCGGCTGCCTCAACCCTTCGCTGCTGCGGCATCGACGCCGTTGCGGAAGATCGCCAGGCCGGCGCCCTCTTCGGGCAGATCGCCCTGGAAGCGTCGCCGAGACCACTGCGGATGGTGGAAGGGATAGAGATAGGCGTCCGGGTGGGGCATGAGGCCGAAAAGGCGTCCCGTGGGGTCGCAGATCCCGGCCACCGCTCCCGGTGATCCGTTGGGGTTGGCTGGCCACTCCTGAGTGGGCTCGCCGTCTGCATCCACATATCGCACTGCCACCTGGTGCCCCTTCTCCAGCCTCTCCAGAACCTCGGGAGATTCGGTGAGGAGCTTGCCTTCCCCGTGCCGGGTCGGCAGGTCGATCGCATCGATGCCACGGGTCCAGACGCAGGGTGAGTCGGGATCGGCCTTGAGCCTTACCCAGCTGTCCCAGTAGCCGAGTCGGTCGTTGGGGGCCAGTGTCGCGCGGGGGGTTCGATAGTCACCATCGAAGCCCGGCACCATGCCGAGTCGTACCATGGTCTGGAAGCCATTGCAGATGCCCAGGGCCAGGCCGCCTCGTTCGATGAGCTCCACGAGTTGGTCGTAGAGCCGCCAGCGAATCCGGTTGGCGAAGACGAAGCCGGCCCCGAGGTGGTCTCCAAAGGCGAAGCCACCGACGAAGGTCACGATGCGGTAGTCGGCAAGGCGGTGTCCCGACTCCCCATCCAGGAGATCGAGCAGGTGCACCATCTCGGCGTTGGCACCCACCATTCGAAACGCCTCTGCCGTCTCCGCTTCACAGTTGAGGCCCAAGCCAGAGATCACCAGCACTCGGACCTCGGATCGTGCCCGAGCCAGCTCGCCGGAGGGGAGTCCCCTGAGATCCTGTACGGCATCCTCAAGCATGTTCCAATCCTTCCTTGAAGCGGGTGCGGAGTGAGTCCAGATCTGCATCGACCAGGGGTCGTCCATCGCGACGGATGACCAGGCGCGGCTCTTGGGTAACAGTTCCCGCTCTGCACCAGGCGGTGCCTTCCATCTGACGTTCGAAGTCCTCGGCTCGGTCGGAAGCCATGGTTACGACGAAGCGCCCGTTCGATTCCGAGAAGAGGGCGACATCGTCGTCGAGGTCGGTAACCCCGGGGCAGCCATCGAGGTCGATCTCGAGCCCCAGATCGGCCGCCAGTGCACAGCGGGCCAGGGACACGGCCAATCCACCCTTGTTGGGAGTGGCCGCGGATCTCAGGAGCCCGGCTCGGATGGCCTTATGGAGCGCCGAGTAGAGTGGCACTGTCTTGTCGGTGTCCACGGTCGGTGGGTGAGTACCCACGTAGGGGGCCGGTTGGCCGAGATCGGGCCACCGACCCTCGCGCTCGCCGAGATAGCGGAAGTATTCACTGGCTCCCGTGTGAGGACCTGTCTCGCCGAGGATGTACACCACATCTCCGGGCTGCTTGGGATCGAGAGTCAGTGCTTCACGCACGTCATCGATCTGTCCGATTGCCGAGAGGAGCAGGGTCGGTGGCACCGAGATCTTGACCCCTCCCATGGTCGACTCGTTCTTCATGGAGTCCTTGCCGGAGATGAGGGGGACTCCGTAGGCCACGCAGACCTCATGAAGTCCTCGGCAGGCTCTGACGAGCTGGGCCAGTTTGTACTCGCCATCGGGAGTCGTCTCTGAGCGGACCGGGTCGGGCCAGCAGAAATTGTCGAGCGCGGCAATGCGGTCGAGCCTCGCTCCGGCGCAGAGCTGCCGACGGACTGCCTCGTCGAGAACCGTCGAAGCCATGGCCCAGGTGTCGAGATCGGAGATGTAGGGATTGATCCCCTCCGAGAGCACAAATCCCCGCAGGGATCCGTGACGAGCCAGGGAAACCGTCGCCTCTGCTGGTACGTCGGCATGAACACCCACCCAGGGTTTGATGACCGAAAGGCTCTTGACCTCATGGTCGTAGTGACGCGCCTTCTTCTCGTTGCTGCAGAGGTTCAGCCGTGCCAACAGATCGAGCAGCGTGTTGTTCAGATCTGGTGGACGGTCGGCAGGCTCCTCGAATGTAGGCGGAACCCAATGGGCCCGAAGCTCGAGATCGGGTGCTCCGTCATGCAGGAAGTCCATCTCGAGCAGCGCCACCGTCTCCTCACCGAAGGTCACCTGAAGGAAGCCATCGTCGGTGAACTCTCCCAGAACATTGGCCTCTACCTCGCGTCGTGCAGCCAGAGCCAGGAAGTCCTCGACGAGAGCGGGAGGCACTGCCAGGGTCATTCGCTCCTGGGCCTCCGATAGGAAGATCTCCCACGGTGCGAGGCCGGCATACTTGAGCGGGGCCTTTTCGAGATCGAGTCGAGCACCACCTGGCGTCTGGGCCATCTCTCCCACCGACGACGACAGGCCGCCGGCGCCGTTGTCGGTAATCGCCGAATAGAGGCCCAACCGGCGGGCCTCCAGCAGGAAGTCGAACATCATCTTCTGCGTGATGGGGTCGCCGATCTGTACCGCCTGTGCGGGTGAGGATTCGTCGAGGGCTGCCGAAGAGAAAGTGGCGCCGTGAATCCCGTCCGCACCGATCCGTCCGCCGACCATGACCACGGCGTCCCCGGGTCGGGGGTACTTCTCTTCGCCCGGGCTGCCGTCGATCGTCACCGGCAGTGAGCCGACGGTGCCGCAGAAGACGAGAGGCTTGCCGAGGTAGCGGCTATCGAAGATCTCCCAGCCGCGGCCGTAGGGGATGCCACTCTGGTTACCGCCGTCGATTACGCCCAGATGGACACCATCGCGGATGCGCTTCGGATGCAGCAGCCCCTTGGGCAGCTCGCCTTCATAGAACGGCGATGCGAAGCAGTAGCCCCAGACATTGGACAGAAGGTCCGCGCCTCGCCCGGTGCCGAAGGGGTCGCGGTTCACCCCTACGATGCCAGTGATTGCGCCTCCGTAGGGGTCGAGCGCCGAGGGAGAATTGTGAGTCTCGACCTTGTAGACGAGATGAATCTCGTCGTCGAAGGTCACGACCCCGGCGTTGTCGTGGAAGACGGAGACCAGCCAGGATCGCCCACCCTGTTCAACGACTTGGCTGTCGACATCTTCGGTGGCCCCACGGATGTAGGTCTTGAAGATCGACCGTAGGGTCTCGACCGGGCCGTCCTGCTCGCGATAGTCGATGGTCGCATTGAAGATCTTGTGCTTGCAGTGCTCGCTCCAGGTCTGGGCCAGGCACTCGAGCTCGACGTCGGTCGGATCGCTGCCGAGACCAGCCTGGCGGCGCCTGGGCTCTTTTTCGGCAACATCGATGAAGTGGTCTCGAATCGTCTGCATCTCCTGAAGGCTGAGCGCCAACATCCCTTCGCGACTGATCTTGAGAAGCTCATCGTCGGTGCCCATCAGGTCGACGTTGAGCACCTCGGGGGTCTCCCCTCCGGCGACCTTGGGAATGGAGAGGTCGGGCTCCGACCCCTTCCACTCGTCGAAGGGCACCACCCTGGCCGTCTGGATGACGGAATTGGCCAGCAGCTCGAACGCGATGCGCTCGGCCTCCGGTCGGTCGACACCATCCAGAAGGTACATGACGGAGGTGTAGACGGCCGCTTCGTCGCCGAGGGTACGGCCGAGGGTGTCCTGAATGGCGACCCGGGCGCTCTTGCCGACCGGATCGGCCACCCCTGGCTTGTAGGCCACCGTGATGGCGATCTCGAAGGAGCCGTCGTCGACTCGACCGGCGGCACCGACGTTGAGAACAGGATCGGTGAACTCGCCTACCACCCTGGCGACCTCGTCGTCGGACAGGTCCGCTTCCAGGTGATAGACGTCGCGCGTGCGAACCGCGGTGATGGGGATGTCGAGAAAGTCGCGAACCCTCGCAGCGACGTGCTTGCCGCGCGGGTCCGGCAGCCCCTTTCGGATGGCGATCTCGATCCGATGGATCATGGGGCCCCTCCGTTGAAGATCGTCGGTCGTTGGTCGGGAGCCGGTGGCTCCAGACTCTGGTTGACAGGGACGATTCTAGCCTGAAATCTCTGTCGACCCTGCATCACGCGCGAGACCGAGAGCTCGATCGACAACCTGCTCGATGGAGAGCTCGGAGGTGTCGAGCAGAACGCTGTCGGCAGCCGGTTCGAGAGGTGCGACCGGTCGATTTTCATCCCTCGCGTCACGCTCCCTCAGGGCTTCGAGGACCTCCTTGTAGCTGTGGTCGATGCCTTTTCGGCGCCACTCCTCATGACGGCGTCTGGCCCGGACCTCCGGCTGCGCGGTGAGGAAGATCTTGAGCTCGGCGGCCGGAAAGACCACTGTGCCGATATCCCGTCCTTCCGCGATTACGTTGCCCTCCTCTCCCAAATGGCGCTGCAGATCCAGAAGAGCTGCCCGGACATCAGGTAGGGCGGAGACCAGGGAGGCGCCCTGCGAGATCTCGGGGGTGCGGACGGCTTCGGAGATGTCTTCGCCGCCCAGGAAGACATGGTTGGTGCCGTCGAGCCACTGGAAGTCGAGCTCGAGTCGGCTGGCCACGGCAGCCACCGCCGGCTCGTCAGACCAATCGACACTCTGTCGCCGACTCGCCAGGGCCACGGTTCGATAGATGGCACCGGTATCCAGCAGGGAGAAGCTCAGCCGATCGGCCAGGATCTTGGAGAGGGTCGTCTTGCCGGCGGCTACCGGTCCGTCGATGGCAATGATCACGATGTCAGGTTCGTCTCGGTCCGAGACCCGTCAGCCCTGGCCTTCGTAGCTCTCGACCGTATCCTCGAGGACTTTGAGGTCGACTCCTGCCTGGGCGAAGATCTCCCTGGTGTCGTGACCCGCATGGTAACGGCGTCTGGCTACCACCCTGTTGATGCCGACGCTGGCGATCAGCATGGCGCAGACCCGGCAGGGCACCATGGTGCAGTAGAGCGTCGTGCCCTCGAGGGGCAGGCCGTACCGGGCCGCCTGACAAATAGCGTTCTGCTCTGCGTGGATGGTGCGAACACAGTGCTGCCTGACGGTGCCGTCCTCATCGACGGCTTTCTTCAGCAGATGGCCGACCTCGTCACAGTGCGACAGGCCCGAGGGCGAACCGACATACCCGGTACAGATGATGCGCTTATTCCGCACGACGACACATCCGCTTCGACCTCGGTCGCAGGTGGCGCGGCCGGCAATCTCGTCGACCAGGCCGGCGAAGTACTCGTCCCAGCTGGGACGGGACTTGGAGTCGGTGGTGGCGGGGTTCTGCTCGGTCATCTCGGTACCTCTGGAAGAGATTGCTCGGTGTTGGACACCCCGTGGCCGAGACCGTTCGGGGCTTGGCTTCGATTCAGCAGGGCATTGTACCCCGCGGCGGTAGCCTGGACTTCGAGGGCAACGACTGGCCAACGGATAGGCGAAACATCCATGCGAGGCCGGGCGTAGGGAGAGGAGTCGACGACTACCGGAGGTGAAGAATGAAGATCCACAACCGAATAGGGGGGCTCGCTATTGCCTGCCTGATGACGACCCTGCTCGTGCCGATGCCCACCCTGGGCCAGGACGAGATCTCTTGGGTCGAGCGTAGCAACGAGAACAGCCAGGTACTGCTGGCCGTGCTGGCAAAATGGGCGCCGGAGCTCGGCTCGGAGCTGGGGATTCCCGGCCTGGACGAGGAGGTGTCCCAGCTGCCGCCGGACGTCGTCAAGTTGGTCCTGGCCGACTTTGAAGGGGCGCGGGTCGAGCTGACCTCTCGACTCGACAAAGAACAGCAGGCTGCGGTGCGCCAGGATCTGGAGATCCTGCTCCATGCAACCGACCTTATTCTCGATGAGATAGGTCTCGAGGACAGGTACCTGGTGGGCTACGAGAACGTTCCGGAGGACATCTGGCGAGGCATCCGGGTGCTGCTCGACGATCAGGTAGACCCTACCCGTCGGCCCGCAGCCGTTATTCGACTGAACCGGTATGCCGGCCTCGAAGCAGGGTTCACACCACTGATCGATCAACACATCGCCTTTCTGACCTCGCGCCTCGCTGACCCGGGTCTACTGAGGCCGGTCAAGGAAGAAATCGAAGGCGACCTCGCGAAGAGCGGTCGCTTCGTCGGTGGCCTTCGACCGCTCTTCGAACAGTATGAGCTGGAGGGTTGGGAACCTGGCCTGGAGGCCCTCGAAGCACAGATCGCAGGATGGGATGAGTTCTTACGCAACGAAGTCCTGCCGCAATCCCGCACCGACTTCCGCCTGCCACCGGACCTCTACGCCTTCAAGCTCAGGGACCGGGGGGTGGACATGCCGGTCGAAGAACTGGTCAGCCGAGCCAAGGTGGCCTTCGTAGAGATCCAGAACGAGATGCAGGTCCTGGCCAGGCTGATCGCCGAGGATCGGGGTCTGGATTCGTCGGACTATCGAGATGTCATCCGGGAGCTCAAGAAGGAGCAGGTCAGCGGCGAGCAGGCCATCGCGCTGTTTCGGCTGAGGATCGAGGAGGTCGAAGAGCTCGTGCGGCAGCACGATCTGGTCGCGCTTCCGGAACGTGACCTGATCATCCGGCTGGCCAGCGAAGCCGAGTCGGCAGCAGGGTCTGCACCTCACATGAATCCGCCCCGAATGTTGGGAAACACCGGGGAGAGAGGCGAGTTCGTCGTACCGTTGAAGAACATCTCGGCCGGCGGCGATTTGATCTCGGACGACTTCACCTTCGATGCGGCGTCTTGGACGCTTACCGTTCACGAGGGTCGTCCCGGGCACGAGATGCAGTTCGCCGGCATGGTGGAGAACGGTGTCTCCATAGCGCGGCTCCTGTTCGCTCTGAACAGTACGAATGCCGAAGGGTGGGCGCTCTACATGGAAGCGGTGATGAAGCCGTACATGCCCCTCGAAGGTCAGCTCATCTCCTTGCAGCATCGCTTGCTGCGCGCGGCTCGGGCGTTTCTCGACCCCGGTTTGCAGAGCGGTGAGGTGACGATCGAAGAAGCCATGCGCATTCTGCGGGAAGAAGTCGTCTTCTCCGAGGCCATGGCTCTACAGGAGGTCGAACGCTACACCTTCGAATCGCCGGGACAGGCCACGTCGTACTTCTGCGGCTACTCTCGGTTGTTGGAACTGCGCGCTGACGTAGAACGCATCCAGGCTGGAGACTTCAACGCCCGAGCGTTCCACGATTTCATTCTGGCCCAGGGTGTCCTGCCACCGGCCCTGATCCGCAAAGCCGTGATGGAGGAATTTGTAGGGCAATAAGGGTTGAGCCGCCCGGCTCTAGCCGGCCTGCCGTTGCTGCTTCTCGATCTTGGCCCAGGTGTCTCGCAGGGTGACGGTTCGATTGAAGACCAGGTGTTCGGGGGTCGAGTCGCGGCTATCGACACAGAAGTAGCCCTGGCGCTCGAACTGGAATCGGCTCTCGGGGAGAGCGTCCTTCAGGCTCGGCTCCACCTTGCAGCCGGTCAGCACCTTCAGCGAGTCGGGGTTGAGACGCGCTTTGAAGTCCTGCCCCTTTGCCGTCTCGGCCGGCTTCAGGAGGTGATCGTACAGACGGACTTCGGCATCCACGGCTTCGGCAGCGGAGACCCAATGGATGGTGCCCCGGACCTTTCGCCCGTCAGGCGCATAGCCGCCCCGTGTTTCGGGATCGTAGGTACATCGCAGCTCGACAACCTCTCCCGTGATCTCATCCTTGACGACCTCCTCACATGTGATGAAGAAGCCGTAGCGCAGGCGGACCTCCCGCCCCGGTGCCAGGCGAAAGTACTTCCTGGGGGGATCCTCGCGGAAGTCGTTCCTCTCGACCCAGAGCTCGCGGGAGAAGGGAATCTGTCGGCTACCGGCCTCGGGGTCCTCGGGATTGTTGATCGCCTCCAACATCTCCGATTCACCTTCGGGGTAGTTCACGATGACGACCTTCAGGGGCTCGAGCACGGCCATCACCCGGGGTGCCCGCTTGTTGAGATCCACCCTCAGGCAGTGCTCCAACAGCGCCACATCGACCGTGCTGTCGGCCTTGGCCACGCCGATGCGGTCGGCGAAGTCGCGGATCGATTCGGGTGTGTAGCCGCGGCGGCGAAGCCCCGAGATGGTGGGCATCCGCGGATCGTCCCATCCGGAGACCAGGCCCTCGTCGACCAACTGCTTGAGCTTTCTCTTGCTCAGCACGGTCTGGCTGAGGTTCAGACGGGCGAACTCGATCTGACGGGAGGGGAAGATCTCCAACTCTCGGATGAACCAGTCATAGAGCGGTCGATGATCCTCGAACTCCAGGGTGCACAGCGAGTGGGTGATCCGTTCGA
>JAUVRX010000162.1 GCA_030597375.1 Acidobacteriota bacterium
CCGAGCCGCCCAAGCTGGTGCGCCCCGGCAGCTTCGTGACCGTGAATATCGTCCGCGAGACCCACGCCGACGCTGTGCTCCTTCCCCGTGAAGCGGTGGTGAGAGAGCTTCGCAAGGCTCATGTCTTCGTGGCTGAGAACGAGATCGCCGAGAAAAGAACCGTGACTCTGGGCCTCGAGGAGGGCGACCTGATCGAAGTCATCTCCGGTGTCGAGGCAGGAGACCAGGTCATCGTGGCCGGACAGGGTGGCCTGAAGGATGGCTCTGTCGTCAAGATCCTGACCGCCGACGCCAACGCCGGATAGGGTCTCTGTCATGCGCCTCGTCGAGTTTTCCTTGCGCCGTCGAGTGACGGTCTCCATGGTAGCTGTCGCCCTCGTTCTTTTCGGGCTCGTAGCATTCGGGCGACTTTCCATCAATCTACTGCCGGATCTTTCGTATCCCAGTCTGACCGTGGAGAACAAGCTCCCGGGAGCCGCGCCGGCCGAGATGGAGTCGCTGGTCTCTCGCCCGATCGAGGAGTCGGTCGGAATCGTCTCCGGGGTCAAGCGCCTGACCTCTGTCTCGCGTCCCGGTCTGTCCCAGGTGACATTGGAGTTCGAGTGGGGCCGCAACATGGACTTCGCTTCGCTCGACGTACGTCAGAAGCTCGATATCGTCAGGCTTCCACGGGAGGCGACCAAACCCGTGGTGCTGCGTTTCGATCCCACGAACGATCCGATTCTGCGCCTTTACCTGCAGGGGACGGATGATCTCTACCAGCTTCGCTATGTGGCCGAGGAGGTGCTGAAGAAGGACCTGGAATCCACCGAAGGTGTGGCGGCCATCAAGGTGAACGGCGGCTATGAGGAGGAGATTCAGGTCAGGGTCGACGAAGGCAAGCTGGCGCTTCTGGGCCTCAGTATCCAGGATGTGAATGAGGCGTTGCTGAAGGAGAACGTAAATCAGGCGGGAGGCAGTCTCTACGAGGAGGAAGCCCGCTATCTGGTGCGCTCCAAGAACGAGTTCGTCGACCTGGAGGACATCATGGATACCGTCCTCCTGGCTCAGGAAGGGCGGCTGGTCCGGGTGGAGGACGTTGGCGAGGTAACCCGTGGCCACAAGCAGCGTGAAGTGATTACCCGTTTCGACGGTAGCGAAGCGGTGGAGCTGGCGATCTACAAGGAAGGCGACGCCAACACTGTACAGGTGGCCAAGGCGGTAGAGCGTCGTCTCGAAAGCGTCTCGAAGGAGCTCCCAGAGGGCATCGAGGTCGTCACCGGGGTCGACCAGTCCAAGTTCATTCAGGCCTCCATTCGTGAGGTCCTCAGCAACGCGCTTCTGGGTGGCGGAATCGCCATCCTGGTGTTGCTCTTCTTCTTGAAGGATGGGCGAAGCACCCTGATCATCGGAGTCTCGATTCCGATCTCCGTCATGGTCACCTTCTTCCTGATGTACCGCACCGGCACCTCTCTCAATATCATGTCTCTGGGGGGGCTGGCGCTCGGCGTCGGCATGCTGGTGGACAATGCCATCGTCGTCCTGGAGTCCATATTCAAGCACCGTGAGGCCGGAGCCTCGCCTTTCGAGGCTGCACGTGAGGGCGCCTCGGAGGTCGGTCGCGCAGTGGCAGCATCGACGCTGACTACCGTGGCGGTCTTCCTGCCGGTCGTCTTCCTGCAGGGAATCGCGGCGCAGCTTTTCCGCGACATGGCTCTGACCGTCTCGTTCGCGCTCCTCGCCTCGCTGGCTGTCTCCCTGACCCTGATCCCCATGATGGCTGCGTTGGCCGGTGGTGCCACGAGCGCCAGAGGCTCGACGACGGCGACGGCAGTCGGGCAGGGGGGTAGAGTGCGGCGGGCCTTTCGATTCGTCGTCATCGGCCTGCCATCCCTGGTGCTCGGAGGAGTCCGTTTCGTGCTGCGCTGGATCGCCAAGGGGCTGGCTTTGCTGGCGCTGCCCTTTTCGCGGGCCTTCGACAAGGTGATGGGTGTCGTGACTGCAGCCTATCCCTATATTCTCCGTGGCGCTTTGCAGGCGCGGATGGTGGTGCTGGCTATCGTCCTGGTGGCCTTCGCGGGCTCGATCTGGCTGGTTCCAAGACTCGGCTTCGATCTTGTTCCCGCCTTTTCGCAAGGTGAGTTCAGCTTTCTGGTAGAGCTTCCGGAAGGGACCCCGCTCGAGGTCACCGATCGTTTCATCACCGAGGTCGAATCCGTTTTGGACGGCAATGATCTGGTCGCCTCGCATTCCTCGATGGCGGGTGGTCGTGGATTGTCCCTGACCAACACCGGCACCGAGGGCGAGAACGCGGGCCGCATCCAGGTGCGAATGGCCCAGGGCACGACGCCCGACCAGGAAAGTGGCGTCATTGCGGAGCTGCGGGAGCGCCTCGAGATCTCCGGTCTGGCCCGCTTCAAGTTCGAGCGCCCGACCTTTTTCAGCTTCAGGACTCCCATCGAAGTGGAGGTCTACAGCGACAACCTGGCCGAGCTGCACCGGGCTACGGCAGAGCTCAAAGGGCGCATCGAGCAGGTCCCAGGTCTGGTCGATGTCAAGTCTTCTGCCGAGTTGGGTAACCCCGAGCTGCAGATCGTCTTCGACCGCAACCAACTGTCTCAGTTGGGTCTCAATCTAGGGGACGTCTCAGACACTCTTCGCAAGAAGGTGCAGGGCGATGTGGCCACCCGCTTCACCGAGGGAGACCGCGAGATCGACATCGTTGTTCGCTCGGTGGACCTGGGCCAGGCCTCGGTGGGCGATGTCAACAACTTCATCATCGGGCAACGCGACAATGTTCCCATCTACTTGAAGTCCGTGGCCGATGTGAACCTGGTCGAAGGTCCCAGCGAGATACGGCGTATCGGTCAGAAGCGGACAGGAGTGATCTCGGGCAACCTGGCCGGTCGTGACATGGGTGCGGTGGCGACGGATGTCCGGACAGTCATCGCCGAGACGCCACTGCCTCCCGGGGTGACTGCGGCCTTGAGCGGGCAGGAGGAGGAACGGGCGGAGGCTGTGCGATCGCTGTTGATGGCCGGGGCCCTGGCGATCTTCCTGGTCTATCTTGTGATGGCCTCGCAGTTCGAGTCGTTCGTGCATCCCTTCATCATCATCTTCACCCTGCCGCTGGGAGCGATCGGGGTCATCGGCGCGCTGGCGATCACCGGTCGAACGATCAACATCGTCGCCATGATCGGGGCGGTGATGCTGGCCGGAATCGTAGTCAATAACGCCATCGTGCTGGTGGATGCCGTCAATCAGCGACGCCGATCCGGCATGGGCCGTACCGAGGCTCTGATCACCGCGGGTAGCGATCGACTCCGACCGATCCTCATGACCTCGGCGACGACCATTCTGGGTCTTCTGCCGATGGCGCTGGGGCTCGGCGAGGGCGCCGAACTGAGAGCACCGCTGGCCATTACCGTCATCGGCGGCTTGAGTGTGGCCACCGTGCTGACTCTGGTGGTCATCCCGGTGGTCTACTCCCTGGTCGATCGCAAGACGGATCCAGTAGCGCATTCAGAGTCGGTGGAGGAGTCCAGCACGGCCGACAGCCTGGTCGCGCAACCCGCCGGAGAGACGAGTTGATGAAGTTTTCGCACCTGGCCGTCAATCGCCCGATCACCACCGCCATGCTGATCATCAGCGTGCTGGTGATCGGTGGCATCGCCATCGTGCGGCTGCCTTTGGCCTACTTGCCGGAGGTCGACGTTCCCTTCATCGGCGTGCAGATCCCGTACCCGAACTCCAATCCCAAGGAGATCGAGAGGGAGATCGTCAAGCCGGTCGAAGAGGTCTTGTCGACGCTGTCGGGCGTCAAGAGGCTCAATGCCACGGCCAGCGCCGACCAGGCCGAGTTCTTCCTGGAGTTCGATTGGGGCAACGACCTGGACATCGTCCGCATGCAGGTCAGCGAAAAAATGGACCAGGTCAAGTCGGAGCTTCCCCTGGACATCGGAGACATCGTCATCTTCTCGTTCAACACCAGCGATATTCCTGTCGTGCAGGCCCGCCTCTCGGCTCAAGGTGTCGATCTGTCGGAGAACTACGAGCTCATCGAAGCCCGGATCCTGAACCGAATTCGACGTGTTCCAGGCGTGGCCCGAGTCACGCTGGAGGGCGTCGAGCCGCGAGAGATCTTCATCGATCTGATTCTCGACCGCGTCAAGGAGCACAATGTCGACGTCGGAGCCCTGATCGCCCAACTGAGGGGGGGCTCGTCCAATCTCGTGCTGGGACAGGTCGAGGACGGCGGACTCCGATTCAGCGCCAGGGCTCTCGGTGAGTTCACCTCGGTGGAGGAGATCGGCAGTCTGGTCATCAACGATCAGGGCTTGAAGGTGAGCGACATCGCCGAGGTCAGCTACGAAGAGCCCCCCTATCCACATGGGCGTCATCTCGACCGACAGTTCGCAGTGGCTCTGGAGGTGTACAAGGAGTCCACCAGCAACACGGTCGATGTGGTGCGGGATGTGATGTCGGTGATCCAGAACGACATCAACAACGACTCGTTGCTGCAGGGGGTCACGCTCTTCGTCTTCGAGGACCAGGGCGAGGAGATCACCGGTGGCCTCCAGGGTCTTCTGAAAGCGGGCAGCATCGGCGGCCTGCTGGCGATCTTCAGCCTCTATTTCTTCCTGCGGCGCCTCGACTCGACACTCATCGTCGCCATGTCCATCCCGTTCTCGATCATCGCCGCCTGCGGTCTGATGTACTTCATGGGCAAGAGCCTGAACGTCCTGTCGATGATGGGGCTGATGCTGGCGGTCGGCATGCTGGTGGACAATGCCGTCGTGGTCCTGGAGTCCATCGACCGGATCCACAGGTCCGAGCCGGATCGGAAGAAAGCAGCCAGGATCGGAGCCGATCAGGTGGCGGTAGCGGTTTCGGCCTCGACGCTCACTACCCTCATCGTCTTTCTGCCCCTGATCGTCGGCGCCAAGGTGCAGCTCACCACCTGGCTCGGTGAGATCGGAATCGCCATCACAATCGCTCTGGCCTGCTCCCTGTTCTCGGCGTTGACCCTGATTCCCCTCATGTCGGCCCATTTCCTCGGCCGCAAGAAGCCCAAGCCGGTCAAGTCCATTGTCTGGCTCGAGGAGCGCTACGTCTCTGTGCTCGGCTGGACGTTGCAGCACAGGGTAAAGACCTTTGGAGTGCTGGTCCTGGTGCTGGTGGTCGGTCTGGTGCCCTTCTTTACGGGCATGGTCGAGTCGGCCATCTTCTCCGGCGCCGTCAACAAGAGGCTGTTCTTGAGATATGAATTCGCCGACTTCACCTATAAGTCGGATGCTGAGAAGGTCGTCGATCAAGTGGAGGAGTTTCTCGATGGCAAGCGCGAGGAGTTCCTTATCGAGTCCATCTACAGCTACTACGGCGAGAATCGGGCCGAAACCTCGATCATCCTGAATCGTCAGGACCTCGACGATGACGCCATCAAGGAGCTGCGTCAGAAAGTCCGGGACTCGTTGCCGGAGGTTGCGGGGGTCAAGTTCTACTTCGATGACGACGAAGAGGAGGGCGGTAACACCACCTATTTCGCGGTCAAGTTCTTCGGCCAGGATACGGATGTTCTCGAGAGTTTCGCCAACGAGGCGGCCAGAAGGGTGGAGACGCTCGAAGGGGTGCAAGACCTGCGGACCTCGTTTCGCGATTCGCAGCGTGAGATCCAGGTCAAGATCGACCGCGACAAAGCGCAGCGTCTCGGGCTGACGGCACAGGACCTGGCCGACATCTTCTCGTTCAGCCTCGGCTCCATGCGCCTGCCGCGCTTCAATGCCGGCGAGCGTGAGGTGGATACCTGGTTGGCCCTGCGATTGGAAGATCGTCAGAATCTGGAGGACCTGAGACAGATCCAGATTGGGGGCGGGGACGGCCAGAGTCCGTTCTTGCTTGGCGATGTCGCCACCTTCGATGTGGTACCGCAGCCCAAGGAGATCGTGCGCGAGAATCGCAAGGTCAGGGTCGCCGTACGCGGGACCTACGAAGGAGAGGACTGGGAGGAGACCCAGGAGGAGATCGCCGGCTTGATGGATGCCTTCGACCTGCCACCGGGCTACTCCTGGTCGTGGGGCGACCGCATCCTCGAGCAGCAGGACCAGAACGCTCAGATGGGCACGAACTTCCTTCTGGCCCTGGTCCTGGTCTACCTGGTGATGGCGTCGCTCTTCGAATCGCTGACGCAGCCATTCGCCATTCTCTTCTCGATCCCGTTCGCCCTGCCCGGAGTCGCCTGGATGCTGGCCCTGACCGGTACGACCTTCAATCTCATGGGACAGATCGGCTTGCTGATTCTCATGGGGATCGTGGTCAACAACGGCATTGTCTTGCTGGATCACATCAACCGTCTCCGACGCACGGGTCTCGACAGGGACGAGGCGATCCTGCAGGCGGGCCGGGAGCGCCTGCGTCCGATCTTGATGACGGCCGCAACCACCATCATCGGGTTGCTGCCCCTGGCTCTTCGCGGCCCCAACACCGCCGGGATCTTCTACTACCCGCTGGCCAGAACAGTCATGGGAGGCCTGA
>JAUVRX010000037.1 GCA_030597375.1 Acidobacteriota bacterium
CGGTCAACGAACGGCTCGGGGCCTTTCTCGAAGAGAACCCGCGGATCGCGAAGCGCATCATCCTGAAGTCGGTGGACGCCGCTCGGGCTCGCGAGGCGGCGCGCAAGGCTCGTGAGCTCACCCGGCGTAAGGGTGCTCTAGATGCTTCCAATCTGCCCGGAAAACTGGCGGACTGTAGCGAGCGCAACCCCGAGTTCTCCGAAGTGTTTCTGGTCGAGGGCGAGTCGGCCGGCGGCACCGCCAAACAGGGACGGGAGCGCCGCTTCCAGGCTGTCTTGCCGCTCAAGGGCAAGATCCTCAATGTCGAGAAGGCACGGTTCGACAAGATGCTCTCCTCGGAAGAGATCAAGACTTTGATCTCGGCTCTCGGAACGGGAATCGGCAAAGAGGATTTCGACGTCAGCCGGCTGCGGTATCACAAGGTGATCATCATGTGTGACGCCGACGTGGACGGGAGTCATATCCGAACCCTGATCCTGACCTTCTTCTTCCGTCAGATGAAGGAGATCATCGAGCGCGGCTATCTCTACATTGCCCAGCCGCCGCTCTACAAGGTCGCGGAGGGTAGGAAAGCAGAGACCTATCTCAAAGACGACAGCGAATACAACAGTTTTCTGGTCGAACGGATCCAGGATTCCTGGAAGATGGATATCGAGATCGATGGTCAGCAGAAGAGTTTGAGCGGCTCCCGGTTGGCGACATTCCTGGAGCAGGTCGAGAGCTTCCGGGCCGACATGGATCGGCTCGTGTCTCGTGGCTATCCCGAAGATGCGCTGCGCGTCGCCCTGTTGCAGGGCTTGAAAGACAAGAAAGCACTCTCCGACAAGGCCCGACTGGCCGAGATCGCCCACATCGTCGAAGCCTCGGGGTTCCATCGCGTCGAGGTCGGAGACGACGAGGAGCATGGTATCGGCTACATCCAGTTCATCAGCCGCCGAGATGGCGTAGAGAGAGAGGTCAAGTTCGATTGGGACCTCGTTTCGACCGCCGAGTATCGCTCGATGGCACGCAACCGACACGGAATGGAGGCGCTCGAGGCGACAGGCTTCGTGTTGCACAAGGGCGACGAGGAGATCGAGGTGGCAACTCTGACGGAAGCCCTCGAGACTCTTTACGAGGGTGCCAGAAAGGGACTGTCGGTTCAGCGCTACAAGGGCCTCGGTGAGATGAACGCGGAGCAACTGTGGGAGACCACGATGGATCCCGAGAGGCGCCGTCTGCTGCAGGTGAGAATCGAAGACGAGGTGGGGGCCGACGACCTGTTCAGCGTGCTGATGGGAGACCAGGTGGCGCCCCGCCGGGAATTCATCGAGCGCAACGCTCTCAACGTCAAGAATCTGGACATCTAGATGAGTGAGAACGACCGAGTTCTTCCGTTCGACAACTCCTCTCCGGTGGATATCGAAGACGAGTTGAAGAGGAGTTATATCGATTACGCCATGAGCGTCATCGTCGGCCGCGCGCTGCCCGATGTGCGAGATGGCTTGAAACCAGTTCATCGGCGGGTCCTGTACGGCATGTTCGAGAGCGGTAGCACCGCCTCGAAGCCCTACAAGAAATCGGCCCGGATCGTCGGTGAGGTCATGGGTAAGTACCACCCCCACGGCGATGCGGCGATCTACGACACCGTGGTCCGGATGGCCCAGGATTTCTCCTTGCGTTATCTGCTGGTGGATGGACAGGGCAACTTCGGCTCCGTCGACGGCGACAGCGCCGCGGCCATGCGTTACACCGAAGTGCGTATGACGAAGCTCGCTGAGGAGCTGCTGAAGGAGGACATCGACAAAGACACGGTCGACTGGGTGGAGAACTATGACGGCTCACTGAAGGAACCGGTGGTCCTGCCAGCCAGATTCCCGAACCTCCTGGTCAACGGCTCGACCGGCATCGCGGTCGGCATGGCAACCAATATTCCGCCGCACAACCTGGGAGAGGTCATCGATGGCCTGCTCATGCTCATCGAGCGTCCGGAGATAACGATCCAAGAGTTGATGCAGGCCATTCCCGGTCCGGATTTTCCCACCCGTGGCTTCATCCATGGTCTGGATGGAATCCACAGCGCCTATCACACGGGGCGAGGCGGTATTCGGATGCGGGCTCGAGCCTCGATCGAGACCCATGCCCGGACCGATAGGCAGTCGATCATCGTCAGCGAGATCCCATACCAGGTCAACAAAGCCAAGCTTCTGACGCAGATTGCCGGCCTGGTACGTGACAAACGCCTCGAGGGAATCCGCGACCTGAGGGATGAATCCAACCGGGACGGCATCCGCATCGTCATCGAGGTCAAGAGAGGCGAAGTACCGGAGGTCATCCTCAACCAGCTCTACAAGATGACGCAGATGCAGAGCTCCTTCGGCATCATCCTGCTGGCCATCGTCGACAACCAGCCCAAGGTCCTCAACCTCAAGCAGATACTGGCCCACTTCATCGACCATCGCAAGACGGTGGTCGTGCGACGCACCCGCTTCGACCTCAGAAAGGCCGAGGAGCGGGCTCATATATTGGAGGGAATCCTCAAGGCTCTCGACCACCTCGACGAGGTGATCACGACGATCCGAGCCAGCCAGACCCCGCGGGAAGCGCGCGTCCACCTGATGGAGGGATTCGCATTGAGCGAGGTCCAGGCGCAGGCGATTCTGGACATGCGGCTCCAGAAGCTCACCGGCCTCGAGCGACAGAAGGTGGTGGAGGAGTATAAGGAGCTCATGGAGCTGATCGAGCAACTACGAGCCATCCTGGCCTCCGACCACCTGGTGCTCCAGGAGATTCGCCAGGGGCTCGAGGCCATCAAGAAAGCCTACGGCGACCCAAGGCGAACCGAGATCATTCCCGAAACCGGCGATATCACCATCGAGGACATGATCGCCGATGAAGACATGGTCATCACGGTTACCAAGACGGGTTACATCAAGCGGTCGCCCTTGTCCCTGTACCGGGCGCAGCACCGGGGTGGCAAGGGTCGTATGGGAATGGTGACCAAGGACAACGACTATGTCGAGCATCTCTACGTAGCTTCGGCCCACAGCTACATTCTGGTCTTCACAGAGCGGGGCCAGGTGCATTGGTTGAAGGTGCACGAGATTCCCCAGATGGGTCCAGCATCCAAGGGCAAGGCGATCGTCAATCTCCTGAACCTGGAGAAGCACGAGAACATTGCGACGACCGTGGCGGTGCGGGATTTTCCCGACAGCCACAACCTGATCTTCGCGACGGAGAAGGGCACCATCAAGAAGACGCAACTGTCGGCCTATTCGAACCCTCGCAGCGGTGGCATCATCGCCATCCGGGTGGACGAAGGGGATCGCCTTCTGGACGTGCGGGTGACCGACGGCGACAAGACGATTCTGCTGGCCACGGCCAAGGGTTTCTCGATCCGGTTCTCAGAAAAGGATACCCGTGCCCTGAGTCGCGCCACCCGTGGCGTGCGAGGCATCTCGCTGCGCAAAGGCGACAAGGTCGTATCCATGGAGACCCTGGATCCGGAGGCTGGCGAGGTCCTGTCGGTAGCCGAAAAGGGCATCGGCAAGAGAACCCCGGTGGATCAGTACCGACTACAGAAGCGGGGAGGCAAGGGGATCATCAACCTCAAGGTCTCGGAGAAGACCGGTCAGGTGATCGGCGCCAAGCAGGTCCGGGCCGAGGACGGCCTGATGCTGATCACCCAGGAGGGCAAGATCATCCGCATCGCCGTCGATGGTGTCAGGGTCAGCGCTCGGTCTACCCAGGGCGTCAAGCTCATAGATCTCGAGGGTGAGGACCGTCTGGTGTCGATCGCCCGGCTGAGCGAACGGGAAGACGAGGTGGTAGGCGAGGAACCAGAGACGGATTCCGAACCCGTCAACTGACGGCCCGCCAGAGGTAGCGGCAAAGAGTTGGAAAGCCGCGATCGTCCCAGCGATCGGAGAGTGCAACCGTTCAACACCACCAGAGCTCCAGCCAGGTCTATCGCCTCGCCTGGATCTTTTACCTTATCGTCGCCATTGCCGGTGCCCTGTGGGTGGGCTGGAGGGAAGGCGCAATTCGCGCGACGCTCTTCGTGGACCCCCAGAGTTGGTGGTTGGATGCCGGCGTCGGGTTCGCCGTTGGGGGGCTCCTGGTCGGCCTCTGGCGGGTGTCGCGCGGCAGGCTGGCAAGCGCTCGGGAGCTCGAACGACAACTGGCGGAGTTATTGGGCCCACTGGGGCGTCATGAGATCGTCGCCCTGGCACTTCTATCGGGCTTTGCCGAAGAGTTGTTCTTTCGCGGCGCCGTACAGGGGGCCTGGGGCTGGTTTCCGGCAACAGTGCTGTTCACGCTGTTGCACACCGGACCCGGCAGCGCCTTCCGGGCCTGGACAGTGTTCGCCGGCGTGGCAGGCCTCGCCCTGGCCGGCCTCATGCTATGGCGAGGCAACCTCCTGGCTCCAATTCTCGCCCACGTGGTCGTCAATGTCGTCAACCTCGACCAACTCGTCCGGGGATCCGATCCGGAACCTTCCGAGGCCGCATGAATCATGAATCGTGCGGGCCAGGGCTCTGCTAGACTGCGATCGTTGCGCGCAACGAGGTCATCGGAGGGTACGAGCCCATGACAGACGGCAGTCAGGACGTCTTCACCTACCTCGAAGAGAAAGAGGCCGACTCTCTCGAGGAGCTCAAGGAGTATCTGCGCATTCCGTCGGTCTCGACCGATCCGGAGTACAAGGCCGAGGTCCTGCGTTGCAGCGAGTTTCTTCTCGACAAATTTCGAACTGCCGGACTGGAGGCCGAGGCCATCGAGACGGACGGCAATCCGTTGATCTACGCCGAATGGACCCAGGCGGAAGGCAAACCGACCGTGCTCTTCTATGGACACTACGACGTGCAGCCGGCAGATCCGGTCGAGGAATGGCGCCACCCGCCGTTCGAGCCGACCGAGGAGGGGGATCTCCTGGTCTGTCGTGGTGCAACCGACGACAAAGGGCAATCGTTCACCCACCTCAAGGCGGTGGAGGCCCTTCTCGAGACACGGGGAGAGTTGCCCGTCAACGTGAAGTTCCTGGTCGAGGGCGAAGAGGAGATCGGTGGCCACGGCATCGAGAATTTCGTCATCGAAGATGCCGGCAATCGCCTGGCTTGCGACGCGGTCGTGGTCTCGGACACCTCCATGTTCGCGCCGGGCCAGCCGGCCCTGCTCTACGGCCTCAAAGGCCTGGCCTACATGGAGCTCAAAGTGACGGGCCCCAATCGGGATCTGCACTCGGGTACGTTCGGTGGCGCCGTGGCCAACCCTGGAAACGCGCTGTGTCAGATCATCGCTCGACTCCAGGACCCAAAGACCGGCAAGATCCTCATTCCGGGGTTCTATGACGCTGTCCGACCGCTCGAGGCTTGGGAGCGAGAGGAGTTCGCCAAGCTCCCCTTCGACGAGGAGACCTACCGGGCTGATCTGGGCGTCAGCGAGTTGTTCGGCGAGGAGAGCTACAGCACGCTGGAGAGGACCTGGGGGCGACCGACCTGTGACGTCAATGGCATCTACGGCGGCTACCAGGGCGAGGGCGCCAAGACCGTAATACCGGCCTGGGCAGGTGCCAAGGTCTCCATGCGCCTGGTGCCGGATCAGGACCCCGAGACGATCGCCCAACTCTTCAGCGACTATGTTCAGGAGATCGCTCCACCAGGAGTCGAGGTCGAGATCAGCGACCTGCACGGTGCCGAGCCGGTGCTCGTCGACGTCGATGGTCCCATCGCCGACGCCGCCATGGATGCACAGGAGCAGATCTGGGGTGCTCGTCCGGTGCGGGTGCGCGAAGGCGGCTCCATCCCCATTGTCGGCACATTCGCGACGGTCCTGAAGGTGCCCATCCTGCTGATCGGTCACGGCCTACCGGACGATCGACTGCACGCTCCCAACGAGAAGTTCAACATCAGCCATTTTCACAAGGGAATTCGCACGATCGTGCGTCTCCTGGACGAGGTTGGTAAAACCGCATGAGCCACGACGAGCCTGAACGAGCGACCCACTCGACGGAGATCTTCGAGCGCGAGTTGAAGTTTCCCTGCGACAACCTGGAGGGGATGCGAGAGCGCCTCTTGACCTTCGAGGCCGAGAGGCTGGCGCCCGGAGGAGCCGAGGAGAACGTGATCTACGACCGCAAGGACCGGCTCTCCAAGAGAGGTGAGATCTTGCGGCTGCGCCGCGATCGAAACGGCTGGTGGCTGACGTTCAAGGGTGCTGCGACCTTCGAGGATGGGGTCAAGGTGCGTTCGGAGCGCCAGACCGAGGTGGAGAACGGGGATGAGCTCCATGCCATCCTGCTGGGCCTGGGCTACGAGGTGGTGAAACGCTACGAGAAGAAGCGTGAGGAGTGGCGGCTGGGAGGTGTCATGGTGGCGTTGGACCACACGCCGATCGGTGACTTTGTCGAGTTCGAGGGCAGTGGTGCAGCCAAGGTAGCGCGGCGATGTGAGTTCGACGTCGAGCAGGCGGAGATGCGCACCTATCTCCAGCTCTACGAAGACTACCGGCGGCAACACCCTGAAGCCCCGCCGAACATGGTTTTTTCTTGAGAGAGCTTCGTCTGCGGGCCGTCGTGCTGGCCGCGGGGCAGGGCCAGCGCTTGCGGCCACTCACCGAATTCGTCCCGAAACCTCTGCTGCCGGTCCAGGGCGAATCGATCGTCGGGCGCACCGTGCGTCAATTGGCCCGCTTCGGTTGCGAGGCCGCAGCTGTCAATCTCTTCCATATGGGGGACTCCATCCGGCAGCACCTCGGTGACACCGTGGATGGAATGCCTCTCACCTATTCGTCGGAAGAGCAACTACTGGGGACCCTTGGTGCTCTTGGTCCACTCGAGGAGTTCCTCCGACCAGCCGACCTCATCCTCGTGATCAACGGCGACAGCCTCTGTGGGTGGCCTCTCAAGCGCCTGGTGAAGAAACACCGGAAAAGCGATGCACAGGCGACCCTGCTGGTCTCTCGCCGGGTCGACCCGAGCCCCTTCGGTGGCGGTGTGAGGCTGGATGAGAAGGATCACATCATTGCCTTCCGCGGTTCTGTTGGTGCTGGCGAGAAGGCTCGACACCGGGTCTTCATGGGTGCCCACGTCCTCTCACCCGAGCTGTTGGGTGAGGTGAAGAAAGGCCAACCGGCTGACTTTGTCACCGATCTCTATGAGCCGCTGGTCGCACGGGGAGGCATCGTCGGATCGGTGGAGACGAACCGTCGCTGGCACGATCTCGGAACTCCCCAGCGATATCTCGAGGGCGTTCGGGAGTGGGTCGGTAGACGGTTGTTGCCCGGAATCGGATCTCACAACTGGGTCTGCGAAAGAGCAGAACTGGCCAACGACGCGACGATGAGGAGGTCGGTGGTCGAAGAAGACTGCCGAGTCGGCCCGGGAAGCCAACTCGTCGACTCTCTGCTGCTTCCGGGAGCTCGGGTCAACGAGCGATGTCAGGTGACGGGATCGATCCTGGGATTCGGGGTGATTCTGCCCCCGGGGACCCGTGTCGCGGGGAGATTGGTCACCACCGTACGAGCCAGCTCGAGCCCACGCCCCGGGGACTCAGTCGTCGGTGGCCTGGTCTATTCGCCGTTGGTCCCCGAGGTCGAATGAAAAACCGTTGCTAGACTCGGGCGAAAGCGAGTCGACGGGCAGGCGATGGCACCTGCAGACGAACGAGTGACGACCACGGCCCCTGGCCCCTTCAACCTCTTGGTCTTCGACTGGGACGGCACCCTGCTGGACTCCATCGGCAGCATCGTGGAGTGCACCCAGCAGGCCTTGCGGGATCTCGACCTGCCGCCGGTTCCGGACGAGCAGATCCGCGGCGCCATTGGACTGGGATTGCGAGAGACCGTAGAACGTTTCGCCCCGGGGTGTGACGAGGTGATGTTCCAGGCCATCGTAGAGACCTACGGTCACCACTGGCTCGAAACCTACAGCCATCAGCCGCGGCTCTTTCCCGGCGTGCCGGCTCTTCTGGAGAAGCTCCAGCAGGAGGGGTATCTCCTGGGGTTGGCCACCGCCAAGGGTCGTGGTGGTCTGAACCGGGACCTGGAGGCCACCGGAATGGGAAAGTTCTTTCTGGCGACGCGGACGGTGGACGAGGCCCGCAGCAAGCCCCACCCGCAGATGATTCTGGACATCGCGGACGAGTTGGGTGTGACTACCGATCGAACCGTGATGATTGGCGACACGATTCATGATCTGGAGATGGCCCACAATGCCAGTGCGGCAGCCGTCGCCGTCAGCAGCGGCTCAGAGTCTCGGGCCGTTCTGGAGCAGGCGCGACCCCTGGTCTGCCTGGAGAGGGTCACGGAGCTGCCCACATGGCTTTCGCGTGGAGAGGGATGAGGCGGCGTGAAAAGAGGAAACAGGGCAGTGGGGCAATGGGCAGTGAGGCAGTGGGGCAATGGGCAGTGGGGCAATGGGCAGTGAGGCAGTGGGCAGTGAGGCAGTGGGCAGTGAGGCAGTGGGCAGTGAGGCGATGGTGGCGGTGAGGGTATAGGGGCCTAGGGAGCGAGCCAACCGAAAACCTCATCGACCTGTTGCCAGCCGACGCGCATCAGGAAGGAGCTGTTGCTGCCGTAGGACTTGGATCCGAGGATGAAGAAGTCGGGCTCGGGATTGGTCAGGGTTTCGACGCCCTGGCTCGTCTGGGTCAGGCAATCGGCATCAGAATCCGATGCCAGCAGCGAGGCCGCCAGCTTCATGGGCCCGCAGGTTGCGTAGCACTCGTGGACCTGCAACTGGCGGTAGAGTTGGGGGTCGCCGACGAATCCGGTCAGCGAGACGACGCGGTCGACCTCGACGCTGCGGTGCTCGCCCTGGCGATCCCTGAAGGTGACGCCCACTCTGTCGCCTTTCCTTTCCAGCGAGTCCACGACCACGCCCGTGACCATCTCGACGGCGACGGAGCCGCCCGTAGCAAGAGCCTGTGCCGCGCGAATCAGGCGGGCGCGCTCGGGTAGGGGGTCGTCCTCCTGGACCTCCCAGGTCGGCTCGTGCCGTCGAACGGCCCAGAGGATCCGGGTGCCCGGGTGCCGCTCGGCCAACCGAGCCAGCTCCACTACCGCGGTCTGGGCCGAATGACCGGCGCCGACGAGCAGGATCTCCTTGCCGGCCCACATGCTCTCCTGGATTGCGAAGTTGGGGACCCAGCGCACGATGACGTCGTCCAGGCTCTCCTCGCCGGGGGCCGGAATACCACCGTCGCCCAGGGCGTTGGGGGTTGCATAGTTGCCCGTGCAATCCAGCACGATCTCGGCTTGCTCGGTCCACTCTCGCCCCTGGCTGTCTGTGAGAAGAAGTCTGAAAGGGTGTTGTGAGCGTCCTTCGGTGCCGATCTCCTCGCTCTTGAGCAGGCCTTGACGGCTGACGGCTAGCACGGGTGTGCGAAAGCGGATGTGCTCCTCCAGAGCGGGCAGCTTCGCCAGGGGCTCGAGGATCGTGTCGGCGAGCTCGGCGCCGGTCGGACAGGCGTCGCCCGAAGGCACATCGTGGCCTGCCGCCGCCAGCGCCTTGCGGGCCCGGGGCGAGACATCCAGATCCCATGGTGAGAAGAGCCGTACGTGGCCCCACATCCTCATGAAGGCGCCAGTGGTGGGGCCCGCCTCGTAGAGAGTGAATGGCAGTCCGGCTTCGGCGGCAGCCAGGGTCGCTTCGAGGCCGGTGGGACCGGCTCCGATGATGGCGATATGTCGACTCTTCGAGCTCATGGTCGATTTCTCCGGGGCTTGGGAATGTTCGGTATCCGAGAGCTGCGATTCAATAGCGCGATCTCGAGCGCTCGCGAGCCGGCAGGATCTCCAGACAGGTCGTCCACCAACCATGGCGAAGGGTGTCGATGAACTCCTGCGGCAGGCCCTGCTGCTGCATCTCGAGAGCCAGGGCCGGGTGATCGTACTCGAGGGGGAGCAACTCGACTCCGAGTTCGGCGTCTCTGTCTTCCAGCAGGGTGTACCAGACGCCGGGCTGACCGTCGTTGGCCGGCCTGCCGATGACCCCGACGTTCACCACGTCGCGTCCGGAGGGCAGGTGCCGATGCCAGTGGAGACCGGTATGGGTGCAAAGCAGGCCGTCGCAGGATTCCTGATCGAGGAGGACCTCGAGAAAGGAGACCGGCGAAGTGGAGTCGAACAGGAACTCATTGATCTGGCGCGGCGAGCCGTGTACCAGGAGAAGTTCGCGCCGGCCGACACGGATGCGTCGCCTCGGCGGCAGCCCCCCCATCCAACTCTTGAAGTCCGAGGAGCAATTCTCAGCGGTATAGCGGTAGGAGAGAGTGGCGAAGTGATTGTCCCGGGGGTCGGTATAGCCGCAATTGCAGTCCTCTCGGCCACCGGCCAGGGATTCCTCGTAGTTGCCTCGAAGGGTCCTGACCTCACCCTCGAGCAGGAGCGGCCAGACCTTTTCTGGTGAAGGCCCGAAGCCTCCCAGATCGCCGAGGCAGTAGACGGCCTCGGCACGGTGTTTGTGAGCGGCGTCCAACACCGCCTCCAGGGCGAGATGGTTGTTGTAGACGCCGCCGAAGACCACGACCCTGGAGTAGGGGCCTTCCAAGGGCGTGGTATCCCGCTCTTGCTCGAGGAACCGCTGTTGCTCGGCCAGGCGCTCGGCCTGGGAGAGCTGTCTTCCCACACGAGCAGTGGCTCGCCGAAACTCCTCGAGCGGTGCCAGGCGTTCGCCCCAGGTGGCCATCCCCCGATGTACGGTCAGCTTGCTGTCGGTCGCGTCGCTCATGTCTTGCAGGAGACTCCATAGACGTGGCAGGTCCAGCAGGCCGGATGGTCCAGGGGGAAGGGTTCGAGCGTCTCGGCCAGGGCGTCGCCCATCTTGCCCTGCGGCTCGTTGATCAGGATCGGACACACCCAGACACCCTGGTCGGTCACCATCCGACAGGAGCTGCACTGGAGGTGGCTCCAGCCCTCGTCGAGGGCGTCGCTGTCACGAAGCCTTTGCCACGTTTCGTAGGCACCGGTGCGTTCGGCCTCGGCCCCGATCTGGAAGACGGGCAGCATCTTGAGCCGTGGCTTGGTGATGCCGAGGCCCCGCAGAAGCTCGAAGAAGCGCTCCTTGCCCCGTACGGTACCGTTGTCCTCGTAGACCTCGGTGACAGTGATGACGGGATTCAGGCCAGCCTCGACCAGGTTCGAGACGCCCTGGAGGATGCGGTCGAAGGTGCCCTCCCCACGGATGGGGTCATTGGTCTCGGGTGCGTAGCCATCCAACGAGACCCGAAAGTCCAGAGAGTAATCGGCCTGATCGGCGAGCCGCCGCAGTCTCCGACAGCGTTCGGTATCCAGTAGCAGACCGTTCGTGAGCACCGTCGCAGGTGCGACCGGGAGAGCCTTTTCGAGAATCGACTCCATCTCCGGGTTGAGAAAGGGCTCCCCGCCGGTGAAGTAGAACTCCTTGACCCCGAGCGCCGCGGCCTCCTCGAGATAGGGAAGGATCGCCTCCAGGGACAGGAACTCGTGCGTCCGGTTGGTGGGAGAGGCAGAGACGAAGCAGTGGGTGCAGGCCAGATTGCAGATCGTCCCCGCCACCTGGAACCAGAGGGTGTCGAGCGAGCGCAGTCCGACCCGCGGTGTACCAGCTTCGATCGTCGGCACTAACAGCACCCCTCCGGTCCGCAGCACGCCCCGGCAGCTTCAGAGGTCAGATCGTAGTCCTGTCCCTTGGTCTCACGGGGCTGGCGAATGGGGGTTCGGGAACAGTCGAAAGGTCCGGCTGCCTCCAGGGGAATCTCCTCCAGGGGCTCCACGAACTCGAAGGAGTCGCGATAGGGCTCCTGCCTGTAGAGGTTGTAGGTCTTGTCACAGACCGCGTAGCGGCGTCCCCGCTCCATGCGATGATCGTCGTCATCCAGAACCTCCTTGAACGGGCCCTTGTAGATGACGGCCTGATTGCGCTCCAGACAGGGTCCCTCCTTGCCCTTGAAGGCCTCCACGGTCAGCGAGCGGAACTCGATGCCGCCGACAACCTGCCACGGCTCCTCCTGGCGAACCAGGATGCGGACGCCGTGGAACCCGGCGTCCTCGAAAGCGGTGAGAAAGCCCTCTTCGGTCAGGGCACCAGAGATGCAACCGCTCCACAACTCCGGGTCCTTCTGCATCGTTTCTGGAACCCGTTCGTCGCTGACGATGTCGGAGATGACCGCGCGCCCTCCCCGTCTCAGTACCCGGTAGATCTCTCGAAAGAGTGCCTGTTTCTGGTCGTTGCCCACCAGGTTGAGCACGCAGTTGGAGACCACGACATCGACCGAGTCGTCGTCCACCAGAGGCCGATCGAGGCGTAGGTCGTCACTGTGCCCCTGAATCTCCAGCAGGCTCTCCACGTCACCCACCGGTTTCGCCGCCAGAGCCTCCTCCAGGAGATCGAGGTCGAGCTTGAGATCCTGGATTCGGCCGCGCCGGAACTCGACGTTGGCGAATCCCAGGCGCGAGGCCACGACAGGTGCGTTGCGCCGTGCCACGGCCAGCATTTCCGGGGTCATATCCACGCCGATGACACGGCCTGAAGCTCCTACGACCTGCGAGGCAATGAAGCAGATCTTGCCGGTTCCACTGCCGAGATCCAGAACGGTTTCCCCCGGTCTGAGATAGCGGCTGGGATCTCCGCAGCCGTAGTCCCGCTCGAGTACCTCATCCGGGATCACCTCGAGGTATTGCGGGTCGTAGTCTGTCGGGCAGCACAGCTCGGCCACCAGAGTCGCTGCTCCCTCGGTGTAGCGGTCCTTGACCACTTTTTCTACATTGGCTGCTGTCATGACGCGTTGCTTCCTCCAAGAGGAGACGTTGTCTCCGAATCGTTCGACTATGGGTCTGATCCCTACCGCTCATCTCGACGGCGGGGAAGTGCGAGCGCTTCTCGGTGGGATCAGTAGGGTGGTGACCGTCCCCTGGAGGGACGAGCGAAAGCCGGCAGCGGTAGTCCCGACACCAAAGGGACCGGGGGTCGCCGAAGCTCGGAGAGTAGACAGCGGAGCCAGCGATGGAACCACCGCAAACCCGACTGGAGCGAGGTTCTCGCAGCCAGCCAGCGTTCGAGATCTGCCTGGTGATCGAGATCATTCAGCGGCGCCAACAGGGTGACCGGGCGGCCACTCTCCAGTAGGGCCGCAAGCAGGCACTTCAAGGTGTCACCTCGGCACCATCTCACCCGAGACAGCTCGACACCGACGGGCCGACTGAAGGCCAGCAGATTGAAGCCGCCGTCGGTTGCCGGGCCAATCACGACCCGGTCTGGATCGCCGGCGAGAAGTCTCAGGGCTTCCTGAAGGTGGCTCTCAGACAACTCAGGGCAGTCGGTGCCGACAACCACGATCGGTCGATCCTGGGAGCTTTTCCAGACCTGCTCGATGGAGCCCTGGAGACGCTCGCCAAACGTCCGTCCCGTCTGTTCGATCTGCTCGACATCGGTGGCCAGGGTGAGAGGCCCGGGAGCCGCCACCCAGCACTCGCATCCGGAGGAGCGTCCCGAGTCGAGGACGGATTCCAGGCTTCGCTGGTGGAGCAGCCGCTCGGCACCCTGCAACCGTCGGGGCAACAACCCGCGGCGTAGCTGCTCGCGGTGCGGCCCGAGGGTGAAGACGAGGAGCGCTGGCTCTGGATGGATGAGGCTCATGACCACTAGTTGGACTATACGCAGGGTACCGAGAATCGGTTTACCCACCGCGGCAAGGGTGGAACAGTGTACAGGTAGACCTGGATCCATGAGAAGGGTGGGCTATGATCGACGGCCCTGCTCGCAGGGAGCCCTTGATCCGAAACCCACAGGTGACCGTACAGAGGGCAGCGGCATTGATGGTTTGTCGTCAGGGCGAGAATCGAGGTGTACAGGTAATGAAGATTGCGGCCGTGGGCGAGGCGTTTCCTGCCCACTACTACTCCCAGGAGCGGTTGTTGGAGGAGTTCAAGCGGGTCTGGTCCCGTCAGCTCTTCAATCAGGACCGACTGGAAGTCCTGCACAAGAACGTTCTGGTCGGCGGACGATATCTGGCCCTGCCGATCGAAGAGTACTCGAAGCTCGAGAGCTGGGGAGAGGCCAACGACGCCTGGATCCGGGTCGCTCAGCAGGTTGGCGAGCAGGCCGTGCGGAAAGCTCTGGATCTGGCCGGTCTCGAGCCAGTCGACGTCGATTGCCTCATCTTCGTCTCGGTGACCGGTGTGGCGACGCCATCCATCGACGCGCGCTTGATGAATCGACTCGGCCTGGCACCGAGAGTCAAGCGCCTCCCCATCTTTGGCCTCGGCTGCGTGGCCGGGGCGGCAGGGATCTCTCGGGCGGCCGACTACGTGAAGGCCTACCCGGACCAGGTGGCAGTACTGCTGTCGGTAGAGCTCTGTTCCCTGACCTTGCAGCTCCGGGATTTTTCCATTCCCAACCTGATCTCGTCAGGTCTGTTTGGTGACGGAGCGGCGGCCGTCGTGGTGGTGGGCAGCGAGCGACGGGCGGCAGGGCCCAGAATCCTGGCAACTCGCTCGATTTTCTACCCCGACACCGAGCGGGTGATGGGCTGGGACATCTCCGAGAGGGGGTTCCAGGTCGTCCTTTCGGCGGAGGTGCCGGAAGTGGTGCGACAGTACCTGAGAAGGGATGTAGATGAGTTTCTGCGGGACCAGGGACTGAGCCGAAAGGAGATCTCCTCCTGGGTGGCTCATCCGGGCGGGCCGAAGGTCCTGATTGCCATGCAGGAAGCGCTCGAGCTGCAACCCGAGGCCTTGCAGATGACCTGGGAAAGCCTCGAGAAGGTCGGAAATCCCTCCTCGACCTCCGTGCTCATGGTGCTCCAGGAGACCATGAAATCCAGGTGCCCCGAGCCCGGCGCGCTCGGAATGCTGCTGGCCATGGGACCGGGCTTCTGCTCGGAGTTGGTGTTGCTGGAATGGTAGACAGCCGTTGGCTCTTTACGGGGCTGGTCATACTGGTTGGCGTGGAACGGCTCGTCGAATTGCGGATAGCGAGCCGCAACCGTCGCTGGCTCCTGGCGCGGGGTGGTTTCGAAGTCGGGGAGGCCCATTATCCGTGGATGATCCTCCTACACTCGACGTTTCTGGTGGCCGGCCCCCTGGAAGTATGGGTTTTCGGGAGGCCGCTGATTCCAGCCCTCGCCCTCGGCATGTCGGTGCTGCTGGTGGCAGCCACGACACTGCGTTACTGGGTGATCGCGACTCTGCGGCGCCGCTGGACGACGAGAGTGGTGCTGTTGCCCGGAGAACCCCTGATTTCCACGGGCCCGTTTCGTTTCTTCCAGCATCCGAACTACGCGGCGGTCGTGACGGAGTTGATCGCTCTTCCCCTGGTGCATACCGCATGGGTGACAGCCTTGATCTATAGCGCTCTGAATGCTCTGCTGCTGAGGACTCGAATCAAAGTAGAAGACGAGGCATTAAAGGAAGTTGAATGGCTTGCCTGATCCTGGCGCGAAAGTCGCGAGATCCTTCGAGATGAGACGACAGCAGATCTTGGAGGGTGTGGCGCTGGTGGCGCAGAGACATCTGGGCTGGAAGGCAGAGCTGCGCCCCGACATGCATCTGGTCGAGGATCTGGAGCTCGACTCGCTACGACTCCTGACGTTGGCCGTCGAGGTGGAGAACCACTTCCGAATCTGTCTCGACGAAGCCGACGAGGCCGCCATCGAGACGGTCGAGGACCTGGTCCGCGTCATCGAGGAAAAGATAGCCGGTTAGTGCAACGATGTCGACACCGGAAACCCTGACACTGATCGAGGCCCTGGAGAGGGCCTGCCGCTTCCCAGACGCGGGGCTGCGGCTGCTCGACCGCAGAGAGCACGCCGAGTGGCTGAGCTGGTCGGAAGTCTACGAAGAGTCGCGCGCCGTGGCCGCGGGACTCCGTCAGGTCGGGGTACGGGACGGCGAAACAGTGGCGCTGGTCTTTCCCACCGAGAGGAGTTTCTTCTTCGCCTTCTTCGGCGCGCTGCTGGCGGGTGCCGTACCCGTGCCTCTCTACCCACCTGTTCGCCTGGGCAGACTGGAGGAATATCAGGCTCGTACCGCGAGCCTGTTGCGGGCGGTCGGGGCGCGAACCGTGCTCGCCTCGTCGCGGGTTCGCAGGATCCTGGGCGAGGCGATCGACATCGCCGATCCGGAACTGGGCTGTCTCTGCCTCGAAGAGGTGCCGAGGGCAGATCATCAACTGCCACGCGTGGGCCCAGAGGATCTGGCACTGGTGCAGTTCTCGTCCGGCACTACGGTGGACCCGAAGCCGGTGGCGCTCACCCACAGAGCGGTCATGGCCCAGGTGACGACCTTGAACGGATTCTGGCCGGACACACCAGAGGTGCGCCAGACCGGCGTCTCCTGGCTGCCGCTCTATCACGACATGGGTTTGATCGGTTGCGTCTTTCCCGCCCTGGAGCGCCCCTCGGTCCTGACCCTGATCCCTCCAGAGTTGTTTGTCGCACGACCCGGCGTCTGGATGCGGGCCATCTCCCGCTACCGGGCGACAGTCTCGCCGGCTCCCAACTTCGCTTATGGGCTCTGTGTCGAGAAGGTCAGCGACGAAGAGATGGAGGGGGTGGACCTGTCCTGCTGGCAGGTAGCCTTGAACGGTGCGGAGCCAGTTGCGCCTTCTGTTTTGAGAGCCTTCGCGGAGCGGTTCTCCCGGTGGGGCTTCGAGCCGCGGGCGCTCGTGCCGGTCTACGGTCTGTCGGAGGCCTCGCTGGCGGTGACTTTTTCGCCCGTGGGACGGGGCGTCCTGAGTCGCAGGTTCGAGCGGCGAGCACTGGCTGACCGGGGCTTGGCAAAGCCGGACCCCGACGGGCTGGAACTGGCGTCGGTGGGGTGTCCACTGTCGGGGGTTCGGATTTCGGTGCGGGACCAGACAGGGCATGAGCAGGCCGATGGACAGGTGGGTCGGATCTGGGTGCGTGGACCCTCTCTCATGAAGGAGTATCTGAATCGCCCCCGAAGCACAGCCGAAGTCCTTCAGCACGGCTGGCTCGATACCGGAGATCTGGGGTTTCGTCTCGAGGGCGAGCTCTTCATCACCGGCCGGGCCAAGGATGTGCTGATTGTGCGTGGACAGAACCATGCACCCGAGGAATTAGAGCGCGCCCTCGTGGGTGTGCGAGGTGTCCGTACGGGCTGTGTGGCGGCTGTGAGTCACCGGCCGGAGAGCGGAGACGCCGAAGAGGTATGGCTCTTCGTGGAGCGAAGCAAGGCGGTCTCCGGCCGAGCCAGCCAGGAGATCGAAGAGGAGTGCCGGCACGAGGTCTTGAAAGCGACCGGTCTGGTGGCCGAGCGAGTCGTGGTGTTGGAGCCGGGAACGCTGCCGCGAACTTCCTCGGGCAAGGTGCGGCGGGCAGAAACCCTGCGCCGGTATCGGGTCGATGAATTGGCGCCCCCCGAAACGGTCTCAGCGTTGCTGTTGGCCAGGTCGTGGGTGAGATCGTCATGGGCGTTCCTGC
>JAUVRX010000011.1 GCA_030597375.1 Acidobacteriota bacterium
CCCGCTTCTTGGGCTGCAGGCCCTCCAACGCTCCCTCCTCGCGCTGTTTGCGCCACTTGGACAGAAGCGAGGAATACAGACCCTCCCGCCGCAAAAGGGCACCAATCTCACCCGGTTCCGAGCCCGCATCCGCTTGCCGCAAAACCTCGAGCTTGTAGGCCGCGTTGAACCGCCGCCGCCGAGCCTTCTCGGGGACCTCTGGGTCCGGGACGACTGGCTGTAGCTCTGCGCTGAGACTGACGGCGGATCCTCCAGTCGCCCTCCGGGCTCCTTCCGGCTCCGCCGTCGCCCGCACCACCGCTTCCTCTTTGAGTTCCATCTCTCTCATCTCGTCATTTCACCTCCCCGCCCTTCCCTAATTACCGGGGGGGCCAGTGTCTCACTTACATTGGCACAGAGGGCTAAGCCCTGGTTGCTTTCACCGGTGCCAGAGGTTCGTTCGGGTGGTTCGATAGGGGGTGCCTCGTCAAGCGCAGCGCCAGGTCCATCGAAGGGCACAAGAGATCCGGCGCGATGACGAGACAAGGTGGCGGCCCGCCCATCGTAGTCTGAGTAGCCGGCGCCGTCCCCCAGCGGACCACCCGGACGGATCTCCACACGATAGATTAGGGTCAGGGGATCTCGTAGCGGCGGCGTTTTTCCCACAGGGTCTTGCGACTGATACCGAGCAGCTCCGCGGCTCGACCCTGATGTCCGCGGGTGTAGGCCAGTGCCAGCATGATCTGCCGGCGCTCGACTTGTTGCAGGGATTGGGGCGGACCCGAGCGGCGATCGGGGCAGGGTGGGTCCAGGAGACCTCCGCCCTGAAGGATCAGAGCCCGCTCGAGGACATTGCGCAGCTCCCGCAGATTTCCCGGCCAGGGATATTCCTCCATCCACCGGCGAGCTGTCGAGGTCAGCTCCAGGTTGGTGATGCCGAAACGCTCTCCGAGATCCAGCAGAAAGAACTCCAGCAGCGACGGAAAGTCCTCTCGGCGTTCCCTCAGGGGTAGCAGACGCAGGGTGACGACCTCCATTCGGTAGAAAAGGTCGGACCGGAAGGCGCCGCTGGAGACTCTCTCCGGCAGATCATCGGACCCTATCCCCAGAAATCGGACATCGGCACGACTCTCCGCGCCCCCGAGAGGAGTGTAGGTGCTCTCCGCCAGCAGCCGCAGCAGTTTGGGCTGGGCCGCGACGGGGATGTCCTCGAGGTGATCCAACAACAGGGTGCCCCCTTCGGCCGTAGCCACCCGCCCGGCGAGAGGCGACTCGGCACCGGTGAACGCCCCTGGGCGGTAACCGAAGAGCTCGCTCTCGAAAAGCGAACTGGGGATGGCACTGATATCCACCTCCACCAGGGGGCCGTCGGAGCGAAGACTGCTGGCGTGAACGGCCCTGGCAACCGCTGATCGCCCACTTCCCGGCTCACCCATTATGAGCATGGGAACGTCGGTTCGCGCGGCACGCTCGGCACCCCGGATCTGCTGCTTCAGGGAAGGGGAATGGGCAAAGAGCTCGGAGACGGGCGAGGAGCTGGTCACTGAGTGAGCTCGTGGGTGACGTCGGGAGCATCGGCCCACAGTTTCTCGAGGGCGTAAAAGGACCGGGTCTCCTGCTCGAAGATGTGGACCACGAAGTCGCTGAAGTCCAGAAGAATCCAGCGGCCGACCTGATAGCCCTCGACATGGTGCGGTCGAATGCGCTCACCTCGCAGCCTCAAGAGCACCGCATCGGCGATCGCCCGGACATGACGCTCGCTGGTACCGCTGCAAATCAGGAAGTAGTCGGCCAGGGAGCTGATCTCGGAGAGCTCCAGAACGCGAACATCATTGGCCTTGAGGTCCTCCGCGGCGGCCACGGCCAGCCGGCACCGAGCAGCGATATCCGGAGGACTGGAGGTCGGGTTGGTCATCGATAGAGGCTGTACTTCTGGATATATTTTAGCACCAAATCCGGCAGCCAGCTTGCAGGTGGCTGAGCTCCCTCGGCCAGCAGCTGACGCAATTCAGTGGCTGAAACGGCCACGGGGCGATTGGCGATGAAGGAAACCCTGTCGGTCCCCATCAGCGCCGCCACCTCTGGGGTCAGCCGAGTCTCCAAGGCCTCCGGCCTCCAACCGGGTCGTACGAGGACTCCGAGCCTGACCATGGCCACCAGCTCTTGCCACCGTTTCCAGGTATGGAGCTCGGCGAAGCTATCGCAGCCGATGAGCAGGTAGAGATCGGCGGCCGGCAGAGTAGAGCGAAAGTGCTCCACCGACTCCACCGTGAAAGCCTTGTGATCGGGTGTCAGCTCGAATGGGTCTGCGACCAGTCCCGGTTCCGCCAGCAGCGCCAGCTCCACCATCGTCCACCGCGCATGAGGGGAAGCGACCTGTCCATCGGGCTTGTGTGGCGGAACCGCAGTGGGCAAGTAGATGACCTGGTCGAGTCCAAGCTGGACCCGCGCCTCCTTCACCGGCAGGATGTGACCGAAGTGGATCGGATCGAAGGTGCCGCCGAATAGACCGATCTTCATCTGTCCGCAACCTCTTTCAGGAACTGGCGCAATCCGCTCACCAATGCTCTCACCCCTGCATGGCTCACCGAGCTTATCTCCATATACTTCAGATCCCGTTGGCGGGCGGCTGCTCTCAGGTTCCGACGCCTGTCTTCCCGAGCGGCGTCCAGCTTGGTACCCACGATCCAGCGAGGCCTTTCCAGGAGCCCGGGGTCGAAGGCCTCCATCTCACGCTCGATCGTCGACAGATCCTCCTCTGCGCTGTCGGTCTCGGCGGCCAGATCCACTAGATGGAGCAGCACCCTGCACCGTTCGACATGACGCAGGAAACGGTGCCCCAGGCCTGCTCCCTGCGCGGCACCTTCGATGAGGCCTGGAAGATCGGCCACTACGAAGGGCTCGTCGGTCGGTCCGTCGGCCACAACTCCCAACTGGGGTACGAGTGTGGTGAACGGATAGTCCGCGATGCGGGGCCGTGCAGCCGAGATGACGCTGATCAGGGTGGACTTGCCGGCGTTGGGCAGCCCCACCACACCCACATCCGCCAGCAACTTGAGCTCCAGGCGGAGCCTGCGCTCCACCCCCTCCCTGCCCGGGTCGGCTCTGTCGGGGGCCCTGTTGGTCGACGTCGCGAACCGGGCGTTGCCTCGACCGCCGCGGCCACCCTCGGCTACGACCCGTCGCTCGCCGTGACCCAAAATCTCGCCCAGCGGCGTCGAATCCTCGGCGTCGCAGATCTGGGTTCCGGGCGGCACCTTGATTTCGAGATCGCTTCCAGACCGGCCCGTTCGATTGGACCCTTCGCCATGTCGCCCCCTCTCTGCCGGATAGATCGAGCGGAAACGAAGGTGGTAGAGCGTGTTCAGGCCCTCGTCGCCAACCAGGATCACATCGCCACCGTGGCCGCCGTCGCCACCTGAAGGACCCCCTCTGGGAACGTATTTCTCCCGGCGAAAAGCGACACAGCCATTGCCTCCACGTCCGGCGCGGACATGAATCACGGCTTCATCGAGGAAGATCACTGCTGGAGAGCCGACCGATCGGGACCGGCTAAACCGTCGAGCTCGGGACTACTCGGCCGGCAGGACGTTGACGAAATTGCCTCGTCGGCCCCTTCTCTGAAACTGAACCACGCCATCGGCCTTGGCGAAGAGCGTGTCGTCCTTGCCGCGACCGACATTGAGACCAGGGAAGAACTTCGTGCCCCGCTGCCGAACGATGATCGTTCCACCGGTCACGGCCTGACCGCCAAATCGCTTGACGCCCAGGTGCTGCGGATTGGAATCCCGCCCGTTGCGGGTAGAGCCCTGTCCCTTTTTGTGTGCCATGACTCGTCAACCTTCCTTGTTTTCGGCCTTGACCTTGCCGGCCGAAGAGGCCTCGATCTTGTCGATCCGCACCCGCAGGAGATCCTGCCGATGGCCGGTCAGACGACGGTAGCCCTTGCGCCGCTTCATCTTGAAGACCTTGATCTTGGGGCCCCGCACCTCGTCCATCAGGGTGCCAGTCACGACTGCCCCCTCGACGGTGGGCGCACCTACTTTGGTGCCCTTGTCGTCGCCGATCAGAAGAATACGGTCGAATTTCACTTTCTTGACCGTTTTGCCAGAAACCGGCGTCTTTTCGACGTCGATGACATCACCGGGCTGCACCCGGTATTGCTTTCCGCCGGTTTCGATGACTGCATACATGGACAGGACCCTCCCGTGTCGCCACTCAAGGGCGCAGATCCGCGAGGCTAGCACGAAGGGCGGAACAGGGTCAAACTTCCAGCCATCTCGAGTTAGCGCTCCCCTTCTCAAATCTCACAGCCGCGACTCCGAGTCGATGCTATGCTGCCATTCATCGAGAGGAGTAGGCCGTGGCAAGACCCGAGTACCTCATCTGCCTCAACTGCGAGTCACCGACCTACATCTTCGAGTGGAAAGACGACGACGTGATCGAGGCCTATTGCGAGATCTGCACCAGTGAAGAAGTCGATCAGTTCTTGACTCCGGACGATTTCGACGCACTGATCGGATCTTAAGGTGTCAACGCTTCGCTGGGCGGGGCTTCCGGCAGCGCCAGACGAATCAACGTCCCTTCGCCCAGTCGGCTGTCGACGGTCAACTCCCCATGATGAGCCTCGGCAATTCGCCGCACCACTGGTAGCCCCAGACCGGTTCCCCCCTTGCGAGTCGAGTAGAAGAGGTCGAACATTTTCGACCGGTCCTCTCGAGTCATCCCACTGCCACGGTCCTCTATCTCGAAGTTCACCCGCCCCGATTCCCGACTCACTGCCAGTCGAACGTCCGCAGCACCTTCCACTTCCTCGCTGGCGGCGAGAGCGTTCTGCACAAGGTTGATCAGGAGCTGATTCATCTGGCCGGGGTCGACGCGGACTATCGCTCCGCCACTCATGTCCTCGACCGTCAAATGGGCCTCTCTCGCACGGAGCTCGCCCTTCAGCACCTCTCGGCAACGTTCCATTAGCTCGACAGCGGGGATCTCCTCCAGTTCCAGCGGGCGCGGCCGAGCGTACTGGAGGAAATCCGTAACGAGCCGCTCCAGCCGATGGATCTCAGCGCGGGTGATGGACATGAGCCTGCCACTCGACTGGGCTTCAGGAGGACCCAAGGGCCGGCCCGACAACTCCTCCTCCAGCAGCTGCATGTTCAGGTTCAGAGAGTTCAACGGGTTGCGGATCTCATGCGCCAGGCCGGAGGCCAGGGTGCCGATGTAGGCCATGCGCTCCGCCTCGCGAGCCTGCTCCTGGAGGTCCTGGCCCCGCTTCCACAGTCGCCAGATGATGGCGAAGGCCAGCAGCAGGACCACGAAGGTCAGGCCGGCAACCACAGCCGTCTTCTGCACCAGCTCCGAGCGCAGGGTCTCGATGCTGCGCTCCAGCTCTCCCTGGCTGATCCCGACTCGCAGGAATCCCAGCTCACCGATGGGGAGGTTCAGATCGTAGAGAGACTCGATTGGAACCTCGAGGGGAAAGGTAGCCTCCCGCTCGAAGGGCTTGACGTCGATTCTCAAGGGCCTCTCCCTCTCCTCCACCACCAGGCTGTCGGAGGGATCGACCTCCAGGGTCGTCTCGCCGGCCCCACGAAAGACCAACCGGCCTTCGCCGTCCACGACTTCAACTGTGCGCACGAACTTGCGCTGCTTCAGAATGGAGTCGATATAGGTCTGAACCTCCCTTTCCATGGCCGTCACAGTGTAGAGGTCTCCACCGGCCTTTTCGGCCGTACCAGCCAGCCTCTCGGCCAGGCCCTCCGCCTCCTCGCGCGTCTCCAACAACACCCGTTCGATCTCCCGCTTCGAAAGCGAGCGAAACAGGAGCCAGCCGAACAGCCCGATATCCATGACGATGAAGAGGCCCAGTAGCAGAGCCGCTACAAACAGTCTTCTCGAGGAAGAGGAAGGTGCTCTCGGCGACATCACCCCAAGGATAGCAAGCCCACCTGTGGCCCTATCACGGGTTTCATTGACCCCCGAAAGAGCTGTTGGTTAGCATCCTGGAATCGGAATCCAGAAAATCTACCGGATCCACTTCATGAGCCCTGAGCCCAATCGGAGTGCCACCTCCCGCCTGCGGCCGATTCTCGTGGCCCTCGCTTTGGTGTTGTCGGCATGCCAGCGGCAGGAGACCCGGGAAGAGATCTCGACCGATCTCGCCACGCCCCGGCGCGGCGGCACCTTGGTAGTAGCGATCAGCAACGACATCCATGGCATCAATCCGCTGGTCTCGGCAATCGACACCCAGACGACGGCGGTCCTCGATCGCATGTTCCTGCACCTCTTCGAGGAGCAATCCGATTACACCCAACATCCACCGACCTTCGAGCCGCAGCTCGTCGAGAGCTTCGAGTGGTCGCCGGATCGTACGAGGCTCGAGCTCATGCTGCGCCCTGATGTCTCGTGGTCCGACGGTGTACCAGTGACCGCCGAAGATGTGCGATGGACCTGGCTCGCGCAGACCGACCCCGACCTGGCGTGGGGCTACGCCCAGTCGAAAGAGAATATCCGCGACATCGAGGTGATCGACCGGCTAACGGTGAGGGTCCACTTCCGCCAGCAGTCCCCCAGTCAACTGGCGGAGCTCAACGAAGGAGTGATCCTGCCGAAACACGCATGGAGTGAGCTGCCCTTCTCGCAATGGCGATCCAACGGTTCGTGGTTCGAAGATCATCTCGTCGTCAACGGCCCCTTCGATCTGCAGAGCTGGACTCGACAACAGCAGATCGATCTGCGGCGCAACGAGTCCTATCACGAGCCCGATCTGCCGAGGCTCGACCGCGTGGTCCTTCGGGTCGTGCCCCAGAAGCAGAATCAACTCGGCGAGCTTCTGGCAGGCGAGGTCGATTTCATCGAACAGGTGCCGCCCTCCGAGGTGTCGCGCCTCGAGCAGCAGGGAATCGAGATCCTCCGTTTCTGGGCCCGCCAGTTCAACTACATCTGTTGGAACACGCGACGTCCCCTGTTCACCGATCCCGAGGTGCGCCGTGCCCTGACCCTGGCCATCGACCGGCAGGAGATCATCGACACACTCTGGTATGGCTTTGCCAGGATCGCCGTCTCACCGATCCTGACCAGCATCTGGGCCCATGACCCCGACCTCCAGCCAGTGCCCTTCGACCTGGAGGCATCTCGTCGGATCCTGGAGTCCAGGGGTTGGAAGGACAGGGACGGAGATGGGCTCCTGGACAAAGGGGGCGAGCCTTTCTCCTTCGAGTTGATCACCAATACAGGCAGTCAGGTGAGGATCGACGCAGCCGTGATGGTTCAGGAGCACCTTCGTAGAGCAGGTATCGAAGCGCGCCTGCGGCAACTCGAGTTCAACACCGTCATCAGCCGCGCCCTGGAGCACGACTTCGACGCCCTGCTGGGCGGCTGGGATATCGACACCTCTCTGGATCTGACTTACGCCTTCCACAGCCAATCCATCGACGAGGGCTACAACTTCGGCCAGTATTCCAACCCCGAGGTCGATCGACTCATCGAGGCCGCCAATCTCGAGACCGACCCGACAGAGCGCGTGTTGCAGCTACGAGAGATTGAATCGATCCTGCATCGCACGCAGCCCTATACTTACCTTTGGGAACCGCAGCGACTGGCCGCTGCCTCGCCACGATTGCGCAACGCGACGCCGAGCCCGGTCAGCCCCTACTTCCGCCTCAGAGAGTGGTGGCTGACTGAGGCGGATTGACCTCGATTCGTTGCAACCATGAGCTCCTCCATGCTGGGCTTCCTGATTCGCCGCTCTGCAGCCGCGGCACTGCTGATCTTCATCGTCTTGAGCTTCACCTTCTTCTTTATTCATCTGGCACCAGGCGATCCCACCCTGATGCTTCAAGATCCGCGGCTCAGCAGCGAGCAGAGAGAGGCCATGCGCAGCGCCTACGGGCTCGATCGCCCCCTGGCGACCCAGTACCTGTCCTGGCTCCACGCGGTTGTCATCGACAGAGACTGGGGGATCTCGTTCGTCCACTCTCGACCGGTTACTGCGGTCATCGCCGAACATGTTTCACCGACACTGCTGCTGGCAGCTGCCGGTCTTCTCGTGCAGTTCGGAGTCGGACTCCTGGCCGGAGTCACCGCCGCCCGGCACGCTGGGACGTCGAGGGACCACGCGATCCGCTTCACCGCCATGGTTTTCTACTCCTTGCCAGTCTTCTGGACAGGCCTCATGGCCCTGCTGCTGTTCAGCTACACCTGGCCGCTCTTTCCAGCCGGCCACCTGCACTCTGTGGACGCTGCCTCGCTGCCGGCGTTCGATCGCGCCCTCGACATCCTTCACCATCTCATATTGCCAGCGCTCGTGCTGGGCCTGGCCACGGCCGGAGGAACCGCCAGATTCACCCGCAACAGCCTGCTCGAGGAGCTCGGTGAGGACTACATCCGGACCGCCCGGGCCAAAGGACTGGGCGAGGCAAGGGTCGTCTGGATTCACGCCTTGCGAAACGCGGCGACGCCGCTTCTCCAACTCTTCGGCCTGACACTGCCGCTGCTGTTGAGCGGAGCCCTCGTAGTCGAGGTCGTCTTTTCCTGGCCCGGTCTGGGACGACTCGCTTTCGACTCGATCCTGAGCCGCGATTATCCAGTCATTCTCGCCACCACGGCTCTGACCGGAGCTTTGGTCGTGATTGGAAATCTGGTGGCAGATCTCCTTCACGGGGTGATTGACCCGAGGGTGCGACAGTGATCGGTGGCCGAGCTTCAGCGAGCCGGATGCTCCGATCCCCTTCGAGCCGCTTCGGTCTCGGTCTGGCCGCAGTGCTCGGCGCTCTGGCTATTGGCGCACCTCTCATCGCTCCCCAGGCACCGTACGAGCAGCTCGATCCGGCAGCCGGCAGGTTCCTGCCGCCGCTGAGCAGCCGAGTGGTCCTCCCTCTCCAGTCGGGTGGATGGCTTCTGGCGGAGAGCGCTGAGGTCACCGAGACTGGAGTGGTCGTGGAGCGATTGGGGCGGAGTGAAACCCTGCCCTTGAACCGATTCACCGATCTCTCGGAAGACAGTGCAACCAACCGTCGATTCTTCCTCCTCGGCACCGACAAGTACGGTCGTGATATCTGGTCCAGAATCCTCTACGGAGCCCGCGTCTCGCTCCTGATCGGCCTGTTGGCTGCCGGGCTTTCCCTCACCCTTGGCATCGCGGTCGGAGGGCTGGCCGCGCTTGCCGGCGGCTGGATAGACGGTCTCCTGATGCGTCTGGTCGACGCTCTGTTGATGTTTCCTCGCCTCTTTCTGGTGCTGGCCATCACCGCGATGTTCAAGATCGATCTCCTGGCGGTCATCCTGGTGCTTGGCGGCACCAGTTGGATGGCCGCGAGTCGACTGGTTCGAGCCGAGATCCTGAGTCTGCGCGAGCGTGACTTCGTGGTTGCGGCCCGGGGGGTGGGTCAGCATCCGATTCGCATCTTCTGGCGTCATTTGCTACCCAATGCATTGCCGCCTGTGCTCATCGACACCACACTGCGCATCGGCGACCTGATCCTCATCGAGGCGGCCCTCTCCTTCCTGGGATTCGGAGTCCAGCCACCGATTCCCAGTTGGGGCAACATGGTCGCCGACGGCGCCTCGGCGTTGACCTCCGCGTGGTGGGTCGCCGCTTTTCCCGGCATCGCCATCTGTCTGGCGGTAATCGCCTTCAACCTGCTCGGGGACGGCATCCGAGACAGCCTCGATCCTCGCGCCGACGAGACTTTGCCATGCTGACTTCCGAGTTTGATTACGACCTTCCCACCGAGCTCATCGCCCAGGAGGCCGCCCCTCGCGGCAAGAGTCGTCTTCTGTACCTCGATCGGGACGGCACGCGCCAACACCTCCGAATCGCCGACCTACCCCGACTGCTGTCAGCCGGTGACCTGCTCGTCGTCAACAACACCAAGGTCCTGCCGGCGCGCCTCCATGCTTGGCGAGAAGCCACCGGAGGGCAGGTCGAGCTTCTGCTCGTGGAACGACTTTCCGAGACCCAGTGGACGACACTCCTGAAACCGGGGCGTCGAGTCCGACACGGAACCCGGTTACTGCTGGCCGACGGATTGGGGGTGGAGATCCGGGAAAAGCTCGTCGATGGACGGTATCGAGTCCAGTTCTCGGAACCCATCGAACCGCATCTGGAGAGCCTCGGACACGTCCCGTTGCCGCCCTACATCAAGCGTGACGACAACCTCGAGGACCGGGCCCGGTATCAGACGATCTTCGCGAGGTTCCTGGGTGCCATTGCGGCACCTACCGCCGGGCTGCACTTCGACGATGACCTGCTTTCTTCTCTCCGCGAAGCGGGCGTCGGCATCGCCGAGCTGACGCTGCACGTCGGTATCGGCACCTTCAAGCCGGTCACCGCCGAGCTGGTGCATGAGCACCGGATGGAGACCGAGCGCTATCAGGTACCGGCTGAGACCGCGGCAGCCATCAGCGAGGCCAGGCGACACGGCGGGCGTATCGTAGCCGTCGGCACCACCTGTGTCCGGACACTGGAGACGGTGGCCCGAGAATTCAATGGGTCCATCGTCGAGGGCGAGGGCAGCACCGAGCTCTTCATCACGCCGGGGTTCCCATTCCAAGTGGCGGATCTCCTGTTGACCAACTTCCACCTGCCGCGCTCCACCCTCCTGATGTTGGTCGCCGCCTTCGCCGGCCGGGATCGGATTCTGCAGGCCTACCGGGACGCCATCAACCATCGCTACCGGTTCTTCTCGTACGGCGATGCGATGCTGATCGAGCGGCCCGGTTGAAGAACTGCTGGGGCCGCTACTCGCCTGACCGGGGAGACCCGAAGCTGCCCTTCAGAGTCACCGGCACCAGGAAGAGAATGGCGAAGACGGCGGTCGCATAGAGAGGAGCCAGGGGGGCGATCGCCTGGGTGGTGAGCGGCGCCAAGGCCCTGACGAAATAGAGAAATCCCGGAGTCCCGAGAAGATACATCAACATCAGGCGCCTTCTCAAGGGCTTGGGAACACGTGGCGCGCGCTGGAGGTAGGTATTGCCAGCCAGCCAGCCGAGAAAAGCCGCCAGACCGTAGTACGGGTAGAGCCCCAGATCGAGCAGGCCGGCTATCGGCAGCAGACCGACAAAGGAAGCCAGCGCCGCTAGCCAGCAGACGAAGAAGAATCCGAAAAGGGCAAGCTCCAAACCGCTCTACTCGCCATCTTCCAGGAACTTCCCATAGGCCTCTGCATTCATCAAGGCATCCAGATCGTCCTGCGAGGTGAAGCGGACCTTCACCAGCCAACCTTCACCATGCGGGTCCTTGTTGATGAGCTCCGGCGAGTCGACCAGAGCCTCGTTGGCCTCGACGATTTCTCCGGCGACCGGGACAAAGACCTCGGCTACCGCCTTGACCGACTCGATGGTGCCGATCTCTTCGTGGGCGTCGAACTCCTGGCCCGGCTCTGGAACTTCCACGAAGACCACCTCGCCCAGTTCGTCTTGCGCGTAGTGGGTGATGCCGATGACACAGATGTCGCCCTCGACGCGCACCCATTCATGGTCCTTCGTGTAACGAAGAGTATCCGGATACATCTGCTTCCTCCCTGTCTCATCAGGCCGGATCGCTTGCAGGCGGCCCGGACACATTATCGTTGGCAATCGCTAGCTTATCGTGTCTGACCTGCAGATTCGGCCAAGTTTCTCTCGCCCGGGTCTGCACACCGACCCACTTCACTTCGCCCGCTTGTAGAACGGCAGATCGACGATCACGGCTGGTACCCGCTTTCCCCGGATATCCAGGCTCACCGAGGTGCCAGAGGCCGCCATGGAAACAGGCACATAGGCCATGCCGAGCGCCTTTTCGAGAGTCGGACTGAAGGTCCCGCTGGTAACGAAACCGACCTCTTCGCCATCGGCAACCACCTTGTGCCCCTGACGCGCGATGCCACGACCTTCCACCCTGAAACCGACCAATCGACGGCTCAGGCCGCGCTCTTGGATCTCGACCAATGCCTGGCGGCCGATGAAGTCTGCCGCCTGGAGCTTCACGACCCACTGCAATCCCGCCTCGAGAGGAGTGATGGTGTCATCGATTTCATGGCCGTAGAGCGCCATCGCCGCCTCCATCCTCAGGGTATCGCGGGCTCCGAGGCCGGCGGGCACCAGGCCTTCCGGGCCCCCTTCCTCCAGCAGGCGGTTCCAGACCGGCAGCGTATCCTCGGGCGGCAGGTAGAGCTCGAAGCCCTCCTCACCTGTGTAGCCGGTGCGGGAGATGAGGACCGAGCGGCCATCCACCTCACCCTGCACGAATGCGTAGTACCGGATTGCCGCCAGATCCGTGGTCGTGAGGCCCGAGAGGATCTCTTCGGCCTTCGGTCCCTGGACAGCGATCAGGCCATAGTCGGACGACACATCCTCGAGCGTCACGCCGGAGTCGTTGTGCTCTGCCAGCCAGGCAAAGTCCTTCTCGGCATTGGCGGCATTGACTACCAGCAGGAACTCCTCCGCCGCCAAGCGGTAGACCAGCAGATCATCGACATAGGTGCCGCGCTCGGTCAGTAGCCCGCTGTAGTGGATGCGCCCTGGCTTCAACCTGGCGACATCGTTGGGGGTCATCCCCTGCAGAAAAGCCTCTGCACCCTCGCCGGAGACCCGGAACTCCCCCATGTGCGAGACATCGAAGAGCCCAGCCGCTGTCCGCACGGCACGGTGTTCTTGAAGGACTCCCGAGTACTGAACCGGCATCTGCCAGCCAGCGAACTCCACAAGCTTGCCACCAGCCGCCAGGTGAGCATCGTAAAGAGGGGTGCGACGAACGGGAGTGTTCTCTGACATGGCATTGAGCTCGCTGAAAAGGGGTTCTGAGGACAAGGTCTCGGGCCCCATGAACTATAACAGCAGGTTTCGTCCGCAGGCAGCTTTCGCGGAGGGCAATGTCAGGGTTCAGTGAGCGCTCGGGAAGACCCCGGACGCCTCCATCCAATCGTCGATAACTCTCTGACAGTCAACAACTTAGACGCTCCGACACGGGATTCCACAGCAACTGCTGTGGAAAATGGATTCGAGGCACGACGGCTCCCATACGGTCTCGAATCACGACACGCTAAGTCTTTGATTTAAAACCACTTACGAGAACTGCACAATTCCTTGTTCAATCTGGAGGAACGAGGCCATAATCTCCGCCTTCAGCCGGTTTTCCACCGCTTCTTCCACAGGCTTTTCCACGTCTCCTGTGGAGAACCAGCGTGTTACTCTTGATTCCCATGGCCGAGCCCCGCATTCTCATCGTCGAGGACGAACCGGCCATCGCCGAGGTCCTGGAGTACAACCTGTCGAAGGAGGGCTATGAGGTCGGTATCGAGTACCGCGGCGACACGGCCCTCGAAGCCATCCGGCAGAACCCTCCGGATCTGATCATCGTCGATCTCATGCTGCCCGGATTGGACGGCCTGGAGCTGACGCGCCTCCTCCAGCGGGGCGCCAGAACCAGGCAAATCCCATTGCTCATGCTCACCGCCAAGAGTGAGGAGGTCGACCGTATCGTCGGCCTCGAGCTCGGAGCCGACGACTACATCACCAAGCCCTTCAGCCCGAGGGAGGTCGTGTTGAGAGTCAAGGCCGTCCTGCGCCGCGCCAGGGGCGTCGAAGAGCAGAGGGAGCTTCTCGAGGTGGGGACCATCCGCCTCGACATAGCAGGACACCGTCTCTTCCTGGCCGAGGAAGAGATCCCGCTTACCGCGACCGAGTTCCGACTCCTCAAGATCTTCCTGGAGCGCTGCAATCGCGTTCAAACCCGCGACAGTCTCCTGACCGACGTCTGGCGATACTCGGAGGATGTGGACAGTCGCACCGTCGACACCCACATTCGGCGGCTGCGGGGCAAGCTCGGGCCCGAGGCCGATCGGATCGAGACCGTGGTCGGCGTCGGCTACCGTCTCCGGTGCTGATCCCCGATGCGGCTCTCTTTCTTCTCCAACCGGCTTCGCATCGCTCTCGCTTTGCCGGTCCTCACAGCCCTACTGGTATCCACAGGAATCCTCTGGCTGCTGCTGGGTAACCTCCTGCAGCAGAGTGCGGCTCGACAGCTTCTCGACACGCTTCCCATTGTCGCCAACTCGATCGCCGATCGGCTGACACTGCAACCGAGGGAGCTTCAGGATCTCGTCCAGGAGCTCACCAGCGGAACCGAGGTCCGTCTGACGCTGATCCGAGCTGACGGAGTCGTCGTCGCCGACAGCTCACGCTCCTGGGAGCAGGTGCAACGGATGGACGATCACGCCGGCCGACCCGAGATCAGCACCGCCCTCGAGGGTGGTCAGGGCTCCTCGGTTCGCCGCAGCGACACCACCGGACTGCAGTATGTCTACACGGCCCGGGTCATCGACTCCGAGAGCGGCCGGTATGTCCTGCGACTGGCGCAACCGCTGGCCGGTCTTCGAGCTCTCCGCCGAAACCTCGGATGGATGCTGCTCGCAGCTTCTATTGCCGCATTGCTTTCGATCAGCGGCCTGCTGTGGTGGATGCAGAGGCGGATTTCCACGGCGCTGCCGGAATTGTTTGCCGGCGCCGAGAGGCTGGAAGAAGGAGACTTCAACCATCGGGTCGAACTACCGCCCGAGCCGGAGCTGGCTCGTGTCGGCAGATTCCTCAACCGCGTTGCCGAACAGGCCGAGACCAGGATCGACGAGCTGGAGATCGAACGCGGTCACCTCACGGCTGTCCTGTCCAGCATGGGTGAGGGAGTACTGGTGACCGATACCGAGGGATTCGTCTGGCTCGCGAACCGAGCCTTCAAGGAGATCTTCGGCATCCGCGGCGAGGCCTGCGGCCGCTCAGCGCTGGAGCTGACCCGCCAGACCCAGCTCGAAGACCTGATCGTCTCGACGCTCGTCAAAGGGATGGGCAGCACCTCGGAGATCCAGGTGGGCGGTCCTCCTACCCGACATGTCGCCCTGGCCAGCACCCCGCTCGGTGAGGGATTGGGGATCGTCGTCGTCGCCCGAGACATCACCGATCTGGTCCGCCTTACCCAGGTAAGGAGGGATTTCATCGCCAACATCTCCCATGAGCTCAAGACTCCCCTGTCGGCCATTCGCGGCTATGCGGAGACCCTGAGGGACGGCGCCATGGAGGAGCCGGAGGCCTCCCACCGATTCCTCGGCAGGATCCTCCAACAGTGTTCCCGGCTTCAAACCCTTCTGGAAGATCTGTTGACGCTGTCCAAATTGGAGATTCTCGAAGGTCAGATCGAGCGGCAGCCCGTCGATCTCAGGGCCATTCTCGACGACTGTCTCGAAACCCTGGCACCCCAGATCGGCGACAGACAGATCCAATTGCAAGTCCAGGAGGTACCGCTTCCGAGCCAGACCGGTGACGCGGAAGCCTTGCAGCGCCTTTTCATCAATCTCCTGGAGAACGCCATCAAGTACAACCGCGAAGGTGGACGCGTCACCGTCCATCTGAGACCCGAGGACGAAGAGGTCGTCTTCCAAGTAGAGGACACCGGAATCGGGATCCCAGCCGCTTCCCTCGATCGGGTCTTCGAGCGCTTCTATCGGGTCGACAAAGGCAGGAGCCGGGACGAAGGGGGCACCGGGCTCGGCCTGGCCATCGTCAAGCACGTGGCCCAGCTTCATGGTGGCCGAGTCGAAGTGGAGAGTACCCTGGGCGAGGGCTCCACGTTCCGGGTCTACTTGCCCGTCAGCCCGGGCTAGACGCCCGATCTGCCGAATCTACCGAACCGGCGGTTCGAAGTCGTACTCGGCCAACTGCCTCAGAATGTCGGCCCGTGAAGTCGATGTACCGGCGCCGGTCCAGAGACTGTCCCAACGGAAGCAGCGGCTCATCTGGCTGCGAAATCGGCTGGGCACCTTCTCGGAACCAGGGAAGTTCGCCTCCACGTCTTCGCACACCGGCTGCCAGCGGTCTGGATCACCTCCCGTTCCACCGTCTTCAGCGAGAACCTGGTCGCCCTGCCGAATGACATACGAGAGCGGCCCACCGTTGTTTCGCTGGCGCCAAAGACCCCAGATTCGTTTCATCTCGACCTCGATCTCGATGGAATCCTCGGGCTGGACTTCGAACTCGACGAGGGTTGGCACCGACAGCGACTCGTAGCGCCAGCCTTTTCGCCCCTCCTCGTATCGCTGCAAGACCACACGCAGCTCGTGGCGGCCCGACCGGATCACCCGACCCGCTTCGACCGGCTCACCTTGGAGGCTCGGCCGCGTCCACGCAACGAGCTCTCCATCCAGATAGAGGTAGACACTCCAGCGCTCCTCGCGTGGAGCATCGGGCTCGTCTTCATCGACCCACACCCGCTTGGCGCTGAGCAGGATACGGGACTCGGCCGAATCGCTACCCGTGGAGCTAGTCGCCGCCGGATCGGCCTCGACGACAGGCTCTTCGCTCGACTCCGGAAATGGAGCCGCGGTCTCAGGAGACATCGGTGGCGGTGACGCCGTCCTGCCAACGAGGCTCAAGAGTCCTGAGATGAGCTCCTGCGAAGCTCCAGCCTCGGTGAGAGCGATCAGGCCCGGCGAGCCGACATCCCCGGGTCTGCGGTCGGTGGCTTCGAGCCACTGGAGAATCACGGCTTCGGAGACGTCGGCGTTCAGCATCTCCACCACCTGCGCGACAATGGGATCCAGCGCCGGGTCCGGGCCGTCTGTCTCGCTCGCCGCAGCTCCGCCAGAGAGAACCGGCAGCAGAGCCATCCCAAAGAGAATCGTAAGGACTGCTTTTTTTGCCTTGATCATCCGAGTAGCTCCCTGCCCAAGAGCTCACGAACCGGAGGCTCTATCGCCAGCCCATGAGCTGCACCTGAAGCTTCGCCGCTAGAAGACGAACTGCCATTGCATGACGAATTGGTTGCGGTCGTCGCCATCGGCGCCGTTGACGTTCGACTCCATGCGGTAGAGGAATTGAACCTTGGCCTTGTGCTTGTTGAAGAAGTAGTTGACGCCGAAATCGTTGGCATACCATTTCTTGTCATAGCCGTCGGTATCCATGCTGTCGCGTTTGTAGACGAACTCCAGGGGAAGGTTGCCCAACATGTAACCACCCTCGAGCTGCCACTTCTTGATCGTGGTCTCGCCGTTGACGTACATACCGCTGTTGACATTGTCGGCGACCATGTTGCCTTCGACCTGGTTGTACTCCAGATCGACCGAGAATCCGTGACCACGCATACCACCGCTGATCTCCCAACCGGTGGCGTCATCCAGATCGCATTTCTTCTCGTTGTTGCAGATCGGCTTGCCATTCTCGCCTTCGTCGGTGTAGGTGAGGCGGTTGTCGTTGTTGGTCCAGGTGAAGGCCGCACCCTCGACCGTGAACTTCAGCGCTCCGCGCTCGAAGTCGCCCTGATCGCGCTTGAACGGCTCGGTGAAGTAGTAGGTCAAGCGGCCGGCGCCCTCCCAGCCCTGGTTGTAGTCACCAGCGTCGTTGACCGGGGTATCGAAGTCCATTCGCCTGTTGTCGGGATCGAAATTCTCTCCACCGACGTTGAACTTGTACTCGAACTTGCCGCTGTCGGTGTGGCCGTCGAGCCGAAAGCCGAGCATGCGATCCGGACTTCCGAAGTTGTGCTGGCCGACGAACCACCGCTCGACGGTCTGCTGGCGCTTGGAAGAGGTCAGGAACTCACGCGAGAACACCGTCTTGGAGTTGCCGATAAAGACCTTGTGGTTCTTCCATCCGGTGTACTGCATGTAGGCGTCCTTGACCGACACCTCGTCGGCATCGAGAGACTTGCCGAAGTCGAACTGGATCTTGCCGTTCCAATTCTTCGTCACGGAGCCGGCGATGTAGGGACGCAGGCGCCGGAAGAAGATCGTGTCGTTGGACTCACCTTCACCCTCTTTCGGGCTCTCGTCGAAGTAGAGGTACTGAATCTGCATGCGTCCGCCGATCTCGATGAACTTGTCGCCGTCCTCGTAGATCTTGATGCCGGCCTCGGACACTGAAACCAGGGCCGCGGCTGCGAGGCAGCCCATCGAGAGCGCACGCTGAACGCGTTGCATCATGGTCTCCTCCTATTTTCTTCCACGCTCATTTCCTCCACACCCAGATTGCCTGGCCTTGCCGCCCGACGGTCCCTCCGCCGGCGCCAGACAACCGGAAGTGTAGGCAAGGCATGCTTCGAGAGTGCGGCAGGGTTGTGGCATTTCTGCGACAGTCTCCATTCGGCAGGCAGGGCGGGGGCACCGTGGACTCATGGAGATGGCTCTTCTCACGATCGATCTCCGGCGGAGCCCACTGCGTCTGGCATCGGACCGATCACGGACTCGACTCCGAATCGACGGCCGAAGCCCCGTTTGAAGATCGGCTCGTGGACCTCGACGCCCTGCAGCTCGGTGTGAGGCTCACGGCAGGCGTAGACGACGATCTTGACTTCCCGCTTGCCAATCTCGATCTGGAGATCCTGGATGGTCTGCGAGCGCGACCGATCCAGATGATCGGCCAGGCGCAGGCAGGCTGCCAGCCTGGTCAGCAGCTTGTCGTCACCCTCCTGGCAGAGCCGACTGTAGGCGCCCAGCCCGGTCTTGCCGCGCAGATGAAAGCGGACGAGCAGGGCCAATAGAACCTGTTCCCTGTGGGTGAAGCCGTTGAGTGGCGCCGAAGCGACCAGGTAGGCTCCGTGACGGTCGTGGCGATGGTAGTTCACCGCCAGACCGATGTCCTGCAGCACGGCGGCGGCATCCAGGAGCTCTTTTTCCCTCTCACCGTAGTCGTGCAGAGGCGTCAAACCCTCGAAGATCTGAGCCGCCAATCTGCGAACCCGATCGACGTGCTCTTTGGGCTGTGCGTAATGGCTGAGAACATTCTGGACACTGAAGGCTCGGATTTCAGGAATCAGGTGAGGCTCCTCGATAAAGCCTCTGAACAACGCCCCTTCCCGCAGCCCATGGCCCGAGATCCATATCCCGGGGAGCTCAGAGCTCCGTAGGATCCAGCGGAAGACCAAGGCCCCCGCGACGATGACGTCGGCCCGATCAGCCTTGATTCCAGGAACCCTCGCGCGCCGCTTGGCACCTAGCCGCAGCAGTTTCTCGGTCAGCTTCTCGAGTGCTTCGCGGCGCAAGAAATACCCGTGTAGACGGTCGGTCAGGGGATACCTTTCCGCCTTCTGCACCGCTCGGGCGAGGTTGCGGATGGTTCCACCCATGGCCACCAGAGGCCGTTCCTCCTGTCGAATCGCACGGACGGCTCCTCCGAGCTCGCTCTCTACCGCTGCCTCGAGGGCCGCGACCTGGCGCCGCTTCGGAGGATCGGAGAGCAGGAATCTCTCAGTCAATCGCACCGCTCCCAGTGGATGGGCCTGACCGGAGACGAACTGCCTTTCCTGCATGAGCGACAACTGAGCACTCCCACCGCCAAGATCCATGACAGCGGCTTCCTCGAAGTCGAAACCGTTGGCCACCGCCAGGACTCCAAACCTGGCTTCTTCCTCACCTGAAAGCACTTCGATATCGAGCCCCAGGGGGGAGACGCGCTTCAGAAACTCGTCACGATTCGCAGCATCCCGAAGCGCGCTGGTCCCGAGGACCTCGAGCCGACCGAGCCCGGTACTTCTCGCATACTGGGCGAAGAGCTCGAGGGCCTTCTGCGCTCGGCGCATGGCCGCTTCGGCTATCAGGCCGTCTCGGCCCAGCCCCTCACCGAGACGCACCGGCTGCCGAATCTGGTGGGCCAACCGATACCACTCACCAGGCTCGAGCAGGTAATCCACGAGCCTGGCAGTGTTGGAACCCAGATCCACGATTCCGCGGCGTTGCATGGTGTCTTTCTATCCCTGTAGGCGCGGGGGCACGACCTCCACCCCCCTTTGTTGCCGATTCGCTGCCCTTTCTCTCTCCGCTTCCGGCCGGGATTTCTCTTCTGTGCCCGCCGACCTGAGAAGTGCTAGCATCGCGCCGCCCCATGCGATCCGCCTACCGAGGAGCTCTGGCAATCTGCGTTGCCGCCACCCTGTGGGGCCTCGACGGTGTCGTCCTGACACCGCGGCTGTTCAACCTTAGCGTACCCTTTGTGGTCTTTCTTCTACACGCTGTGCCCTTTCTTCTGATGCAGCCGTGGCTCTTCCGGAGTTACCGGGCTCTGGCCTCGCTGTCGGCGATCGACTGGCTGTTCCTCGGACTGGTGGCCCTCACGGGCGGAGTATTGGGCACCTTTGCAATCGTCAAAGCCCTGTTCATGGTGAACTTCGCTCAGGTCAGTGTGGTCGTCCTGCTCCAGAAACTGCAACCTGTCTTCGCCATCGTCCTGGCCGCCATCCTGCTCAAGGAGCCACTGAATGCCCGCTTCGTCGGCTGGGCGGGTGTCGCCCTGGTGGGTGCCTATCTGCTGACCTTCGGCGCCCGGTTGCCCGACCTTACCGGTGGAACGACTACGGCCATCGCCGCAGCCTGGGCAGCCATCGCCGCAGCCGCATTCGGAACGGCCACCGTACTTGGCAAGCGAGTCCTGAACGTGCTCGACTTCCGGCAGGCCACCTTCGGTCGCTACGGCCTGACGACGATCCTGGCCCTGATCTACCTCGCGGTTTCGGGAAGTGGGCTGCCTTTCGGTGAGGTCACCCCATTGAACTGGATGCTCATCCTGACCATCGGTCTGACGACAGGCAGCGGAGCCATCTTCCTTTTCTACTTCGGCCTCACCCGGGTGCGCGCCAGTGTCTCGGCCATCTGCGAGCTCTGCCTTCCCCTGAGCGCCATATTGCTCGACTATCTGATCAATGGCTCAGTGCTTCGCCCCTGGCAATGGGCCGGCGCCGCTACGCTCGTCATGGCGATTACCATGGTGTCCATCCAACCGACCCCAAGCCGCCAGTAGCGCAGCTACGTGAGTACCTCGGACGGGCTAGGAGTCTGCGCGGTAGAAACGCCCGTCGCGAGGAAGTGGAGCGGCGAGTCCAGATTCGACCGGATCCGAGGCGCGTAGTGGTGCTACGTAACGAGGATCCGGTCGAATCTGGGCCGCCGACACCGCTTTCACAGTAGGGTAGCTTTCTGCCGCGCAGACTCCTAGGAGGGCAACCCGACGGTGATCTTGATTCTCGATGGGTGCAGGTGTTTTCGGACGGCGGTTTCGACGCTGTCACGGCTGGCCGCGAGCCACCGATTCCTGGACCACTCGGGCTGGTCGACAGGCTCACCATAGAGCTCGGCTGCCGCTAGCAGCTCGGCCCACTGGTGCGCGGTCTCCCGACGAAAGGGCTCGCGTCCGATCAGGTACGATCGCGCTTCTTCCACCTCCCGCTCTGAGACTCCTCGGGAGACCAATCGATCGATCTCCTGACGCACGCAGCTCTCCGCCTGTCGCAGGCTCTCGGGGGCCGTTCCCAGATAGACCACCAACCGACCCGGGTCCAGGCCAGCGCCCGCAACGGCATCCGCGGTTGCCGCGTAGGCCAGTCCCTCACGCTCCCTGAGCCGCTGCGGAATTCGGCCCGACAGGCCGCAGCCGGAACCGAGAATGACGCTCGAGATCTGAAGGGATGGAAGGTCGGGATCCGCCCTCGGAATCGTCAGATGCCCGGCATAGAAGTGCGCCTGGTCGGCGCCGGCGATGGATACCTGCCGAAACACCTCGTCGCTTCCCCGCGGCAAAGCGACCCACTCGCCTGGATGGCCTCGGGTCCGACGGCCGAAGAGTGCCTCGGCCCGAGCTTGCACCCTGTCCTCGGATCCCACGCCTCCGGCAATCGTCACGACGGCGCCCTTCGACAGGCTCTGTCGCCAGAATCCATCACAAGCCTCCCTATCGAGCCTGGCCAGCCCCTCCTGGGTGCCCTGCACCGGACGCGACCGCGGGTGAGGATGGTAGAGCTGTTCGAGAAACTCCCAACCCGTCTTGATCTCAGGCTGATCCGCCATCGACTGCAGCTCGGCGGAATTCTGCTCCACCAACCACTCGAATCGATCCTGCGGAAAGGCCGATTCCAGCACCAGCTCTGCTGCCCACTCGAGGGCTCGTTCCCAGTCCCGGGCCAAAGCGTCGATCGACACTCCGATCGTCTCGAGCCCACCGAAGGCCGAAATCGCCATGCCGAGGCTCTCGGACTCCTCGGCGATTTGTCGCCAGGTCCGCCGATGCGTTCCCTCGGCGAGCATCCTTCCTGTGATCGAGGCCTGCCCAGGGATCAGCTCGGTTCTGGATCCACCCGGAAGCCTCACCTGAACCGCTACGGCCTGCGACTCGGCCAGTGAGTGCACCCGGACGGATGAAAACGACCTCTCGGTCCTCAATTCCGGCCGCCCTCGGGAAGAGACCATCCGATGACCCTCGGGTTGTCGGGGCGCAAGTAGCGCGCCGCGACTCGTTCCACTTCAGCCAGGCTGCAGCTGCGGATCTTCTCGAGATGGCGAGCCGGAAGCCCGACGTCCATCAGCGCCCCAGCCGTAGCGACGGTCAAGGCGATTGCTAGAGCCTGCTCGTGCCCGAGCACCCAATCGGCAACCAGGACGCTCTTCGCCCGAGCCAGCTCCTCCTCGTCGAACCCTCCCGAGGAAGCCCGGGCCAGCTCCTCCATCAACCGTCGCTCCACCCTTTCGGGTTGTACGTCCGGAATGACCTCGGCCGCTATCAGCAGGGTCCCAGCTCCAAGGGTCTCGGTCGTGTCGACAGAAACAAACGCGCAGGAGCGCCTCTCCTCCACCAATACTCTATGCAGTCGACTGGCGCGGCCGGCCCCCAGCATCGCCGCCAGCAAGCGCATCGCCGGATACTCTCGCTCCCGCAAGGCCGGACCTGGAACCGCGCACAGCAGGCGAGACACCCTGCCCAGCCGGCGTTCGACGCGTCGGATGCTGACCGGCCCAATCCGACCCGGTTGCCGAGATGCCATCAGATCTCCCCGACGAACCTCCGCGAAGATCCGTCCCGCTTCGTCGAACGCTTCCGGACCGACATCCCCAACGATGGCCAACACCGCGTTGTCCGGTCGATAGCGCAGCCTCTGAAACTCGAGGAGATCCTCTCGTTTCATGGCCATCAGCGCGCTGGAGGTCCCGAGAATGGGCCTGCCGTATGGGTGATCGCCGAAAAGGGCCGCCATGACCTCCTCCTCCAGGGCGTCCCAGGGATCATCCTGGATCATCTTCACCTCTTCCAGGATGATCGCGCGCTCGACGTCGATCGCCTCATGCTCGAGAAGCAATCCAGACATCCGATCGGCTTCGATGTCCAGCGCGGTTGTCCACCGATCGCTGGCGAAGGAAAAGAAGTAGGTCGTGCAGTCGTGCGACGTATCCGCATTGTTGGAGCCGCCCAGCGCCTGGGTCAGATCGTCGATCTCTCCCGGTCCGAACCGACGCGCCCCCCGAAACATCATGTGCTCAAAAAAGTGTGCAATGCCCTCCTGGCCCGATGGCTCATGAAGGGTGCCGGACCGGTAGCAAAGAGCAGTAGCCACTACCGGTGCATGCCGGCGCTCGACGAGACAGACCTGGAGTCCGTTCGACAGCTGTTCGGTACGGACCGTGGGGACGGAGATTGGCGTCACAACAAAAGGGAAGCCCTGTTACAGATCGACCCGACCAGGCTCAGACATCCTCATCGTCATGTCGAATGCGATCGAAGGGCTGGACTACGGTCGAGGCGATGTTGCTCAGGTGGGCACTGATCCGTCGCAGAATGCGCGCCGCACTCGCATAGACGATCGCCATATCCGCCGTCAGATCACTCTTGGCCACCTGTGCCGTATAGTCGATGAACGCCTGCTTGAGCTCGGTGTGGGTCGCCACGACCTGACGCGCCTCTTCGAGGTTGTCGTCCCGGAAGGCTCGCTCACAGACCTCGAACATGGGTTGCAGGCGATCGGTCAGGGCTCGGAGCTCGTCTGCGAACCGTCCCTCACGAGGGCTGCCGGCGAGATCGATCAACTCCCCCAGACCGCGCGCAAAGTCCCCCATCCTCTCTGCATCTTGCACGGTGCTGACGAGAATCAGGCTGGCAACGAGATCCTGGCGAGGATTGACACTGAGATGCTGGAGAATGGTTCGCCTAACCATGCGCTCTCCTTCATCGACGACATCGTCCATGTCATCGAGGTCGACCCGCAGTTCCTCGTTGTCCAACAGCGCCAACAGGGACAGGTCCAGCATCTTCGCCGACTGCTGAAACATGGTCGCGACGTCTTCGAAGGCGGCTTCGACCAGCTTGGATTGGGTGTCGGTACCGAAGAGTCGTTGGAACATTTGCGCGTCTCCTACGTTCGACCTCTTACAACCTCTGAATCAGATGGCCCCTGTCAACAACAGTAACAGGACTGGCAGCCCAAAGAAGACAACCAGGATGTAGGCCACTGCAAGGACCTTGTGTCTCGCCGCCATTTTCCCCATCGCTCTGGCCATGGCCAACGGAATGGCGCGAACGGGCTTCGGCACGTAGATGAGAAGTGCGGCACTGAGGTTGAAGATCAAGTGTGACAAAGCTACGCTCAAAGCTGCTGGGCTGCCCGTAGAGAGTGCGGCCAGCATGGCCGTTACCGTGGTGCCGATGTTGGCACCCACCGTGAACGGAAACACCTGCTCCAGGGTGACCACCCCAGCACCCACCAACGGCACCATCAGCGAAGTGGTGATGGAGCTGCTCTGGACCATGACGGTAATCGCCAAACCCGCGGTGGCAGCAGCGGCAGCTGAGCGGAAGAGTGTTCGATGAAGGGCCGCCTCGGCTCGACCGGTCATCAGCACCTTGAGAAGGTCCACCAGGAATTTCAGACTGGCGATGAGCACGGCGATTCCGAGGATCAGAACCGCGACGCCCGAATTCCCCAACATCTCGGCCAACCCTTCTGACACCGGCCGTACTACCGCTTTCAGCGGGTCGAACAGATGGATTCCCCCAGCCCCTTCGAGCCAGGACTCGAGATAGGTAGCGGTGCGTGCCAGGAATCCTGTCGCCAACTCGAGAGGCAGCAGAATCAGGACTGCCAGCCAGTTGAAGAAGTCGTGCACGGTGGCGCCCGCAAAGGCCCTCTGAAACTCCTCACGCCGAGTCACCTGAGCCAGCGACACCAGCGTGTTCGTTACCGAGGTACCGATGTTCGCACCCATGACCATCGGAATGGCACCTTCGATGGTGAGAGCCCCTGCGGCCACCAGGCCCACGATCATCGACGTGGTGGTCGACGAGCTCTGCACCAGAGTCGTAGCGAGGATGCCGACGAAGAGTCCGACAAAGGGATTGGAAGTGCGCTCGATCAATGCTTCTGCAAAGCCCTTGCCGAAGAGCTTGAAGGACAGGCCCATCATGTCCAGGCCGACGAAGAACCCGAACAACAGAGTGCACAGCAGAATCACGCGGAGCACCAGGAGGGAACGTCGGGTCCCGACCGACTCGGAGGTCACCCGCCTACTGCTGGCGCGATTGGCCATCAGGCAGCCTCCCTGGACGACGCTGGTAGCGGGATGATGTCGTTGGCTGCACCATGAATCTATCGAGACCTTGGGTTGCCCAGCTGGAAGAACTGGCGCACCCGAATTGTAGACCAGCCACGCCTCTGCCGCGATGGGAAGATCTTGGCGCGGCAGGAGAGATCGACGGACCCTTTCCGCCCTCTGCTGGCGCGGTCATGAATCATACGGGCTTGGTCTGGGCTGAATTCGGAAGTAGACCTGTCACATCGCTGTCACAGGCCTAGTCTAGAGTTACAGTGTGCCGCCGGCGACTCCCCGAGACCGCCCCAGACAGGCACTGAACGAAATGGAAACTTCGGAAGCCTCCAAACGATATCTAGCCACTGCCAATGGAGGGTAGTCATGAACAGGAATTGGGTACTCATCGTAATTCTCGCCCTGGTCGCGTGCGCACCGAGGAGCCAGGAAGCCGGCAAGCGTAGTCGCACCCTGATCCAGAACAAGGGTTCCGACACGCTGGTCAACGTCGCCCAGGCCTGGGCAGAACGGTACAAGGAGGTCGACCCCAACGTGGCGGTAGCCGTGACGGGCGGCGGTTCAGGCACGGGCATCTCGGCCATGATCAACGGCACCGTGGACATCGCCAATGCCAGCCGCAAGATGAAGGACAAGGAGATCGAGCTAGCCCGGAGCCATGGCATCGATCCGGTGAAATGGACCGTCGGCTACGACGCGCTGGCCGTGTTCGTCCACCCCGACAACCCTGTCGAAGGCTTTGCTCTCGAGCAGCTGGCCGGCATCTACGGCGAGGGCGGAGAGATCGACAGCTGGGACCAACTGGGACTCGAGATCCCTGGCTGCGAGAGTCGTGAGATCGTTCGGGTGAGCCGCCAGAACAACTCGGGAACCTATGTCTACTTCAAGGAAACGGTTCTCGGGAAGAAGCAAGACTACAAGCTCGGTTCTTTGGATATGCACGGCTCGAAAGACGTCGTCGACCTGGTTCAGAACACCCCCTGCGCGATCGGCTACAGCAGCCTGGCCTACGCCACCCATGAGGTCAAGATGCCCTGCATCGAGACTGCCGAGGACGAGTGCATCACACCCTCGGTACAGAGCGCCGTCGACCGCTCCTACCCGATCGCTCGCCCGCTGTTCATGTACACCGCAGGCCAGCCGGAAGGCGCGATCAAGACGTACCTCGACTGGATCCTGAGCGACGAGGGTCAGTGCATCATCCAGAGCAAGGGCTACGCACCGGTCCTACCGGTCGACTGCGGCTGAGGTGACCGGGATGAGTCATTACGAAGAGCGGCTGGAGCAGGACCTCTCGGCCATCCGGAGAAGGGTCTCAGCGGTAGCCGACCGCATCCAGAAGGCGCTGGGCAACGCGGTCCATGCGGTGCTCAAAGGCGACCGTGAGCTGGCCAACAAGACGATCCTGGGTGACCTGGCGATCAATCGCGAGATCCGCGATATCGACCGGATCTGTCATGGCTTCGTGGCCAGGCATCTACCGAGTGCCGGACACCTGCGTTTCGTCTCGTCCGTACTACGCCTCGACGTCGAGCTGGAAAGAGTCGGGGACTACGCCGTAGCGATCGCCCGCGAAATGTTCCAGCTCTCCGCGACTCCCTCCGGATCCGTGGCTAGCGACATCGAGGTGATCGCCAACCAGGCCGGCCGCATCCTGAACCAGGCGATCCAGGCCTTCAACGAAGGCAATCCCGACCTCGCTCGCGGCACCAAGGGCATGGCGGCCCAGGTGGAGACCACGTTTCGCAAGGTCTTCGAGGATCTGTTGTTGGAGGGCGAAAGCAAGGCTCGCCCCATCAAGGATCTCTTTGCCCTGCTGGTGATCGTCAACCGGCTGGGACGGGTGAGCGACCAGGCCAAGAACATCTGTGAGGACACCATCTTCGCGGTCACCGGCGAGACCAAGGCAGCGAAGATCTATCAGATCCTGTTCATCGACGAGAAGAACAACGGTCTCAGCCAGTTGGCCGAGGCCTATGCCCGCAAGGCATTCCCAGAGAGCGGCGAGTACGCCAGCGCCGGTTGGAACCCGGCGCGGCAGATGGATCCCACTCTGGAGGTCTTTCTGGCCAGGAACAGTCTCGACGGCGCTGATCGACAGCCGAAACCGTTGGACCTGACCCTCGATGAGCTGGCTCGTTATCACGTCATCGTCAGTCTCGAAGGGGATGCCCGGCCGCATCTCGCCGAGGTCCCCTTCCACACCCTGGTACTCGAGTGGGACGTCGGCACCGTCCCTGCAGGCCTCGACACAGAGCGAGCCACCGCTCTGCTGGAAGAGTCCTACAAGAATCTCACATTCCAGATTCAAGAGCTGATCGAGGCGCTTCGAGGGCAGGGAGCCTCCTGAAGTGAGCCGAGCAACTCCGGGCCGGGTCCCTGTGAGCCCGAAGATGGACCGTCGAGACCTCGACTGGTATATCGACAAGGCGGTACAGATCCTGGTCTTCGTGGGCGGTGTCTCGGCCATCCTGCTCATCATCGGCATCTTCGTCTTCATCACCAAGGAGGGCGCCGGCTTCCTGACCACCACTTTCGATGCCAAGGAATTCTTCACCTCTCCACGGTGGCGCCCGACCTCCGAGCACAACCCCACGTATGGCGCCCTGGCACTCATCGTGGGCACTGCGAGCATCACTGGTCTGGCGATACTGATAGCCGTCCCTTTTTCTCTGGGAGCAGCGATCTACATAGGCGAGTTCGCCACCGGCAAGACCCGCGAGATCCTCAAGGTCCTGGTCGAGCTACTGGCGGCGATACCGTCGGTCGTCTGGGGGTTCATCGGCCTCAGCATCATGAATTCGCTGATCATCAAGCTGTTCGACGTCCCGGTCGGCCTCAACGTGCTCAACGCCGGGGTGATCCTGGGGCTCATGGCGGCGCCCATCATGACGACGATCGCGGAGGACGCCCTCAAGGCCGTGCCCGACGGCTATCGGGAAGCGGCGGAAGCCCTCGGGGCCACCCGTTGGCAAGTGATCTTCAAGGTCGTTCTGCCGGCCGCCAAAAACGGTCTGGTGGCCGCCGTGCTGCTCGGTGTCGGGCGGGGATTCGGCGAGACGATGGCCGTCCTGATGGCCAGCGGTCACTCCATCAACCTGCCGACGAGCGTCTTCGACTCGGTCAGAGCCCTGACCGCGACGATCGCCGCCGAACTGGGTGAGACGGCCGTAGGCTCGGATCACTATCGAGCCCTCTTCACCCTGGGGATCTTCCTCTTTCTCATCACTTTCCTGATCAACCTCACTGCCGATCTGGTGCTGCGCGGTATTCGCAAGAAATAGCCTCTATGTTCGAGTCCAGCGACCTCAATATCCGCAATCGGCAAGTAGAGAAGCTCTGGCGTCTTGCCTTTCTGGTGATGACCGTTCTACTCATCTTGCCTGTTCTGGCGATCCTGGGAGTCCTGGTCTACAAAGGCGGGCCTGCGATCAGCATCGACTTCCTGCTGACCGAGCCCAAGGACGGCATGACGGCAGGCGGGGTCTTTCCCGCCCTCATCGGCACCGTCTGGCTCGTGGCCGTCGCCCTGCTGGCCTCGGTGCCCGTCGGGGTGGCAGCCGCCCTCTACCTGAGCGAATACGCACCCGACAACTGGCTGACCCGAGTCATCAACCTGGCGATCATCAACCTGGCCGGGGTGCCCTCCATCGTCCATGCACTGTTCGGGGTCGGCGCCTTCGTGCTCTTCTTCCGCTTCGGGACCAGCATCCTGGCCGCCAGTCTGACTCTGGCGATCATGACCCTGCCCGTGGTCATCGTCGCCACGAGGGAATCGCTGCAAGCAGTCCCATTGGCGTTTCGCGAGGCCTGCTGGAACATGGGCGCGACCCGGTGGCAGACCATTCGAAAGGTCGTCCTGCCAAACTCGGTCAGCGGCATCCTGACCGGCATCATCCTGGAGGTTTCCCGCACCGCCGGCGAGACGGCACCCATCATGTTCACAGGGGCCGCCTTCTTCCTGCCATTTCTGCCGCAGAGCGTCTTCGACCAGACCATGGCCATGTCGCTGCATCTATTCGTGATCTCCACTCAGGTACCGGGCGTCCCCGAAGCGCTGCCCTACGGAGTCGCTCTCGTCCTGATCGCCATGGTGCTGGCCATGAACGCCGTCTCCATCGGCTTTCGCATGTACCTGCGGGGCAAGAAGAAATGGTAGAGGTGAGGCGATCTTCGACAGCCCACACCGGCGATGTGGTGTCCTCCTCACCGGTCAAGCTCGATGTCAGGAACCTGTCGATCTACTACGGGACCAGGGCAGCCCTTCGCGACGTCACGCTCGACGTCCGCCAGAACGAGATCTTCGGCATCATCGGCCCGGCCAACAGCGGCAAGACCTCCTTCCTCCGCGCCCTGAATCGGATGGACTTCTTCGTGCCCGGCATGCGGGTCGAGGGCAGCATCGTCCTCGACGGCAAAGAAGTCCAAGAATGGCGCAACGTCTACGCCTTGCGTCGACGCATTGGCGTCGTCTTTCCCCTGCCGGTTGGGCTGCCAATGAGCATCTACGACAATGTGGCCCTGGCGCCAAGATTGGCCGGCATCAAGAAGAAGTCGCGACTCGACCCCATCGTGGAACGATGCCTCCAGCGGGCCGCGCTCTGGGACGAAGTCAAGGATCGTCTCGACTCCCTGGGCAGCCTGCTTTCCGGCGGCCAGCAACAGCGGCTGACGATTGCCCGCGCCCTCTCCCAGGAGCCCGACCTCCTGCTCCTGGACGAGTTCTCGATCGCAGTCGATCCCGTCACCACCATGCGGATCGAAGACGTTCTCAAGGATCTGAAGCAGGAGCTCACCATCGTACTGGTGACCAACCTCGTGCAACAGGCCCGCCGTCTGGCCGATCGAACCGCCTTCTTCCTCTCCGGGGAGTTGGTCGAGATTGGAGACACCGCCGCCATCTTCGATGGCCAGGTCAGTGACGATCGTACTCGTGCCTACGTGGAGGGTCGCTTTGGCTAGGCCAGAGATCACCTACGCTATCGAGACGCAGGCGCTGAACCTCTGGTACAGCACCTTCCAGGCCCTCTTCGACGTCGACCTGCAGATCAAGCGGGGCCAGATCACCTCCCTGATCGGGCCTTCGGGATGCGGCAAGACCACGTTTCTGCGCAGCATCAATCGCATCAACGAACGATTGGGTTACGTCCGTACGACGGGCAGCATCACAGTCTTGGGCAACGATATCTACGGTCCCAACGTGGAGCTCATCCAGATTCGCAAGCAGGTGGGCATGGTCTTCCAGAGACCGAATCCGCTACCCCTGTCGATCCGCGACAATGTGATCTTCGGCTATCGCTTGCACGAAGGCCGGGGGCGGCTCACAAGATCGCAACGGGACGAAATCGTGGAGAGAGCCCTACGGCAAGTATTGCTCTGGGACGTGGTCAAGGAAAAACTCGGCCGACCGGCCATCGAGTTATCCCTGGAGGAGCAGCAAAAGCTCTGCATCGCACGTCTCCTGCCCGTCAAACCGGCGGTCCTGTTGATGGACGAGCCCTGCTCGGCGCTCGACCCCACGGGAACGGAAGCTGTCGAGGAGATGATCTGGGAGCTGCGCGGCCAATATACGATCCTCATCGTCACCCACAACATGGCCCAGGCACGGCGCACCAGTGAAGAGTGCATCTTCATGCTGCTCGGCAGGGTCGTAGAGCACGCCCCAACCGAAGAGCTTTTCGTCACTCCTCGACACCAGGAGACCGCGGACTACATCGAAGGCCGCTATGGCTAGGCTCTTCTGCTTGAGAAGGATCTCGCTGCGGCACGGCTCCACGGGACGTAGGCTCTGAGCTGTCGCACCTTCTGAGGCTCCCGCACGGAGCAAGCGTTGTAGACTCCACCCTCGGCCTGGGGGGACGGAAACCGAAAGGAGCTCCATGAAACAAGTCAAACTCATCGACATATCCGGTATCGGCCCAGCAACCGCCGAGCTCCTGATCGAGAACGGCATCACCAGTGTCGAAGCACTGCTCGGACTCCCGGC
>JAUVRX010000279.1 GCA_030597375.1 Acidobacteriota bacterium
ATCAAGTACGCCTCCAATGGCTTTCTGGCGACCAAGGTCTCGTTCATCAACGAGGTGGCTCACCTCTGCGAGAGGCTCGGTGCCGATGTCGAGACCGTGGCACGCGGCATGGGGCTCGACAGCAGGATCGGACCCCAGTTCCTGCATCCGGGCCCCGGCTTCGGGGGCTCCTGCTTCCCAAAGGACTCTCGAGCTGTCGTACAGATCGCTCTGGAGCACGGCCTCCACTTCCAGATCATGGAGTCTGTCATGGCGGTGAATCAGGCCACCAAGGAACGGATGGTCGAGAAGATCTCGAACGCTTTCGGAGGCGAGCTCGAAGGCAAGACCATCGCCGTCCTGGGTTTGTCGTTCAAGCCCGACACCGACGATATTCGAGAGTCGCCAGCCATCGAGATCATCAAGGGGCTGCTCGATGCCGGAGTCGCGGTGCGGGCCTTCGATCCGGCCGCAATGGGGGCTTTTCGAGAAGAATGGCCGCAGGTCGAATACTGTGAGAACTCCTACGACGCTGCCGCCGGGGCTGACGGGGTGGTCATCGCCACCGAATGGAACCAGTTCAGGGCGCTCGAACTCGAGCGCCTGAAGAAGCTTCTCAAGCGGCCTCTGATCGTCGACTTGAGGAACATCTACGAACCAGCAAAGATGCAGGCTGCCGGCTTCGACTACATCTCGGTCGGACGGGCGGACGCCTGCCAGGAACGAAGGGCCGAGGTATGAAGACTACTCTGGTTACTGGCGGGGCAGGATTTCTGGGCTCCCACCTCTGTGAGCGACTCCTGCAGGAAGGACATAGGGTTGTCTGTGTCGACAACCTCTTGACGGGAAAACTCGAGAACATCGAGCCGTTGCTCGATCGCGACGATTTCCAGTTCATCGAGCACGACGTGACGCGGCCGTTCGAGGTCAACGTACCTCTCGACAACGTCATGCACTTCGCTTCACCGGCAAGCCCAATGGACTACCTCGAGCTGCCCATCCAGACCCTCAAGGTGGGCTCGCTCGGGACCCACAACACCCTGGGCCTCGCCAAGGTCAAGGAGGCCCGGTATCTGCTGGCCTCTACGTCCGAGGTCTACGGCGATCCGCTGGTACATCCTCAGCCGGAGAGCTACTGGGGCAACGTCAACCCCGTAGGCCCTCGCGGGGTCTACGACGAGGCCAAGCGATTCTCCGAGGCCATGGTCATGGCCTATCACCGCTTCCACGGTCTCGACACGCGGATCGTGCGGATCTTCAACACCTATGGCCCTCGGATGCGCCCGAAGGACGGGCGAGTGGTTCCCGCCTTCATACAGCAAGCGCTCCTTGGAGAGCCGCTCACGGTCTTTGGAGATGGCTCTCAAACACGCTCCTTCTGTTATGTAGACGATCTGGTCGAAGGCATCTGGCGCCTCTTGAACAGCGATGCTTCACACCCAATCAATGTGGGGAACCCGGAAGAGATGACCATTCTGCAGTTCGCCCAACGAATTTGCCAGGCAACCGGCAGCAAGAGCGAGATCGTCTTCGAGCCGTTGCCGGTCGATGATCCGAAGACACGCCAACCCGACATCACGCTTGCCAGGGAAATTCTCGAGTGGTCGCCACGGATTGCGTTGGAGGACGGCCTCAACAGCACGATCGACTATTTCCGCTCATTGCTGACCGACAGCGAATAGGGACAGATCATGCAGGATTTGCTCAAGCAGTTGCAGTTCGCGCTCGAGAAGTATCCACAGCAGGTCGAATTGGTGCCCATCGCAGATCTGCTGCTCGACAGCGCTCGACAAAACGAAAAGCGGCCTGCTTTCGTGAAGCTGGCGATGGCCGATGAGTTGGTCAAGAGCCTGCGTGGCCAACGTCAGCAGAAGGACGTGCTGCTCATGGTCCGAATTCCAAGCGAGATTCTCGAGCGGGCGGACAGTCTGATCGTACTCCCCGGAGAGGTTGAATGAGCCAGGACACCCAGGATCCCACTATTCTCTGTGCCCGATGCGGACAGACCTCCCCCGGAGTCGAGAGCCCACACTTTCCAGGTGACTTGGGCAAAGAGCTACAGTCCCGCGTCTGCCGCAATTGCTGGACCGAATGGCAGAACCTCGAAGTCATGGTCATCAACGAGCTGCAACTGAACTTCATGGAACCCCGCTCGATGGAGATCCTGGTCCAGCACATGCGCGAGTTCCTCGGTCTGGACAAGGCCGCCGGATCCGGCGAGTGACCCGGATGTCATCAGGCACCAACGGGCCGAGCCCGGAATCACCACCGGCCCCCGTGGGTCGTCGGTCCATCCCGCGCTCGGCTGTGATCCGATTTACCCTCCTGGTGGCCCTGCTGGTCATTGCCTTCGCTCTATTTCGCTGGACGCCGCTCAACGAGCTACTCACGAAAGACAAAATGGTCGCGCTGCTCATGGATCTGCGCAGCGCCTGGTGGGCGCCCCTCGGCCTCCTGGCTCTCTACCTGGTCTTGTCGCCGACCGGCCTACCGGTGAGTCCCCTCATCTTCGCTGGGGGAGTCGTGTTCGGCGTCAAGTGGGGTTGGCTCTACAACTTCCTGGGCACGATGCTGGGAGCCTCCGCCAGCTTCCTGTTGGCGCGGGCACTCGGCTATGAACTGATCTCACACGTGGTCCCAGAGACGCTGCTGCAGCGGGCCGAAAAGATCCTGGAGAAGCACGGATTCTGGGCGATCGTGCGCGTCCGTTTCCTACCGATTCCCTTCGCTGTCATCAACTACGGTGCGGCGCTGGCTGGAGTCCGCTTTCCTCAGTTCCTGGCGGCATCGGCAATAGGGCTCGTACCTTCGATGCTCATCTACACCTACTTCGGGCATGCACTGTTCAACGCCGCCACCGCCGATCGACAGACCTTGATTCGCAACCTGGCCGGCGTGCTACTGATAGCCCTGGTACTGACTTTCCTGGTACCCCTGCGAAAACTCTGGAAGAAGCGCCGCTATAGAAAGGGTTGAGTCAGCCGGCGTACCTTCGGCTGCTCTTTGGGCAGTAGGGTTGGAGCGCTCGGGCGTGCCTTCCGACCGACCTCTGAGGGCTTGGGGGTTGCAGCGCTCGGCGATTGCGCCGACCGGTCTTTGATGCAGTGGGGCGATGGAGCTGTGGGGTCTGGCCGTTGGTGGTATTAGGCCACGCACGAGGCTCTCCCCCGTCGTCCTGGGCCTCCGGCTGGAGACCTCGTACGCGGCCCTGCACCATCTTCTGATTTCTGAGCAACAGGGTGTATCAAGACTCCTATCAGGGAGTCGTCCCCTACGCCCTTACGCCCATACGCCCTCAAGCCCCCAAAGGCCGGCCGGAGGTACGACGGTCGGTTCAACCCTCACTGCCTCACTGCCCGTAGTCTCGGATTGCCGAAGGCTCCGAGCTACAGTGGCGGAGCCTTCAGCAGTTCCTGAAACCGCTCCAAGAACTGACCAACCTCCAGCCCATCCATCAGACCGTGATGGACCTCCACCGAGATTGGCATCCTGCGCACGCCCTCGCGGAGGTGGTGCTTGCCGAAGACGATCTTCGGAACCGAGTCCTCGCTTGGAATCCTGCGAGCGTGCAGGAGGCCAGAGAAGCTCACCCAAGGGATCACCGAGTAGTGGATCAGATCGTCCTGATGCGGTCTTGGGTCCAACTCACCCATTTCGGCCCGCGCCAGGGCTAGGGTCTTGGCGGCCTCGGGTCTGAATCGACGGAAGTCGGGGCTGTAGTCGAAATAGGCGAATCCGAAGGTTCCGTTGTCCCGCAGCACCGTCGAGCTACCGTGAATCACGTCGTGCACCAGGACCGCATCGCCGTGTAGACGATACC
>JAUVRX010000217.1 GCA_030597375.1 Acidobacteriota bacterium
ACGGAGATACCTCACCGGATGGGGCTGGAATAGGCACCAGCACGGCAGAGCTGCGAGCGGAGCGCTCCGGCACCGCCGACGGTAGGGTCTACCACATCGGGTTTACGGCTACGGATGTTCGTGGAGTGACCTGCTCGGGGACGGTGAAGGTCGGCGTTCCTCACGACAAGAAGGACACGCCGATCGACGGAGGCCCCCTATTCGACTCGACGGCGCTCTAGTAGATCAGGGCCTTGGGTACTTGCCTACTGCACTGTGATGGGCCAGTCTTCGGTGTCCCCGGACTCGAAGCCGTCGGAGAAGATGTCGTACGTTGGCCCTTCGTAACAGCCGGCATCGACCGTCCCATTCTGGATGCGGGGATTGCCGTTATCGGTGGATCAGGGCATGCTTCCCGAAGTGTCTCCGGGCAAGGGTAGAATCTGGCGAGCCGGGATACCGGCACCCGTCGTCTCCATGATGCCAACGCCAAGAGGAGTAGGGGACTTCACAGCCCAGGGGTGGCTGGTGTTCCTATCCTACTTCGCGGTCGCGGCACTCTGTTATCGGGCCGCATCCTCTTGCTGGCGTGATGGAGAGCCACGGCGACTGTGTAGGGTATGGATCGCTCTCGCTGGCATCCTTGTCCTTCTAGGAGTCAATAAGCAGCTCGACCTGCACGTGTGGCTCAATTCCTTCGGCAGGAGGCTCGCGGAGTCGGAGGGGTGGTATCAGAATCGTTGGATCGCGCAGGTGACTTTTTTCGGCGGTTTTGCTGTTGCCGTCGTCGCGGTCTTCTTGTTCCTGATCTGGCTGGCCTGGGGGCATCTTCGCGAGGTCTCCGGTGCCCTCTGCGGCATGGCGGCTCTGGGCGCCTTTCTCGTCATCAGGGCGATCTCCTTCGATGTCGTGGACCTTCGCACCTACATCGGCGGCATCAAGTTGCACGAGATTCTCGAGTTGATGGGCATTCTCCTACTAGGGGTCTCGGCCGCGATCTATCTCAAGAATCCTGATTAGCTGTCATTCCAGGACGTCCAAGAGTCTCTCAGGGGGTGTGCCCTCGCTTGACGGAATGCACTGATGGAATCTCTACTGGACGGTGTCCGACCAGCGCTCGGTGCCACCGGTCTCGAAGCCGTCGGCGTGGAGCTCGTCAGACGGCGTGCAGATTGCCGGTGGCGGCCAGGTGAGCTCGATACGGCCCCAGCCGAAGGTGTTGTTGGGTACCTGACTTCCAGGAACCCCACTGCAGCTTTCTGTTGTGGTGCGTGGCCGAGCCGTGCCTTCGATGCACTCTTCGAGACGGTCGACATCTCCGGCCAGGGAGGGTTTGCTGGAGATCAGCAGGGCTACCTGACCGGCTACGTGAGGCGCGGCCATGCTGGTGCCATTGAAGGCGCCATAACTTCCTCCGGGAAGGCTGGAACGGATCGAAACGCCAGGTGCCGAGACGTCAGGCTTCAAGCGCGTGCCCCCGTCTACGGTCGCGGCACCGCGACTCGAGAATCCGGCGATCTCTTCGGCGCTGTTGGTGGCTCCCACCGTCAGGGAGGCCTCATAGATCGCAGCCGGGGTGTCGACGGTCTCGCAGGAGCTCCCGGTGTTGCCGGCCGAGACGACCACCACGATTCCTGCGGCTCGGACGTTCTCCACGACGGTCTCGAGAACGGTCGGATCGACGCACCCCTCCTCGGGAGGACAGGCCCAGGAGTTGTTCACCACATCCGGGGCCCTGGCAGGGTCGGCGTTCTCACCTTTGAGATCCGTCGGCGCGACGAAGAACTGAAAGCACTCGGCATAGGTCGTCGGTGATCCGACTCCGCTTTCCATGTTGCGACAGCCGATCCATCTGGCTCCGGGTGCGACGCCGATCTGATTGGAGCCACCGTCATCACCCACCATGGTGCCCATGGTGTGGGTGCCGTGTCCGTGATCGTCGCAGGGCTCGGGAGAGTCGAATCCGCAAGGGTTTCCCAGGTTGGGATCGTGGTCGCCATGAATGGCGTCGTGCCAGTTGTAGTCATGGGTTGGCCGCTCTCCGGCGCTCCAGCCTCGATAGGACTGTGAGAGAGCGGGATGTTCCCAGTCATAGCCGGTGTCCTGGCCTGCCACGACGGTGCCCTGGCCGCGGTAGCCGGCATTCCAGAAATCAGGGGCACCAATTCTGGCGATGTTCCATTCCACTGCCTGCGGTGCGGAGCTCTCGGCGGGATTCGAGCTTGGCTCCGCGAGCCGTACCCAGGGATTGGCGAAAATGCGAGCCACGTCGCCTCTCTCTGCCATGGCCTGAATCAGGTACCGGTTCCCCTCGACCCAGACCATGTTGGCGATCCAGTAGGGGCGGTAGGTGGCTCCCAGGCGCTGCAACTCAGCCAGGATCGGAGCTTGGGTGGCCGTGGCCGTTCGACTCAGGAGCTCGTAGACATGGCGCCCTCTCGAGGCCTTTACAGAGAGGTGCGAAGCCCCCGTCAGATCCGCCTGGTGCTTCAAATAGACGATGAACTCTGTCTCTGAGTCGACGGCCGCTGTCTCGAGCACCCGCGGATCCACCTTGTCCTGCCAGGAGGTGCTGATCTGCTGGCCCGCGAGCCCACCACCCATCACAATCCAGATCCCCAGGAGCACTACCCCTCGGGCAGACGCTAGGACTGTCCCGTTCTGCATGGCGACCTACTGTCTCACAAAGGAAATGGAGATGCCATGAAATCTCGACGGGCTTTGGACGTCGCGGACCGACAGAGGATCGTGGACTTCATGGCGCAGGGAATCAACCCGGGATTTGCCCTCGATTTCAGTGACGAGGACACGACAGATCGACTGCGCTTCATGGTCGGGCTAATCTTCATGTCACCGGAGTTCCTGTGGCGCTGACCGAGGCAGACAGAGAGGAGCACAGACCGGCATGAGTACATCACGACGTGGATTCATCACAGGTTGCTCTGCGGCTGTCGCGGCCTATGCGGGGACCAGTTTCAACACCCTGGCCTTCGGCGATCCCGGCTACAACGAGGAGATCCTCGTGACGCAGTTCCTGCGTGGCAGCATCGAGGCGATCAACATGAGCGATCCGGACAGCCTCTCGCTCGAGGTAGGGCCCTGGGAGGGGTCAAGGGAACCTGGCCCGGTCTGGCCAACGCGCAGCTCTTCGATGGCGCCGACCTGGCAGTGACGACAGACTATCGGCGGGTGTTGAGCGAGATCCTGATCCGCAGGCTGCAGAACACGAATCTGGGGGTGGTGTTTCCTGGCTACACCGATTATGAGCCCCTGGGCGTCGTGTCGGGGACCGACCTGCCCCCGGTGTACGAACCGCCGATCTTCGAGAGCGGCTTCGAGTCCGGCGACATGACGGACTGGTCGACCGCTACTCCCTGACGCGCAGACTCCTAGCCCGAGACTGAGACCGTGATCGTGCTGGAAAAGCTCTCGCCGGTCTCGGGCTTCGTGGCTGTGACTTTCAGTACGTAGTCGCCAGCTTCGAGGGCACCCAGTCCAAGGGTGGCGGCCCACTGAGCCATCGTCGGATCGGCGGCTGGCCGGCGTTCCCCAACGGTCAATGCAACGCCTGCGACCGGGTCACCGTCGAGAGTCTGGAGCTCACCGGCGATCTGAACCGAGCTTCCGAAGCCGTACCCGGCCAGAATGACCGTTGCGCTCTGGCCGGCTTCGAGCGCTGGCTTGACCGCCGGAATGAAGGGCTCTCCCTGAATCATGAACGGATAGTCGTGGTCGGACTCGGAGGCACGTTGGCCTCGGACGATCAGCCACTTGCCGGCCGGCTCGGGGAACATTGGGGGCAGGAGGACCGACTCCTGCTGGCTCGCATCGGGCACTCGAAATGGAAACACCGACACTCCAGAGGTCCCCGTATCGGCGTTGCGAACGAGCACCCTGGCTACGTAGCTGCCAGGTGGAAGCTCGAACTGGTTCCAGAACTTGATGCCTGTCTGTTGGAGAGCCGGTCCCACCTTCTCGAGATCGAATCCGAGGATCTGATTGAAGAAGTCTTGAACGTGGCCATCCTCAGCCACGGCGTAGGCATAGATCTCGGCTGTAACCAGGCCTCCCTGGTTACCCTTTAGAAGGTCTCTGCCATTGATCTCGATCAGCGTCGGAACGTAGGCCCGCTCCGATGCGGTCTGGAATGGCGCTGCCAGGGTTGCTGTTCCCAGGTCGCCGCTCGAATCACCATACAGCTTGGAAGCGGCCGTGAAGATGCGCTCCCTTGGCGACAGCTCGGCATAGGGCCTGGGGGCAAAGTAGCCTGGTCGATACGCCAGGCGGGCGCCCTTCGGGCCGTCCTTCAGCTTGACCTTCAGTTTGTGGAATTTGCCATCCAACTCGAGATTTTCAGCTTGGAAGGCCAGGACGTAGGTGACACTGGTGCGCTCCAGAATCTTCTCCATGGCCACCGTCAGATTGTTGAAGTTTTCGATGAACTCGCCGCCGGTTCCGTTGGCCATCATGAAGAGACCCTGCTTGTTCTCACGGCGGGGCCGCACATCGGCTCCAGCTCGCAGCCCCCCGATGTCCACAGCGTGGATCATGCAATCGGCTCGCACGAACTCCTGCAACATGAGGCCGAGCTGATTCTGCGTCGATGTATCGCCGAAGCGCAGATTGCTGTCGACCCTTTCGTAGTCACCGTACACAGCGGCGTCGTTCTGTCTCTGGATCGCCTGCTGCTCCTCACGCGTGGCGCCACCGCCCTGACCGACGAGAATGGAGCTGTTGAAGCCCTCGGACAGGAAGACGAGGTACTTGCGGCCATCGACGCTACGGAGCAGATCGGCGACTTCTGTCAGCGAGCTGGTGAGGGCAAGGATGTCGTTCCTGTCACTGGCCCGGCGGGTCGAGCTCTCCAATCGGGTCACCGCCTCTCGGACTTCGGCTTCGACATCGAAGCCGCGGCGGTCAGCGCCGCCGGTCGCCGTGGTTCCCCAGGATTCGGGCATGTCTGCGAAGGTGAGTCCCAGGGGATCGCG
>JAUVRX010000256.1 GCA_030597375.1 Acidobacteriota bacterium
GCATCGAAGCTGGACTCGGCGGCGGGTACCTGTCGCCGGGCCCTCGTGGTGACCGATGGAATCTTCAGCATGCGGGGCGACTGGGCTCCACTGCCGGAGATCATCGAGGTGGCACGCGAATACGACTCCCGGTTCGAGGAGAACGTCGTCGTCGTCGTGGACGATTCGCACGGGGTGGGTGCCTTCGGGAAGACGGGCCGAGGAACCGAGGAGTACACCGGTAGCGGTCAGGTGGATGTGTTGGTGGCGACTCTCGGCAAGGCCTTCGGGGTCAATGGCGGCTACGTGGTCGGTGGCGGCAGTCTGATCGAGTACCTGCGGGAGAAGTCCGTCTTCTACATCTACTCGAATCCGATCACTCCAGCCGAGGCTTCGGCGGCGCTCCGGGCTGTGGAGATGGTCGACAGCCCACTCGGCCTGGAGCTACTGGAGCATCTCAGGGCCATGACGGCAAGGTTCGAGCAGGGTCTGGTGAAGCTCGGCTTCGAGACCATTCCAGGAGAGCATCCCGTGGTACCTTTGATGGTTCGCGACACGGCTCGTACGTCGGCTCTGGTCGAGCACTTGAAGGTCAACGGTGTGCTGGCAACGGGCCTCAATTTCCCGGTGGTACCGAAGGGCGACGAGGAGATCCGTTTCCAGGTGTCGGCGGACCACACGGCGTACGACATCGACTACTCGCTGGGAGTCCTGGAGGCCTTCGAAGATCGGTAGGCGGCGGTCCGGAAGATCCTGAAGGAGGTTCTATTGCAGGGAGAATCGGATCGTCAGACTGAAGTAGACGGCCACCGGTTCACCTTGCATGGTAGCCGGCTCGAACTTCCACCGCATGGCGGTTTCGACCGCAGACTCGCCGAGTCCCATGGGCAGGCCCTTGAGCACCTTCACATCGCGCACGTTGCCCTCCGCATCGATGATCGCCTCCAGGATGACGACTCCCTGGATGCGTCCCTGTCGTGCTTCTTCGGTGTAGGGGGGGGCGGGCGAGAAGGTCTTTCGGGGCGGTAGCACTGAACCGCCTACCTTCATCGGTCCGGTGCCAGGATACCGACCGAATCCCGCCGGCACGTTCGGCACTCCGAAGACCGCGTCCTCCAGGCCCGTGAGGTCGGTTTCCGGCACCTCGACCTCCTCGACGACAATGGGCTCGGGCTCGTCGGGTGTCGGATCGGGAATTGGGACCTTCTTTCTCTTCTCGGCGCGCTTGGGGATCTGCTCCTGGCGTTGCGGCGGAGGTGGATTGAAGCGGATCTGCTGCACCACGTAGACCTCCTGCTTGCGGGCCGCCCGCATGGGCTTGGCCTCCATTTCGGGCAGATTCAGCAGGAAGAAGATGCCATGCAGGGCAATTGCGATTCCCACGGCGATGCGGGTACGGATCCTCGTCTCCCTGTCCTCGCTTTCGGTGTCGATGTCGGGTACGTAACCGAGATGCACCCTGAAGGGGCTCGGCGTCTCGCCCTTGAGGCTCTGCCAGCTGGAACTCTTATCGAACATCTTGCGCTCTACGAATGCAAATCTCGGGCCGTCTCGTCTTGGTTAGATACGGAGAAGGTGCCATTCGGCTCCCATTTTCTGGTCTGGCCGGACCGACGTGCGAAACCGCAGCACCCGCTTCAGCCGGGCAAGGAGAATCCATGGGTTCTTGGTTTCAGTGGCTTGCCGAAGCTCTGCGCTCTGTCTGCATGGAGAATCCACTCATGAGACCGGCTCGCAGGACGAACTCCTCGGCCAGGAGGCGGTACGCCTCGGCACCCGGGGATTTGGGGTCGAACTCGAAGATGGTCTGGCCATGTGCAGGGGCCTCCGCCAGCCGGATGTTGGTGCGGATCTCGATGGCGAACACCCGCTCCTCGAATTCCTGTCGGATCTGCTGCACATTGACTCGACTCGCTCGGGTCCGATAGTCGACCATGGTGAGCGCCACTCCGAGCAGACGAGTGGGGCTACCCAAGCGCTCGCAGAGACGGTCCGCCGAAGCGCAGACATTGCGCACACCCTCGATAGCCAGAAAGTGGGGTACGGCCGGTACGATATAGCAATCCGACGCCATGAGCGCGTTGACCGGCGCCAGGGAGGGGAAGGCCGGGCAGTCGATCAGGACGAAGTCGAAACCGTCAGTCACCTCGGAGAGCTCCTCCTTGAGGAGGCTCTCCCGACGCGGTACAGGACCCAACTCGCGGTCCAGGCTGGTCAGGTCGGTCGAGGCCGTGATCAGGTAGAGCCCCATCACCCGGGTGGCTCTGATCGCATCGGCGATCGGGTAGGAATTGAGGAGCACATCGGCTGACGAGGGTGCCAGCGCCCATCTCGAGACTCCCAGGGAAAGGGAGGTCGATGCCTGGCTATCGAGGTCTACGAGCAATACCTTGTACCCCTGGGCAGCCAGCGCCGCTCCAAGATTGACGGAAGTGGTGGTCTTCCCAACACCCCCTTTTCTGCTCAGGATGGCAGTAATCACAACTCTTCCCTGGGGCACGCAAATACGCTTCACCTACGAAGTTGCAGGTACGCAGCCGGTGCCGTGGTTCAGCCGGTATGTATTCTAGCTTGTCGTGGCTCCCTAGTGGACTGTAACGCTCAAACGATTAGCGCCTGAGCGCTCCTCAGGCCCGATCTCGGCGTTGCGCCTCCTCGACATAGTCCCGCTATGCCTGCGTCTGCGCGCCTTGATCTCGAACCCGATGACTCGCACATCCACTATCCGTTTGAGCGTTACAGTCCACTAGTGCCGAAGAGGCAGGCGGACGAGGGTTGCCGGCCAGGGGCGGCGACGGAATCCATAGAGGGAAAACGCGACGGCTGGAGTCCGGTCCATGCTCAGGCCCAGGGCAGCAGCGGGCGGCCCCCCAAGGCTGCCGGGCTCCATTTGGGCGATCAGGCTGTCGTCGGACCGGCTTGCCCGGAGAGCTTCGATCGTCCGTCGCCGCAAGTCGGGGCTTTCAAGAAAGGGCGGCGTCTGCGACAGCTTCGGCTCGAGTCGAATCGCCTGTGCCGCCCACTGCGCGGCTTCGGGATGCTCCGGCTGGCTCAGTGCCATCAGGAACGGTGGAAGCGGTGACAGGGGATCCAGGTCCCGAGCGGTAGCCAGGGCTTCAGCGGTCCAACTTGCCGATGTTTCCAGGCCCATGAAGCCGGCTGTGAGCCAGAAGGGGGCGATCCCCCGAGCCTCTTCAGCAGCTTGAAGGGCGAGCATGGCCGATTCGTCGTCGACGCCGTAGAGGGATCCCTGCAGCCAGGAAGCCCTGGCGCCGTAGAGAGGAAAGGTGGGATCCAGGTCTCTTGCCCATCGGATCTCGTCCAGGGCTTCCAACGGGGTCTCGGCGGTCGCGGCGCGATCGTAGTGAACCTGCGCCAGGAGTTTCGGTAGGAGCAGCACCGCCACTGGAAGCAGGTACAGCAAGGCAAAGACAACTCGCTGCTGGGACCGGTGGCGGTTGGTGCCGGATTCGACCGCCAGAGCGGCCCCGGCCGTGATGATGGAGGCGGTTGGCAGAGCGAGCACTGTGACAGGTGCGTTACCCAGAAGGTAAAGGGTTCCCCCGACGAGTCCGAGGAGGGGTGCGAGCTGTTCGGGAGTGGACGGTGCCTCGGCTCCCGGACGCCAGCGTCGGGCGATGAAAAGCAGCCAGAGCACTGAGGCCAGGATCAGGCCTGCCAGGCCCAACTCGAAGGCCAGTTGAGCCGGCAGCGAGTGGAAGTCACCCACCACTTGACTGGGTGGGTTGATGGCAGGGTCGGGCTGCAGAAAACGAGCGCTCAGCCAGGGCGTCGAACCTGGGCCCCAACCCCATACAGGCCGCTCGACGAAGCCGTCCCAGGCTCCCTGTAGATAGACCAGGCGCGCTTGGCTCGAGAGGTCACTTGCGGCCAGAACGCTCAGCCCCCTCGGTACCTGGGTCAGAGCCGCGATCCCCGTGGCTGCTGCGAGAGGGAGTCGGAGCGGCCTCCACCAAAATGCTGCCAATGTGCCCTGCAGCGTCAAAGCCGCGATCCCGAGCAGAGAACCGGTTGCCAAAATGGCACCCGCACCGATCGTCAGAGCTGTCCCCGCGAGCCAGCGGTGGGCACCCGATCGATGGAGCCCAACCGCCGCCAGAGGTAGCAAGAAGACGAGCCAGCCTGCCAACAGGTTATGGTGCCCAAGAGGCATGGCGGCGCGTGGGGATTCGAGTCGGTACCATTCGACCAGGCTCCAACCGGCCACCATCACGACAGTCAGCGAGACGGTGTCGAGACCAGTCTCGAGTTGTCTGGACC
>JAUVRX010000298.1 GCA_030597375.1 Acidobacteriota bacterium
ACCGCAACGACGATCAGAAAGATCGGGCGCGTGCCCTCGAGGACAGCCACCAGAAGATCGTCGAGGACCGTCCTGGTGGACCTGGCCAGCGCACCGAACCGCTTCTTGAACAGGTATCGAAGGACCGTCAGCAACAACAGCGTTGCCAGGGCTAGCCCTACCGCCACCATCCAGCTCGAGAGGGGATTGCCCAGAAAAGTCTTGTCGAGAAGCTCTGATGCAGTCATTTCATTGGCCTCACGCTTAGCCCGCATTATCCATGCAGGCAAAGTATCCCCCATGGTTTGACATCGTCATGTCCGAGTCAAGTTCTGTGGGGCGGTGCTGTGGGGCTTGTGAAGAATGCGGGCTAGCTGGAGGGGTTCCAGCTCTTGCCTTCAGGGATCTTCCCAGGTCGGCCCAGGAGATAGCCCTGGCAGAAATCTACCCCCGCATGCTCGGCGACCGCGTATTCTTCGGTGGTCTCGATGCCCTCGGCCACCACGCGGGCTCCCATGTCCTTGCACAACCGGACGATGGACAGGAGCAGTTTGAACTGGCGAGAGCCATGGTGCACCTGGCTCATCAGCTCGCGGTCGAGCTTGACGATGTCGGGTGCCAGATCGGCGATGTGCTTGACGTTGGAGAACCCCGATCCGAAGTCGTCAATGGCCACCTGGATGCCCTTCTTGCGCAGCTCCCCGAGCACGCTGGCGCATTGCTCGAAGTGGCTCAAGGGAGCCGATTCGGTGACCTCGAGATAGACATCCTCTCCATGTCGAAATATCGGGTCGTCGGGCTGTACAAGAAAAGGATAGTCGAATTCCGCCGGGTGAACGTTGAGGAAAAGGGGGTAGCCCGGAGCGAGATTGACGGCGAGGGACCGCTGCAGCCTGCCGAGCTCACCTACCTTTCCGACGCGGGTGGCAGCATTGTAAAGGGCCTCCGGGCCCGTGAAGGCTGGAGATGGGATACGCGTCAGCACCTCGTAGCCGAAGACCTCACCCGTAGCCACTTCGAAGATGGGTTGGAAGACCAGTTCGAGGGCCCTCTCCGAGAGGATTCTGTCCAGGACCTCGATCTGTCGCTTCCCGGGCTTTCTGGCCGAGACGACCGGTTCGAGAGGCAGTTTCATGACTCGACTTTCTCTCCCCCCCGCCCAAGCCACTCGGGTTGGGCCCGACTGGAGCCCGTGGGTCTGAGGGATTCTTGCTTTGCCTAGGATAACCGAGATTCTACCCAGCACTTATGCAACAGATAACGATAAGCACACATGCACACTTGCCATCAAGCGGAATTCTCGAGGTCTTCGATCATCCTCTGGACGTTCGGGTCCTGCGGCGCCAGAGCCTGGAGCTTGCGAGCGTACTCCAGGGCGGCGTCCAAATTGCCGTTCGATCGGTAGATCGACACCAGGCCCATGAGGAGCTCTCGGTCGGTCGGGTGTCTTCGGTGGGCGGCCTCCAACACCTCCATACCTTGTTGAGCCTCGCCCGAGTCCAGGAGCGCGACGCCATAGACATAGGCGTAGCGCGCCACCTCGGGCTGCGTCTCGGCCGCTAGTTTCAGCTCCCCCAACGCTTCCACAGGACGTCGAAGCCGGACGAGGCTCAGCCCCAGGGCATGACGGATGTCGCCGCTCTCGGGGTAGATCTCCAAGGCCCTGCGAAGCATCCTCTCGCCTTCTGCATCGCGACCCTGCATACGGTAGAGATCCGCGATGTTGATGAAGGTGCCGGGGTACAAGGGATCCACCTCGAGGGCTTGGAGGTACGCCTCCTCGGCCTTGTCCAGGTCGCCGTCGATCGAATGCAACCAGCCGAGATTGAGATGGGATTCGGCGCGATCGGCGTTGATGCGCTGTGATTCCCGATACTCGGCAAGGGTATTCTGGAGAGCCGTCTGCTGTGGAGAGGAAAACAGCTCTCGTGGCACCGTGGCCAAGCGAGTCGCTGCCTCGAACCTCACGGAGCGAACCGGATCGTGCAATAGAGGGTAGTCCAGTGAGAGTCTCGTGGAGTCGTCGAGGACGTCGGTGGCTCGAACGGCTGCCATACGAATCAGCGGATTGTGGTCACCCAGCGCCCGCTCGACCACTGGAAGAGAGCCCACCGTCATGTGTCTGGGCAGAAGCGTCAGCGCCGTTGCCCGGGCGATGGCAGGAGCCTCTTCGTTCTCGATCAGCTCAGTCAGCGCCTGCTCGGCACCAGGCAGGCCCATTCGTCCCGCGTGAAGGGCTTCGCCGTAGCGCGGCTCCTGGCGTCGTTCGGCGCCGTACCATTTGACGATCCAGTCCACGGACCACTGTACCGATTTCTCCTCATGGCAATCGTTGCAGGCATTCGGGGTACCGAGCTTCAGAGACAGGTCCGGCCGGGGAATCCGCAGGCTGTGATCGTGGCGCGGGTCCACAACCATGTAGTTCTTGGGCGGCATGTGGCAATCGACGCAAAAGGCGCCCTTCGTGTCCGGCTTGTGGAAGTGGTGCTCCTGGGTCGCGAACCTCTCTCTTGAGTGACAGCGGACGCAGACCGAGTCACCAGGAAAGTGGAGCTCCAGGCTGTGGGGATCGTGGCAGTCGCTGCAGGTCACGCCCTTCTGGAACATCTTGCTCTGCAGATAGGACCCGTGAACGTAGACCTCTTCCAGGATCTGGCCGTCGGCGTGGTAGAGGCCCTCTTCCAGCAGAGCCAGCCGATGGGTGTCGAGCAGCGGTCGGTCGAACTCGTAGTCTTCCCAGATCAAGCCGCGTCGCGAGTGACAGCGGGCACAGGTGTCGATTTCCCGGGTCTCGACCGGGGGCGCCATCCGCGTTCCACTACCGGTCTCCGGACTCACGATCCAGGTACCCCTGCCCGGATCCTCGAGCCTCACCACCAGACCCATGTGCCCGTTGTCGTAGGGAGGCTTCCTTCGCAAGGCGACCGCGTCAGCCCACTCCACATGGAGCGAGCCTGGCCCGTGGCAGGCCTCGCACGAGACGTTGATCTCCGACCAGGTGGTGTCGAATCGGCCCTCGTTGGCGAGGTATCTCTTCTCGAGATTGGTCGAGTGGCACTCGGCGCACATGAAGTTCCAGTTTTGATTGACCCCGGTCCAGTGCAGCGGATCTTCATGATCGATCGCGGCATCGGGGTAGAGATGAAACCATCGCTGCCCACCCTCTTCGACCGAGCGGGTGTCCCAACAGAGGCTGAGGGCCTGATATCGGCCCTTCGGGAACTCGATCAGGTACTGCTGTAGCGGCACGGCCCCGAAGGTGTAGGCAATCTTGTAGTCCTGCAGCTCTCCATCGGGGCCGTCGGTCCGCACGAAGAACTTGCCGTCCCGTTTGAAGAAGGTGGAGGTAACGCCGTTGTAGGTGAACGTGGCATCGGCGAAATCGCCGAGAACCGTGCTC
>JAUVRX010000207.1 GCA_030597375.1 Acidobacteriota bacterium
GGCGGCCTGACCTGGCTGGACAATCTTCGCCAGGGGCAGTTCGTCGACCGTACGGCCGACGGCGGCCTGGCCGACGCCAAACCGGCGACGATCGTGATCAGCTCCGATCTGGACAACGATGGACTCACCGACCTGGTGGCCGGCGGCAACGAGCTACAGTTCTTTCACAACCTGGGAGGCCGCTTCGAGCCCTGGGACCTCGGTTCGAAGCTCGACAGCAAAGAAGGCTGGAGCTCTCTGGTCGTCTTCGATGCCGACAACGATGGCAGGATGGACCTGGGGCTGGCGGGTCCTTCCGGAGTCGTCATCGCGGCCCAGCGCCCCGGACCCTCCTTCGAGGAGCTGCCGGTCGAAGGAGCTCCGAGCTCGGCCACCTCCCTGGCGGCCATCGATCTGGACCAGGACTGTGACCTGGACCTCCTGGTGGGAGGACCCGAGGGTCTCACCCGCCTGGAGAACCGTGGCGGCAGCGAAAACCGCTGCATGATGGTCCGGTTGCGCGGCCTAGACAAGGGCAACAGCAAGAACAACATCCTCGGTTTTGGTGCCACCCTCGAGGTGATCCACGGCCTTGCCTACCAGTTCCAGGAGGTGAGCTCCGACGTCACCCACTTCGGGTTGGGCCAGCAGCCCACGGTTGAGATCTTGCGCGCCGTGTGGACCAATGGCGTGCCGCAGAACCGCCTGCAACCGCCCACCAACCAGTGGATCGTCGAGGAGCAATTGCTCAAGGGCAGCTGTCCCTTCCTCTATGCGTGGGACGGCAAACGGGTTCAGTTCGTCACCGATCTTCTGTGGGGTGCACCAGCCGGTCTACCGGTGGCTCCCGGCGTCTGGGCATCCTCGGATCCCCAGGAGTTGGTTCGAGTGGACGGCGCAGTGTCCGTCGATGGCTCCTATCGCCTCATGGTCACCGAAGAGCTCTGGGAAGCCGCGTTCTTCGACTACGTTCGTGCCTGGGTCGTGGATCATCCCGACGACCTCGAGGTGGCCAGCAATCTGCGCATCGTCCCCGGTAGGGTGATTGCCGATGCCGTTCTCGCCACCAGGGGTCTGAGGCCAGTGGCTCGGGCCTGGGACGCCAAGGGTGAGGATGTGACGGAGCGCGTCACCACCCGTGACGGAGTCTTCGCCGACGGCTGGGAACGGAGCGAATACCAGGGCGTGGCCGCCGAGCCGTGGCAGTTCACTTTCGATCTGGGGTCCTCACCCTCGTCTCCGATTCGCCTGCATCTGGATGGCTGGATCTTCCCGTCCGATGCGAGTCTCAATCTGGCGGTCGCCCAGCGGCCGGATCTCGAGACCTGGCCTCCCCGACTGGAGGTCGAGACCGAAGCCGGCTGGCAGGTCCTCATGCCATCGATGGGTTTCCCGGCAGGCACATCCAAGATCATGGTCGTCGACACCCCGCCGCTACCGGAGGGAGCGACTCGTTTGCGTATCGTCGGCACCCAGTGGCTCTCCTGGGACCGGATCGCCTGGTCGACGGCCACCGCGGATGACGAGCCCAGCGTCCAGGCAAAGTTGGCACCCGCAGAGGCCGACCTGCACTATCGAGGCTTCTCCGAGATGGTCCGGCCGGCACCGAACGGGCCGCATCTGTTCGACTACGAGCGGGTGAGCAGCGAGTCGCCATGGCTGGCCTTCCCCGGCCACTACACCCGATACGGTGATGTTCGAGAGCTGCTGCAGGATGCCGACGATCGCTCGGTGATCATGGGTCCGGGAGACGAGATGATCCTGGTGTTCGACGTCTCTGGCCTAGCCCCGGTACAGCCGGGATGGCGGCGCACCCTGTTCCTCGAGAGCCACGGCTGGGACAAAGACGCCGATCGCAATACGGGTGCTGGGGAGCAGGTGGAGCCGTTGCCCTTCAGGGCCATGAGCGTCTACCCCTATGGGGCCGAGGAGACCTTTCCCCAGACGCCCCTGCACCGTGAGTACCTGGAGAAGTGGCTGACCCGGGTCGTCCCTGCCGATTCACCTCGCCCCAGAGTGGGCCTCGAGGCACCGACCTCGCCCTGACGACACCCCATCGGCAGTTACGGTAGGCCGTCCAGGTCCGGCTCGTTAGAGATTCTTCTCGACGAATCGACGGATGGCTTCGAGTGCCTCCTCCCCCAACCAGAGCTCTTCGGCATCGGGTTCGCACAGCGCGGTCAGGCTCTCGATCCGCTCGAGCATGGGCGCTGTCAGCTGCTGCTTTGTCATCGTAAAGACGGCTGGCCGAATGCGGGCCAGCCGCTCGCCGAGCTCCAGGGATCGGGGGAGGAGACCTTCCGGTGACAGCACTTCATCCACGAGGCTGGCATCCAGAGCCTCCTCCGCTGAGAGCAACTCGGACTCGTAGACCAGACGCCGCAGGTATCGGCGGTCCACCACGTGACGAACCGGTTCCAGGGCAGCGGCCGGAAATGGGACCCCCACCAGTAGCTCGGTCACGCCAATGCGGCCGCCACCCGATGCCATGAGGCGATAGTCGCAGGCACAGGGCAGAAGGCATCCTCCGGCGATGGCGTGGCCATGGATGGCCGCAATCATCGGTCGCGGAAAGCGAATCATTCTCAGCAGCAAGCGAGACAGCACCTCCAGCAGTGACACCACGTAGACGGCGCCACCATCGAGGATTCTCTGGAGATCGAGCCCAGCTGAAAAGGCTCGCTCATTTCCTGTGAGGACCACCGAACGCCAGGGCTCTTCCTCCAGAGACACCAACTGCTCGTCGAGGGCCTGGAGCAGCTCTGTATCCAGCACGTTGACCTTGCCGTGCTGCAGCCGCAGCACTTCCACATTTCCTGCGGTTTCCCTGTTAATCACGTGGTTTCCTCCATTTTTTCGGTGAAGTGCCGCCCTTTCTTGAAGTCAAAATTTTGGATCCCTCCATCATCGCCTGTCACCATGCTGCCATTATTTGACAGCTCGGGCTTTCATAACAGTATAGAAATAAGCGTTTTCCAACCTCCTGGACCTTGGCACGCTTTCTGCTGTATACGTTGAGTGAGCAGAGAGAGACGTCACAATGCGAGCTGGAGAAAGCACTCGATGAATCAAGAGTCTTCACGCCGTTGCCCGGATTGCGGGGCCCTCACCGACAAGTTTCTCTGCGAGCGGTGTGCACGGGTCTGCGAAAACCTCACCGCCTCCGGGGAGTACCACAGGTACTGGGTGCGTCGATACCAGCCGAGCGCCAAAGAGACGAAGAAGCGACAGCCAACAGCCGAAACTCAAGAGCACTAGCCGAGAGAGAGCTTGAGGTAATCGTAATGGAACAACCCAGAGAACTCGTCGTTGCCGAGCTCAGACACTGTCCCCCACCATCGATCGATGCCGTGGCCGATGCCCTCCTGCAGCTGGCCGTGCGCGACAGCGCAATCAGTCAGGATGAAGCCACCGAGTTGCTCAATTGGGATCTGATCACCATCGCCGAGTACCTGGCCCTCCGACTCCAACGGGATGGGCTCCTGTCCCCCGAGGAGGTGCACGACATCCTCCTCACCCACACCTCGGACCTCTGTCATTGACTGCACGGCGGCCACGGCTCACGCCGCGGCTGCCAAGCGGGCCTCGGGTCCCTAGCCCGCATTCTTCATGAGCCCCACGGCATCTAGTGGACTGTGGAGATCGCCCGCAATCTGCTCGCGAGGTCATGAACAATGCGGGCTAAGCTTCTCATCCCTGAAGTCCCCGAGTGGTAGACTGCCGCCCGATTCCAGGGACGGAGACCCCCTCATGAAATCGCGCGTAGCCATCCTCAAAACCAACCCTCGGACCGTGCTGGCCGACTATGGCGAGCTCATGAACCTGGCCGGTTACAGGGAAGTGATCGCCCCGGATGCCGACACCGCTCTGAAGGTGAACATCTCGTGGCACTTCTTCTATCCGGGCAGTTCCACCACGCCATGGCAGCTCGAAGGTGTGATCCGAACGATGCTGCGCGACGGGTACGATCCCGCGCTGATCCACGCCTGTCACAACCGCACGGTCGTCATTGACGCTCATCTGGGCGAACGCGAGAACAAGCAGCTGCCGGTTGTCGAAGCCCATGATCTACGCAACGTCCACCTCTACGAGGGCGAAGAGTGGATCCATATCCGCGATGCGGTCGGAGATCTGGCCGACGACTTCCTCTGCCTCAACGAGGTCTATCCGAAGGGCTTCCACATCCCCCGACGATTCATCGGTGAGAACATCATTCATCTGCCGACGGTCAAGACCCACGTCTTTACGACCACCACCGGCGCCATGAAGAACGCCTTCGGGGGGCTCCTCAACGAGAGACGTCACTGGACCCACCCGGTGATCCACGAGACCCTGGTCGATCTCCTGATGATCCAGAAGAAGATCCACCGCGGTGTCTTTGCCGTCATGGATGGCACCTTCGCCGGTGACGGCCCTGGACCGAGGTGCATGATCCCGCATGCCAAAAACGTCATCCTCGCAAGCTCGGATCAGGTGGCCATCGACGCGGTGGCAGCCTCCCTGATGGGCTTCGACCCCATGGAGATTCGCTTCATCCGTCTGGCTCACGAGCTCGGACTCGGCTGCGGCGACCTCCGAGAGATCGAGCTGGTCGGTGACGAGTCGGCAGCGGCCGAGCGTTGGAACTTCGTCGGACCGTTCAAGGAGATGACCTTCGCCTCGCGCATGCAGCACAAGATCTACTGGGGGCCCCTCAAGAAGCCTATCGAGTGGTCCCTGAAGACCGTGCTGGCTCCGTGGGCCTACGCGGCGAGCGTCCTGTATCACGACACCTTCTGGTATCCGTTCAAGGCCAAGAAGCAGATGGCCGAGGTGTTGGAGAGCCCGTGGGGGCGCCTGTTCCGCGACTGGGAGAATCTCGAAGCCGATGAGTCGGGGTTTCCTCAAATTGGCGACGATCCTGCCGAGCTCCAACTGACGGGATTGTCGGCCTTCTGGACCTCCCTCAGAATCCTCGGAACCTGCCTGAAAGAGGCCCCCGAGATCGCCCAGCGCAAGAGAATGTCGGCCACCTCCAAACCCCGAGAATCCTGAAGGAGGATCGCTCGTGCTCTCCAAACTCGTGTCCTTTGCAGTCGTCCTCGCTCTCATCTACTTCTCGCTGACCCGCGGTCTGCCCTGGATTCAAGGGCAGTTTTCACCGACGGCCC
>JAUVRX010000125.1 GCA_030597375.1 Acidobacteriota bacterium
ATCGAGCACTTCTTCTCCGACATCTGGCCAGAGATCCTTCGCCTGAGGCCTGGGACGGAGATCTCGATCGTCGGCGCCAATGCGCCGTCTTCCCTGCACCGTTTCGGCGAACTGGACGGGGTGGAGGTGGTAGGCGAGGTACCCGACCTGGCTCCCTACTACCGACATCACCGTGCCCTGGTAGCACCGATACGAGCCGGATCGGGCACTCGCCTCAAGATTCTCGAGGCCTTTGCCTGTGGCGCACCTGTGATCTCCACCCGGCTGGGTGCCGAAGGAATCGACTGCCTCCATGAGCGTCACCTGCTGCTCGCCGACGAACCGGAAGCCTTCGCCAGAGCCGCGATCTCTACCCTCGAGGACGACGCTCTCTGCGAGGCCCTCTCCCAGAACTGTCGACGACTGGTCGAGGAGAAGTACACCTGGGAGGCAAGCGCAGCCAAGCAAATGGCTGGCTACGAAGAGCTACTGGGGGGGCAGGCCATTTCAAGCCGGAGCAGATCCTCTCCCGATTCCCGAAATGTTCCCGTAGATCTCGAGCTTCCACTCAGATCAACGATCACCCTGTCGAACGGCAACGGAGAGGAGCCGGAGGTGGACATCTCCGTAGTGATTCCCACCTTCAACGGAGGCGATCGGCTCAACGACTGTCTAAGGGCCATTTCCCAGCAGCAGTCAGCGAGATCGGTCGAGCTCATCTGTGTCGACTCGGGCTCCTGTGCGAGCGATCTGGAGACCATGCGAGAGTTCGGGGCCCAGGTAATCTCGATCGACAAGTCGGAGTTCAACCATGGACTCACCCGGGACCTGGGTGCCAGGGCCGCCAAGGGAGAGGTCCTGGTATTCCTGAACCAGGATGCCGTTCCGGCCGATGACAGCTGGCTGAGCGAGCTCACAGAGCCTCTCTTCGCCAGCCCACAGTACGCCGCGGTCCAAGGAGCGATCCGGGAACTGCCAGAAGCCGAAAATCGATTCTACTGGGACTCCTGCGGCGACCGGTTCTACTTCACCCGGGAGTCCGAAAGGTGGATGGAGCGCTTCTTCGGAATCGGGTTCTCTACCGTCAATGCGGCCATCCTCCGCCGGGTATGGGAGGAGATTCCCTTCGGCTCGGCACCCATCATGGAGGACAAGTCGTGGCAGCGTCGCGCGGTCGAGCAGGGCGCGTCGATCCTGGTTCAGGAAAAGGCGGCCGTTTTCCACAGCCATGACTACAACCTGGGCGCTCTGCTACGACGGTGCCAAAGCGAAGGCTACGGGTGGAGCTTTCTTGGCGAGGAATACTCTCTGGCCGACATGACGAAGGACATGCTGCAGCCCAGGATCTATGCAGACCTCGGCCGCGGCCTACGACAGGGACGCGTCCGCTCCGGAGCCGAGCTGTTCTTTCCGCTGCTGCGTCCTCTCGCCCTATACTGGGGCAACCACTGGAGCCGTGAAGTCAAACACTGAAGCGGCCGTTCCGAGGAGCCTGAAGGCCATGGCAGACCATCCGAGACCAGACTCGTCCGATAGCACGTACAAGGGCATCATCCTGGCTGGCGGATCTGGCCGACGACTTCTGCCGCTGACCCATGGGGTCAGCAAGCAGCTCATGCCGGTCTACGACAAGCCGATGATCCACTACCCTCTGTCCACCCTGATGTTGGCGAGCATCCGGGACATCCTGGTCATCACGACACCCCGGGACAAGGCTGCGTTCGAGTCGTTTCTGGGCGACGGCTCCCAATGGGGCATGTCGCTCCAGTACGCGGTCCAGGAGGAGCCGAAGGGCATCGCGCAGGCTTTTCTCATCGGCGAGCGCTTCATTGGCGGCAACCCGGTCAGCCTGGTCCTGGGTGACAACATCTTCTACGCCGAAGGACTGGCAGAGAGACTGACAGTGGCCGCGCAGCGTACCGAAGGTGCCACCATCTTCGGCTACTACGTCACCGATCCGGAGCGCTACGGCGTCGTCAGCTTCGACAGTAGCGGCAAGGTGCTGGACATCGTCGAAAAGCCCGACAAGCCCGCTTCCCACTACGCAGTCACTGGCCTCTACTTCTACGATCACCAGGTGGTGGAGATCGCCAGAGCGTTGCGGCCATCGCCCCGTGGGGAGCTGGAGATCACCGACGTCAATCGCGCCTACCTGGAGCGCAACCAACTCGCGGTAGAGATCCTGGGGCGTGGCACCGCCTGGCTGGACACCGGGACCCACGACTCGCTTCTCGACGCGGCCATCTTCGTACGGGTGATCGAAAAGCGACAGGGCCTGAAAATCGCCTGTCCCGAGGAGATCGCCTACCGCATGGGTTTCATCACCGCCGCAGAGCTGGAGCAGCTTGCCGTGGGTTTCGGTGACAGCGGCTACGCCAGCTACTTGATGGCAGTCTTGCGGGAGGCGGGATGAGCCTGGCACCCGAGCTCTTCAAGACCGCCATCCCAGAGGTGATTCGCATCCGTCCGCAGCTGATCGAGGACGAGCGGGGTTTTTTCTTCGAGAGCTGGAACGCCCGCACCTTCGCCCAGGGCGGTCTGGAGATCCAATTCGTTCAGGACAATCATTCCCGCTCCACCGCCGGATGCCTGCGCGGTCTTCACTACCAGATGGACAACGCACAGGGGAAGCTCGTCAGGGCCACACTGGGGGAGATCTTCGATGTGGCCGTTGACCTGCGACGCAGCTCCGAGACTTTTGGCGAGTGGGTCGGAGTGACTTTGAGCGCCGCGAACCACGAGATGCTCTGGGTACCACCCGGGTTTGCGCACGGTTTCCTTGTCGTCAGCGACCAGGCTGAAGTGCTCTACAAGTGCACGAATTTCTACTCGCCTGTCGCCGAGCGCACGCTGCTTTGGGACGATCCCGATCTGGCCATCGACTGGCCCCTGCCGGCAGGCCAGCCACCCAAGGTGTCTCCCAAAGATGCCGTCGGAGCCCTGCTCCGTGACGCGGAGTGCTTCCCTTGAGGATTCTCGTCACCGGAGCCGAGGGACAACTGGGGCGCGAGCTGCTGCACACCGCCCCGACCTCTCATGAGGTGACCGCATATGGGCGGGCCGAGCTCGACATCACCGACGTCGACGGGGTCGAAAGTGAGATCGCCCGCCGGAAGCCCGACCTGATCGTCAATACCGCAGCCTTCACCGCGGTCGATAGGGCCGAGCAGGAGAGCGAGCTCGCCTTCAGCATCAATGCCGAGGGTGCCAGAAATGTCAGCCGAGCTGCCATGGCACACGGCGCTCGGTTGATTCACATCTCCACCGATTTCGTCTTCGACGGCGCGAGGGGCCGACCCTACCAGCCGGATGATCCTCCCAACCCTCAGAGCGCCTACGGCGCCAGCAAGCGGCGTGGGGAGGAGTATGTGAGCGAGGAGACCGGTGGCAGCGCCCTGATCCTCCGTACGGCCTGGCTCTATTCACGCTTTGGAAGCAACTTCGTGACTGCGGTGCTGCAGCGGATGAGCGATGGACGACCTCTCAGAATCGTCGCCGATCAGGTTGGCACGCCGACCTGGGCCAGAGGTCTGGCCGAGGCGATCTGGCGGGCCGCAACGGTGACACAACTGCAGGGTCTGCATCACTGGACCGACGCCGGCGTCGCCTCCTGGTACGACTTCGCCGTGGCGATCCAGGAAGAAGCCCTCTCCTGTGGGCTTCTCCGCCAACCTGTGGAGATTCGACCCACAACCACGTCCGACTACCCGACGCCAGCCCGCCGTCCCCCGTACAGCGTGCTGGACAAGAGCATCACCTGGTCCGGACTGGCAATCCAACCCCCGCATTGGCGAGCTGCGTTGCGCTCGATGCTGCTCGAGCTCGGAGAGGCGAAGGATGTCTAGACTCCTGGTTACCGGAGGCGCCGGCTTCATCGGCTCCAACTTCATTCACTACTGGATCCATCGGCATCCAGAGGATCGGCTGGTCGTCCTCGACTCGCTGACCTATGCGGGAAACCCGGCCAATCTGGAAGCAGCGGCCGAGCACCCGAGCTTTCGATTCGTTCAGGGCGACATCCGGGACCAGGAACTGGTGGAGGAGCTGCTTCGCCGGGAGGCCCTCGAGACGATCGTTCACCTGGCGGCGGAGTCGCATGTCGATCGCTCCATCTCCGGCCCCGATCTCTTCATCGACGTCAATATCAACGGCACGCATTCGCTCCTGAAAGCCGCCCGGCGGGTTTGGCTGGAAGGGGACAAGAACGCTTTTCCGAAGCCTCGATTCCACCATGTGTCCACGGATGAAGTCTATGGGTCGCTCGGCCCCGGTGACGCCGCTTTCACCGAATCGACTCCGTACCGTCCGAATTCTCCCTACGCAGCCAGCAAGGCAGCCTCCGATCACCTGGTCCGGGCCTACCAGCACACCTATGGTCTGCCCACCACCATCAGCAACTGTTCCAACAACTACGGGCCCTATCAGTTCCCCGAGAAGCTCATCCCCCTGTGCATCGTCAACCTTCTCAGTGGCAAGACCCTGCCGATCTACGGCGACGGCCAGAATGTGAGGGACTGGCTGCATGTCGAGGACCACTGCCGTGGTCTCGAGCTGATCTTGAAGGACGGACGAATCGGTGAGATCTACAACATCGGCAGCCGCAACGAGCAGACCAATCTGGATCTGGTGCGACTACTCTGCCGCTCGATGGACAACCTCTTCGCAAAGCGGTCCGAGCTTGGCGATCGCTATCCAGAGGCTCCACCCTCCCGAGGCCAGCTCTGCGAGGAGAGCCTGGAGTTCGTCACCGACCGGCTCGGACACGATCGCCGCTACGCCATCGACTCGAGTCGTCTGGAAGGCGAGCTCGGCTTCGGCTCGACGATCACCTTCGATCGGGGGATGGAGTCGACCCTCCTCTGGTATCTGGACAACGAGCCGTGGTGGCGGGCCGTGATGGACGAGTCCTACCGGGAGTGGATGACTGACCAGTACGGCAAGTCGGGCTCACCCCCAGCTGGCGCCTGAAATCGACGCCTCCGAGTCGGCTCGCAGCCGCCGATCCGAGCTGTAGGGGTAGATGCCGATCACCTCGCCCCTGTCGATTCTCTCCTGCATTCGACGCCAGTACGCGACCTCGAAGAGGTCGGAGTGGTGCTCCAGAAATGCATCCTCCAACTCACCTCGCAGGCCGAGGAAGCTCCGCATCTCCTCGGGAAAGACGTCCTCATCGGCGACCGAGAACCAGGGCTCCGGAGCCATCGCCTCGAAGTCGTTCCGCGGCGGAGGGATCTTCCGGAATCGACAATCGGCCAGCGCACAGATCTCATCGTAGTCGTAGAACACGACCCGGCTGTGGCGCGTCACACCGAAGTTCTTGAGCAGCATGTCGCCGGCGAAGACGTTGGCCGCGGCCAGATCCTTCAGCGAATGCCCCCAGTCGATCACTGCCGCCCGCGACTCTTCGTCCGATGCCTCCCTGACGAAGATATCCAGAGGCGTCACCCGCCGGCCGATATAGAGGTGACGGATCACCACATCCTCACCCGAGAGAGAGACCGTCTGAGAGGCCACTTCCAGAAGCTCTTCAAGCAGTGTGTTGGAGAATCTCTCCTGGGGAAAGGTCAGGTGCTCGAACTCCTGGAAGTCCACCAGACGGCCCACACGGTCGTGGAGCATGACTTGCCGATATTTCTGGATGACTTCCTCTCGGGTGACGTGCTTCGAGGGCGGGAAGAAGTCCTTGATCACTTTGAAGACGAAAGGAAACGAGGGCAGGGTGAAGACCGACATCACCAGGCCAGGCTGACCGGGAGCGACGACGAATCGCTCCTCCGAGGCGGCGATGTCCTTCATCAGATCGCGGTAGAACTCGGTCTTCCCATGCTTGTTGTATCCGAGGGAGAGGTAGAGCTCGCCGATGCGCTTGCGCGGCAGGATCGAATGCAGGAAACCGATCACCTCACGTGGGCTGGCGATGTCGGCGTGGAAGTACCACCGCGCGAAGCTGAAGGCGATGCTGACATCATCCTCTCGGCTGAGCACGGCATCGACTCGCAGTCCACCAGCGCGATTGAGGATGGCCAGCATGAGGGGCATGACCTGCTCTCCCCGACGGATTCGGCCGATGATGTAGGCCGCCTTGTTGCGGATGAAGACCGGCCGCAGGATGTCCAGTGCCTCGATGGTCTCTGACCCGAAGGCACTTTCGATGTCCCGTCGCAGGCGCTCGGCCATCAACCTGGTATCACCATGAATATCGGAGAAAGGCACGCCAAAGGCGGCATCTTCGAGGACTCTGCGCAGGACTCCCGGATCCACCTGCCGAACGGCATAGAGGCGAGTGCTCGCCATCTCCCAGCCTCGGTAGGGCAGGGGAAAGTCATCCGAGATGAAGTCGATACCTGGGTCTACGCCGACATGGGGAAAGACCCGGCGGGTCAGGGAGTTGAAGAAGGTCTGGGCGACCTCGAAGTCGTTGCGCCCGAGAATGGCCAACGAGTAGGCCTCCTTCATGGCGGGCCAGAGCTCCGCATCGGCGATCTTCTCCCCGATCTGCTCCTGCAGCGCTTCGAAGGTCTCTGCAACGGCCTGCGGCTGGAGGCCGAGACGCTTGACCGTATCGCGGCGGATACCGTCCCAATCCCGATTTTCGAAGCGCTTCTGGGTGCGCCTCGTGATGGCTCGAAACCGAGTCTGGAATTCGTCGAAACTACGATGGATGACGTCCGCGCCGCGGACTGCAGCAGCAGGAATGGTCACGGCGTCAGTCTAGCATCGCAGTGGGCGGGCGCTCTCAGCGAAGTTGATCCCGGCGGCGCCTCATGGTCAGCCGCGGACCGTCCTTGCCCTCCTGCCGAAATCCCAGAACGTGGAAGAGCTGTCTCGCAAACCATCGAGCATAACGACGATCGACGATGAAGGTCTGCAGCCGATTCGGATGTCGTTCGACTCCTGGCAGCAGATGCAGAAAGCGCTCGACGCGCAACCGCCGCACCGCTGTCGAGATCGGCAGCCAGACCGGCCGCACCTCGTCCACCAGGAAGAAACCGTCGTGCCCCTGATCCTGGTAGAGCGGCATCAGCATCAGGCCCGACCGCGGAGATCGAACCCTGCCACTCCGGGAACTACCGACTACCTGTCCGGCTCGAATCGGCTCGAAGCTGCTGAAGCCGGGATCCATCTCGAAGCCGTCTTCATCGTCGACATCGTGTCGATAGCGCACCTCGACGATCCGAGCTGTGGAGTTAGTCTGCCGACGCAGCAGATCTCTCGCAGCCACCACTTCCTGGCGGCTCTCAGGCTCGAACACCCCACAGGAGTCCAGGGCAATCCAGATGGCCGCTGCGGCTCGATCCACCGATGAGGGATCGTCATGCAATCCGGCTTCGAAACCGACGACCGTGGCCCCTCGCGCTGTCATGTAGCTAGCCAGGGTACCCGCCAGCTTCTCCTCCAGGCCGAGGACGAGAGGCACGGGAAAGTCCAACGCTACCTCTCGATTCTGCAACGTGTCGTCGAGAATCGCGAACGCCGGCCCTGGCCCCGAAATGGTATGCAGATCCAGCAGAAAGACCCTGCCGGGGGCCTCATCGATGATGCCGCGCAAGGCGGCCTCCAACTCGACCAACTCCTGATCCTCGTCTTGGAGAGGCCCTGAAAGGGCGACAAGGTGCTCCACCCTGCCACGCTCCCAGGCCCGATTCAGGTCGAGCTTGACGAATCGTCGGCCGGCTGCCAGGGCCCGGCGATTCCCAGCCAGCCCCACGAAGCGGCCTCGCAGGCCCTCGGGACAGCGGCCGATCTGCTGCAGAACCCCATCGATCGCCAGAACCCCCGCCGGCTCGTTCCCATGCAGCCCGCCGAGACAGATCAGCGTCGGACCCTCCTCCAGGGTTCCGACTCGCCCCAGCTCACGCGGCACAGCCGAGAG
>JAUVRX010000165.1 GCA_030597375.1 Acidobacteriota bacterium
CAAAGATGGCGGCGCTTCGAAGCTGATTCTCTCAGCGATCTCGAGTCTGCCATCTCTTGTCGTTCGGTTATCCTGATAGGAGCCGGAGGATCCTGTGGTATTCGAGCCAACCCCCCATCGGTCGCCTACCAGACGCCGCATAACGCTGATCCTGCTGAGCGTCCTGATCGTGCTGTCGATGAGTGTCTACTGGGCCGGTGAGGCCTATTGCCGGAGGGACTTTCGACACCACTTCGAGCGCTTGCGCGGCACCCTGGAGCAGGTGGAAGAGACACACCTCGAAACCGTCGAGGAGAATGAGATCTTCGAGGTTCGCCTGCGAGATGATCGGGGCCTCGCGGTCGTCGGACACCTGAAGGTCCCGACCGAATCGGAGAAGCGACATCCGGCTCTGCTGATTCTGGGCGGAGTGCGCACCGGCCGACGGACCCTCGACTATCTTGCCGACACCCACGGAGTGGTGCTCTTCGCCCTCGACTACCCCTACGAGGGCAAGAGGTCGGGACTGAGCACCGTGGAGTTCCTATCTTCCCTACCGCGCATGCGCCGAGCTGTAATCAGCACGGTCCCTGCAGCCCAACTGGCGGTCGATTACCTGCTCTCGAGGTCTGATGTCGATCCGGACAGGATCATCCTCACCGGTGGCAGTGTGGGAGCCATCCTCTCTCCGGCAGTGGCCGCCACCGACCCCCGAATCGATGCCCTCGTGATCCTCTTCGGTGGTGGTGACATCCAGTCGCTCATCCGCACCAATCTCGACAGGCCCATCTGGATGACGGTTCCGGCTGCCTGGCTGGGCAAGGTCATCACTGCACCTGTCGAGCCGCTGCGCTACATCGGCGAAGTCTCGCCGCGTCCGGTCTTCTTCCTCAATGGCACTGAAGATCTGGGATTCCCCGTGGCCAACGTTCGCCTGCTACATGAGGCTGCTCGGGAGCCCAAGACGATCCGCTGGATCGAGGCCGGTCACGTGATCATCAATCGCCCCGAATTTCATGAGCAGGTAACGGGCGAGCTGGTGGCGTGGCTCCTGGAGCAGAATCTCGTGCCGCCCGACGCCTGGGTGCGGGTGCAAACAGACGCCGGCAGCCGCTGAGAGCCATCCTGCGGGCACACACTCTTCCTCCTGCCGGGGACAAGACAAAGGGCACCCCGGCTCAGAGCCGGGGTGCCCCAGAACTACTGCAACCAGACGAGCCTTACGGCTTTTCGATCAGTGGCAGCTGCTGCGCGAGCTGGAGGTCGAGGATCAGGTTCAGCTGGTTCTCGACCTGGAGGAATCGTGTCGCGATAATCGGCGACATTTCGGAAGCGAGCTTCTCGACGCAGTCGTGCTTGAGCTTCAAGCGCTGCTTCTCGAGGCCCATCGCCGTCTCACTCAGCTCCTTGGCCTTGGCATCCGTCATCGTCTCGAAGTTGGCCGCGTAATCCTTGATCAGGGCGACTCGCTGTTCACTGACCTTGACGAGATCGGTCTCGTAGCCCTTGTAGATCGGCCAGAACTCGCCGGCCTCGTCCGAGCTGAAGTCCATCGCCGAACCGATGATGGCGACCTTGTCCTTCTGGATGTTGCTGCGGACCAGTTCGATGATCTCGTCCTCGGTCATCTGATCTTCCTGAGCCATGGCTGGAAAAGCGACGAGCACTACTGCCAGGGCGAGTGCCCAGAATGCAATCTTCTTCATGCGGTGGTTCTCCCTTCAGTGGTTTGTGAGACTCGAGCCCGGCGAGTCCAGCTCTTCAGGCTCGGGGAGCGCGATTCTACCGAAAACGAGGCACGGTGTCATGGCGACCGCCGCCGCCCATTCAGCGGTGCTCCCAAGCGGTACCAGAGGTGACGCTTCGTCGAGCTACTCGAAAGTGGCTAGCCAGAGATCGACCTCTTCGACGCCCTGGATGAAGTACACCGTCTTACCGTCTGCAGAGGGCCTCAAGTCTGAGGCTCCTTCGGGAGCTGTCCACAGCTTTTCGAGGGCTCCGCTCTCCAGGTCCAATGCGGCCAGCACATGAGAGCCGCCCTCTTCGCGGAGCTCGAGGAACACCCGCTTGCCGTCACTCGCCCAGATAGCCCCTAGAATAGCCTGGTCCGCCTCTGGTTCGTAAACGAAATCGTAGACACCCGTCTCGAGAGTGTAGATCGCCAACCCGTCGTTTTGACTCGGCGACTGGTTCGCCTCCAAGGACAGTCCCGCGAGCCGAGAGCCATCTGGAGACCAAGCGGGATCGAAGAGGTACCTTCCCTCGTCACCGATGGGTGGCAACAGCTCGTACTCCGAAGCCGGCTGGCTCGACGACAGATTCCAGATGGCGCTGGCCTCGGAATGGGTGGCTACGATCTTGGCCTCATCCGGCGACCACTTCGGGTAGAAGAACGAGTCCCCTTCTCCCTCGGTCAGCTGCTCGAGTCCGGAGCCATCCCGATTCATCACCCAGAATTCGTACCGCCCAGTGCGGTCAGAGTAGAACAGGATTCGCTCTCCATCGGCAGACCAGTTGGGTTGTCGATCCTTGGCGGAGTCGTCCGTCAGTTGCAGCAGGTCGCTGCCATCGGCACGGACTACATAGAGATCCTCCTTCCCGCCGGCCGAGCGGAAGGCCACCCACTCGCCATCGGGCGAAGCCTGGGCCTGAATAAACTCGCTGCTGCCGCGCGTGACCGACTCGGGGAGGCCGGTCCCATTCTCCGAATCGAGCTCGACACGCGCGACATTCGAGGAAACATTCTCATCGGTGAAGACGAGCTGCTTGCCGTCCGCCGAAATCGCGATTCGGCTCACCAGCCGCGAGGGCGCGGTCAGGGGTCTTGGTGAGCCCGTGGGCAAACCGCTCTCTGGATCCAAGTCGATCCGCCAGATGTTGGCGCTGCCACCCCGATCGCTGATGTAGGTAAGAGACCCACCGTCAGGAGACCACACCGGGCTCCAATCAACGGCCCGATCATCAGTGACCCATGATGACTTCCGACCCTCCGCGTCGATTACCCCGATCTCACGTTGGGAGCCTCCGCCACTGAAGTCCCGCAGTCCCCAGAAGGCGATTGCTTGACCGTCTGGCGACCAGGTCGGCTGCATTGCGTCACCTTCTGAGAGCCTTTTCGGTTGACCGCCGGCAAGCTCGACCACCCACAGTTCACTCTGTGCAGTTCTGCCATAGGGATCCGAGTGGCGCTCCGTAGCAAAGGCGATTCTCTGTCCGTCTGGCGACCAGGTCGGGTTGAAGCCGAAGTCGGTCAAACGACGGACCGACTCGCCGGTCGCTCCCATGACGAAGATCCCACCGCCGTCACGGTCTGAGAAGAAAGCAATCTGCTCGCCGTCAGGCGAAAACGCAGGAGCCCTATCGTTGGTGCCGGACCCTTCGGTCAGATTGACCGGATTCCTACCCCCAACTCGAAGCAGATAGATGTCGTCTTCCCTCTCGGCATCGCTGACGTAGGCCACTTGGCGCCCATCGGGCGAGAGGCTCGGCTCGTACTCGACTCCGGGCTGCTGCGTGATCCGCGAAAAGCTCGCGACCGGCTGAATGACTTCGGCAGGAGGAGGGTTCGAGCTCCGAATGAGCTGCACAATTGCCAGAACCGACAGTGTACCGATGGTCACGACAGCGGCCAGGCTCAGCCAGCGCTTCCGATCAGGGGGTGCCGAAATCGGTGCAAGCGAACCGCTGGAACTCGAGGTGACCGAATCGGAACGGGTCTCCAGCTCGTCCCACTCGTCCACCAGGTCCGCGAGCCCCAGGCCGAGGTCTTTCATCGACTGATACCGCCGCTCTGGATCCTTCGCCAGACAGCGACGAATGACCCGACGCACGGCAGAGGGCGTTTCCGGGCTGACCTCCCGCACCGAGGCCGGCTTGGCCCGCAGGATCTGATGCATGGTGTCGACAGCCGTCTCACCCTCGAAGGGCCGTTGCCGGGTCATGGCCTCGTAGAGCAGACAGCCGAAAGAGAAGATGTCCGTCCGGTAGTCGACCCGCTTGCCCTGCACCTGCTCGGGGGACCTGTAGCCCACGGTTCCCATCACCGCGCCCTCGGCCGTCTCCTCTCCGGCCATCGTCGGCACGTGAGTGCCTCTGACCTCGGTCAGCGGCTCGGTCAGCTTGGCCAGACCGAAATCCAGCACCTTGGCGTAACCGTCGCTGGTGACCATGATGTTGTCGGGCTTGAGATCGCGGTGAACGATTCCTTCGGCATGGGCCTTGGCGAGGCCCTCCGCTGCCTGCCCCAGCCATCGGAGCAGATCTTTCGGGGAGGCCTGGTCGTCGTGGATCTTGGCCTTCAAGGTGGAGCCGTCAATGCGCTCCATGGCGATGAAATGCACAGAAGGGCTCGAGGGCGTAGGGGCTTGGGGGCGTAGGGGCTCCCCCTCAGTCCCGGCACCTTCAGGTGCAGGAGTAGGGGTCGCTTCGCCGATCTCGTAGATGGTGATGATGTGCGGGTGGCTGAGAGCCGAGGCCGACTTGGCTTCCTGGACGAAGCGTCGTACCCGATCTGGGTTGCGGACCACCTCAGGCGGCAGGATCTTGAGCGCCAGCGAGCGCTCCAGGCGCTCATCCCAGGCCTCGTAGACCTCTCCCATGCCGCCTTCGCCCAGCTTGGCGGTGATCTTGAAGTGAGAAAGGGTCTTGCCGATCATCTCGATCCGCTCGGTGACAGTTCGACTGACTACCCACGAGAAAGTTGCCCAAGTTTACCCTAGCTACGAGTTCCTCGGTCGATCGATGCGGTAAGGTCGCCTTCAGGTCCAGACCAGGCGGCACGATGAGTCAAACCCGGCGATTGTCCAGAAGTCGATTCATCCTCATGGCGACACTTGTCAGCGGATTGCCGACAAGCGTGGTGGTAGCCGGCCGGCCAGCCGACTTTGCTGTCGGCCCGGTCATCGCCGCGCCTGGCGAGGCGGTGTCCGGCTACCTCGAGGTGCCGGCGGGCAGCGATGAGGGAACCCGCATCCCGATCACCGTGGTTCACGGCAGTTCAGCGGGCCCCGTGCTGGCCCTCGTCGCTGGGACCCACGGCTACGAATACCCGCCGATCCTGGCCCTGCAGAGGGTGCGTCGAGACGTCGATCCCAAGAAGCTGTCCGGAACCTTGATCCTCGTCCATGTGGCGAATCTTCCGTCGTTCCTCGGTCGAACCATCTACACCAGCCCGATCGACGGCAAGAACCTCAATCGGGTCTACCCGGGAGATCCCGAAGGTACGGTCAGCGAGAGGATCGCCGACGTCCTGGTCAGGCAGGTCATCGAAACTGCCGACTATGTGGTCGACATGCATGGCGGCGACGGCAATGAAGCCCTGAGGCCCTATCTCTACATGACCGTCACAGGAGAGCCCGAGCTGGACGAGCGCTCACGGCAGCTGGGCCTGGCTTTTGGTCTCGACACGATCGTGGTGCAGGGCGATTGGTCCGAAGAGCCCTCGGCGCACATCTACACCGAGTGGGCAGCGCTGGGGCGAGGCAAGCCGGCGATCTCGACCGAGACCGGGTCGCTCGGATCCACTGCCGAGCCACTCGTGAGCCTGGCTGAGCGGGGAGCGTGGAATCTGCTGCGACACCTGGAGATGATCGAGGGGGAGCCCGAGCGGGCCTCGGCTGTTGTCTGGCTCACCGAGGGCCAGGTGGTTCGCAGCCCGGCTCCAGGGATGTTTCAGCCGGCGGTCGAGCCAGGCTATTTCGTCGAGCGGGGCGGTCTACTTGGAACGCTTGTCGACTACTTCGGCGACCCCATCCAGAACATCACCGCACCCTTCGCTGGCGTCGTCAACTATGTCGTCTCGACCCCTCCGGTCAGCGAAGGCGAGCCACTGGCCATGGTCAGCAAAGTGCGACCGGCTGACTAGGAGCCAGCCACTTCAAGGGGCTTGCGGATCTTGCTCTTCATCGCCTCAGGCCGGGACCGCCTCACCATCGTCGAGGAAGGCGACCATGGGTTGACCCGTGACACCGGCATCGGCCATCACTGCTGCCAGATCTTGGGAAGCGATGAACGCCCGGGCGTTGTCCTCGTTGTCCCATTCGAGGACGACGACGACCTCCTGGGAGTTGTCAGAGCTGCGGTAGACGGTACCGCCCTTGCTGCCGGCAGTTCCGCGTGCCGCTCCGTGCTCATCGAACTTGCGTCTCCAGAGATCGAAGTCCTCGACCTGGTGCCAGATGACGATATGCGCCATTGCTTGTCCTCCTTTCCGGATCGAGTCCGGTGCGACTTTCGGCATTGGGACCTACTCCCAAACCGAACGAGATCGGACCGTTTCGTACCGGTCACGAAGATCCGACTTCTCAACCTCGC
>JAUVRX010000129.1 GCA_030597375.1 Acidobacteriota bacterium
AGCCGACTGGCCTTCTCTACCGACTCCTTCGTCGTCAGCCCGCTCTTTTTTCCGGGTGGTGACATCGGCTCGCTGGCCGTGCACGGCACGGTCAACGACCTGGCCATGTGCGGGGCCAGGCCCATGGCTCTGTCGGTCGGCTTCATCCTCGAGGAGGGCATGCCCATGGAAGACCTGTGGCGCATCGTCCAGTCGTTGCAGCAAGCCGCCGAAGCAGCGGGAGTGTCCGTCGTAACCGGTGACACCAAGGTCGTGGACAAGGGCAAGGGAGACGGCATCTACATCAACACCACCGGGCTCGGTCTCATCCCCGAAGGGGTCGACATCTCACCCTTGAAGGCCCAGATTGGCGACAAGGTTCTGGTCAGCGGCGAGATCGCCGTGCACGGCATCGCCATCATGTCGGTGCGTGAGGGCCTGGAGTTCGAGACTCGATTGGAGAGTGATTCCGCGAACCTCTATCCGATGGTCGAGAAGATCCTGGCCGCCGGAGGGAATCACGTGCACGTCCTGCGGGATCCCACCCGCGGAGGGGTCGCCAGCGCTCTGAATGAGATCGCCGAGCAATCCAAGATCGGCTTCCGACTCGACGAGCTCTCGATTCCACTTCGCGAGGAGGTCCGGGGGGCCTGTGAGATTCTCGGCTTCGACCCTCTCTATGTGGCCAATGAAGGCAAGTGCCTGGCGATCGTCGCCCCCGAGGCGGCGGGGAAGGTCCTCGAAGCCATGCGGTCCGACCCATTGGGCGAGGAAGCGGCCGTCATCGGTGAGGTGGTGGACGAGCACCACGGCCGCGTCTATCTCCGCAGCCGCGTCGGCGGCATGCGAGTCGTGGACATGCTCAGCGGCGAACAGCTCCCGCGAATCTGCTGAAGAAAGGTGCCACCCACTTTTGGGGTGGGGCGAGGTGGGTGGGCAATATTCCACACTCACCGAGCTTCTCTGTGGAGCCAGGCGCGCATCTTCTCTTCGATCCGATCGTTCTTGTCACCCGCGACAGGCCAAGAACCCCTGTAGGTCCTCAGGGTTGGGGCGGTTCTGCTCCGATCCCGACGATCTGGCATACGGATTGCTCAATGCAACTCCTCGTTGGACTAGATCTCTGTTTCAAGCCTTCTCTGGCGGACCCAGTCTCAAACACCCACCAGTGTTGGGCCCGGAGGGAACCAGAGAAAGCAAAGGGCGGCGTCGGCAACGGCGTCGCCCTCATTTTTTCCCATCTGGAAGGCCTGCACCCGTGAGTCCCGAAAAAGGTGCCACCCACTTTTCAGCGTGCAAGTACAACTCCACTGGAAGCACTTGGGAAAAAGAGATGACCCGTGGCGTTGCGCCCCGGGGTTTCACCGGACCTGCCTCTGCCGAGACAACTCATAGATACCACCAAGAGGTGGCGATGAACACACTCGCCGAGGTGGGCTGATCCCACCCAAAGGGGTGGTACCGAAACTAGACTTAATAGCTTGTGATTCAATGGCCATGGGTTCCGGTGGCCAGCCGTTTGGGCCTAGGGGCCTAGGGGCGTAGGGGCGTAGGGACCCTGACGCAGGCCAGCCGTGGCGCCGCGGTCGGGGTACCGGCCGGCAGGGGCGCCGGCCGCTTCAACACGGCTCGAGGTTGGGTCCTGAGATCTAGAGGCCGAGTTGGATGGCGAGGCCGCAGGCGACGAGCGCGAAGCCGGCGAGGGCGTGAGAATAGCGCTCCAGGCGGCCCAGGGGAAGACGCGAGATTCCCAGATAGCCGATGGTGACTATCACCAGCATCGTGGCCACGGTGCAGATGCCGAACACGGCAACGACCAGGGTCACTCCCCACCAACTGCCCTTCGCTGCTGGGTACATGAGCACCGGAATGAGGGCCTCACAGGGCCCGAAGATGAAGATGAGGAAGAGTACCCAGGGGGTGATCCGTTGGACGGACGGCCCGGTCTCGGCGGTTTTCCGAGGCTCCTCCAAAGGTTCGGCATGAACGTGGGCATGCTCTTGCCGATGCGTGTGGGTGTGCTCGTGCAGGGTCCCATCCCCATGACCGTGCCAGTGGGTGTGAGGCCGGTTGCGGTAGGCCTGCCGGAGGCCCCAGGCCAGGTAGGCCATGCCGAAGCCCACCAGCAGCCATCCGGCGATCCCACCCCGGAAGCCCTCGAACCACTGCAACTCTCCCAGGGCCAGGCCGAGGAGAATTCCGAGACCTCCCAGCACCACCGATCCCAGCACATGACCGATGCCACAGACCGCCGTAACCCCCAGCGTCTTCGGCAAAGACCACTTACGGGCCCCGGCCAGGGCGATGAAAGGGACGTAGTGGTCGGGCCCGATCAGGGTGTGGACCAGGCCGATCGACGCCGCTGTGGCGGCCAGGATGGTCAACGATTCGGTCATGCCTCGGCCCTTTCCTCCGTAGGGGCCTCCGAGAGTGCAGCCACACGCTTGCCCTCGAGCCACTCGATCCAGCGGTCGATACCTTCGCCGTTGATCGCGGAGACCTGGATGATGGCCGGCTCGGGCATCGTGCGAGCCAGTCCGTCTTCGATGACAGCAACATCGACCTGCGGCAGGTGCGGCAGCAGATCCACCTTGGTCAGGAGCACCAGGTCGGCCTTGCGGAACATCACCGGATATTTGAGGGGCTTGTCCTCACCCTCGGTCACCGACAGAGCTACGACATTGACCGCCTGACCCAGGTCATAGACCGCCGGGCAGACCAGGTTGCCGACATTCTCGATGAACAAGAAATCGGTCTGGCGCCAGGGCAGGTCGTGCAGACCCTCGTGGACCAGCTTGGCGTCCAGATGGCAGGCCGATCCGGTGGTGATGGAGCGCGACGGAATGCCGGCCGCCTCGAGGCGATTGGCATCGTTGTCGGTGGCCAGATCACCGCTCATGGCGCTCAAGCGTCGTTTTCCTGCCAGGGCCCCGGCAGTGGCCTCCAGAATCGCCGTCTTGCCGGAACCGGGCGAGCCCATGAGATTGACGACCAGAACCCGCTGTTCGGTGAAGTGCTCGCGATTGTGGCGCGCACCTCGCTCATTCTCCGACAGGATGGCCTCGTGGACCTCTATCGGAACCAGATCGGGATCGCCACAGCCACAGGTCTCACACATCGGGAACCTCCATTTCCACCCGTTCCAGGATTATCTCATCCCCCTCGGCCAGGGTGGCCGGCCTGTCACAGATCGGACAGCGCAGGACCGCCCCCTTGGGGACCTCGCACTCACAGGAGCGGCAGGCCCAGCGGGCTTCGACGGCAACGATCTCCAGCTCGGCCTCTTCGCAGAGAGTGCGCTCCCGAGCCAGCTCGTAGGCCGATTCGAGGAGCTCCTTCTCCACCCCCGAAAGCTCGCCGATCTGCACCCTGATGCGATGCACTCTCAAGGCGCCATGCGCCCGGGCTTCGGCTTCGACTCGGGCCAGAAGGGCGCTCACTATGGAGTATTCGTGCATGATCCAACGTCGTCGAGCCCGACCCGAGCGGCATTGTCTCACATACACCCCACGATCGAACCTACCCGTTCGGACAGTCAGAAAAACTACCCGGACGCGACGACTTGACTACCCCCACGGGTATTTGTGGGGGACTGTGGAAGGTGTCACAAATAGGTCACAGTTTGGAAGCGGTACGAGCAAGGGCCCGTAACCACGAAACGCGGAGGTGGATATGTTGCTACCAAGAGTCGTGAAAGGAGTGTCCAGCAAGGAGATGCTGAACAGAGGCTTGGACCGCCGAGACTTCTTGAAGATCTGCAGCATCGCGGCCGCAGCCGTCGGATTGCCGGCTGGGGCCGGCGTGAAGATGGCAGAAGCCGCCATGGCAGGTCAAAAGCCCTCGGTGATCTGGCTCTCGTTCCAGGAATGCACCGGCTGCACCGAGTCGCTGTTGCGCACCCGCTTCCCAGGGTTCGCCGAGTTGATCCTGGATCTGATCTCGCTGGATTACCACGAGACGCTCATGGTGCCCTCGGGTCACCTGGCCGAGAAGAGCCGGATGGAAGCCATGGATGCCCACAAGGGGAAGTTCATTCTGGTGGTCGAAGGGTCGATCCCGGAGAAAGACGGCGGCATCTACTGCATGATTGGAGGCCGCACGGCCATCGACATCCTCAAGGAGACCGCCGAGATGGCCGGTGCCATCGTCGCCATCGGCTCGTGCTCTTCCTGGGGAGGCATTCCGTCGGCCGAGCCGAATCCGACCGGCGCCACGGGAGCACCGATGATCCTCGAGGACAAGACCGTCGTGACCATCCCCGGTTGCCCGGCCAATCCCTACAACTTCCTCGGCACGGTTCTGCAGTACGCCACCTTCGGTACGCTTCCGGAGCTCGATGAGCTGGCGCGGCCCAAGTGGGCTTATGGCCGGACGATCCACGAGCACTGCCCACGTCGGGCCCATTTCGACGCCGGGCGGTTCGTAGAGCAATTCGGCGATGAGAACCATCGCCTGGGCTACTGCCTATACAAGATGGGGTGCAAGGGCCCCGTGACCCACGCCAACTGTTCGGTACAGGCCTTTGGAGAAGTCGTAGACGCCTGGCCCATCGGGTTGGGACACCCCTGCGTCGGCTGCACGGAGCAGAAGGTGCTCTGGCGGACGGCGATTCACGAGACGGTGGACATCGAGCGTCCGACGAATCCGGACACCTACCCGCCGATCGGTGCCCCACAAGGCAAGGTCGGAGCGGTGGCAACCGGTGTTGCCGGCCTCGTGGCGGGAGGCCTGCTGGGTGCCGGCTACGCCGCCTCGAAGAAGCTCGGTGACGAAACGGAAGAGGAGGAGGGCTAGCCATGGCATTCGATCGACGCTCACTGCTCAAAGGCATGGCCACGGCCAGTGCCGCAGCGGTGGCGAGCGCGTCGCCTGTCAAGGCTGCCCGCGAGCGGAAAGTCGTACCGGAAGACGCCCGCGGCATGCTCTACGACACCACCCTGTGCATCGGGTGCAAGGCCTGCGTCAGGGCCTGCAAGGAGGCCAACGACCTACCGGCCGACACCCGCACTCCAGGGATGGAGATCTTCGACGCTCCCACCGATCTGAACGACTACACCAAGAACATCATCAAGCTCTACAGTGAAGGCGACCGTCGCTCCTACGTCAAGCGCCAATGCATGCAGTGTGTCGACCCGGCGTGTGTAGGGGCTTGCATGATCGGTGCTTTCAGGAAAGAGAAATTCGGCATCATCACCTGGGACAGGGACCGCTGCATCGGATGCCGTTATTGCCAGATGGCCTGCCCCTTCGGTATTCCGAAGTTCGAGTGGTCCAGCCTCAACCCCGACATCGTCAAATGCGAGTACTGCAGACAGCGAGAAGGGGACAAAAAGTGGGAGCCCGCATGCTGCGAGGTCTGCCCACGCGAGGCGGTCATCGCCGGCACCTATGAAGAGCTGCTGGCGGAGGCCAAGCGGCGTCTGGCCGAGCATCCCGATCGCTACGAACCGAAGATCTACGGCGAGAAGGATCTGGGCGGCACGCAGGTTCTCTACCTGTCGCATGTGCCGTTCGAGAAGCTGGGCTTCAAGTTCGATAGCGAGGAGCCGGTGCCCGAGATGCAGCAGACCATCCAGCACGGCATCTATCAGGGTTTCATCGCACCAGCGGCGCTCTACGCCGGACTGGGCGTCGTGTTGTGGAGGAATCGACGCAAAGATGGCGCCGAGGGAGAGGAAGGTGAAGCATGAGCGACCGCGCTGAAGCAGTTGGTGGTCCGATTCTCACCAAGGCGACCCGGTGGATCCTGTGGATTGGGATCGTCGGTATCGCTCTGATCCTCTGGCGCTTCGGCGTCGGTCTCGGCAGATCGACGGGACTCAACGACGGTTATGCGTGGGGTCTCTGGATCTCCTTCGACGTCGTCACCGGCACCGCCCTGGGATGTGGCGGTTTTGCCATGGCACTGTTGGTCTACATCTTCAACAAGGGCAAGTACCATCCGCTGGTTCGCCCGGCGATCCTGACCAGTGCCCTCGGCTACTCCATGGCGGGCCTGGCCATCGCCATCGATGTGGGCCGGCCGTGGCACGTCTGGCGCATCCCGCTGGGTGGCTTCCCCGACATGGGCAAGTACAACTGGAACTCGGCTCTGCTCGAGGTGGCGCTCTGCGTGATGGCCTACATCATCGTTCTCTGGATCGAGCTGTCGCCGGCCTTCTTCGAGAAGTGGAAGGACAGTCCGAAGGAGGGGCTGGCCAACTTCTCGCGCAAGGCCTACGGCATCGTCAACAAGTCGCTGATCTGGATCATCGCGTTGGGCGTGCTGCTGCCGACCATGCACCAGTCGTCCCTCGGCGCCTTGATGTTGTTGTCCGGACCTCGGTTGCACAACCTCTGGAACTCGCCGTTCGCACCGCTGTTGTTCCTGATCTCCTGTATCGCGATGGGTTACGCGGTGGTGGTCATGGAGTCGGCGCTTGCGAGTCGTTTCTTCAACCGACCGTCACATACTTCGATGTTGGCGAGCATTGGCAAGGTAGCCGCCTACATCATCTGGGGCTATCTGGTGCTGCGCCTGGTGGATCTCGTCCTGCGAGGCCGCCTGGGCCTGATGTTCCAGTTCAACGTCTACTCTCTGATGTTCTGGATCGAGATCATCTGCTTCGCGGTACCTGCCGTGATGCTGATGAACGCCAAGAAGCGCCAGGATCTCGGATATCTCTTCCGCGCCGCCATGATGCTGGTACTCGCCGGAACGCTGTACCGGTTCGACACGTACCTGGTGGCCTTCATGCCGGGAGAGAACTTCTCTTACTTCCCGACCGTGCCGGAGATATTCGTCACGATCGGCATCGTCGCAATCGAAATCATGCTGTATGTGGCGTTGGTCACGATCTTTCCGATCCTGGCCGGCAGACCCACCACAGCGGAAGCCCACTAGGAGGACATTGGAATGAGTAGACGGATCACTGTCGACCCGATCACTCGCATCGAGGGCCACCTGCGCATCGACGTGGAAATCGATGGCGGCAAGGTGCAGAATTCCTGGTCCTCGGGTCAGATGTGGCGGGGAATCGAAGTCATTCTCCAGGGCCGCGACCCGCGGGACGCCTGGCTATTCACGCAGCGAATCTGCGGTGTTTGCACCACCGTGCACGCCATCACCTCGGTGCGCGCGGTGGAGCACGCTGTGGGTCTGACCGTGCCCATGAACGCACAGTACATCCGCAACCTGATTCTGGCAGCCCACGGAATGCACGATCACATCGTGCACTTCTACCATCTGTCGGCGCTCGATTGGGTCGATATCGTCTCGGCTTTGCAGGGCGATCCGGCCAAAGCGAGCAAGCTGGCGGAGACCCTGTCGGAATGGCCCGGGAACAGCACCGAGGAGCTCTCGAAGGTCAAGGCAAAGCTGCAGGGCGTGGTGGACAGTGGCCAGTTGGGCATCTTCGCCAACGGCTACTGGGGTCACCCGGCCATGAACCTGCCGCCGGAGGTCAACCTGCTGGCGGCCAGCCACTACCTGCAGGCTCTCGAGTATCAGCGCAAGGCGAATCAGGTCGTCACCATTCTGGGTGCGAAGACACCCAATATCCAGAACCTGGCCGTCGGAGGCGTCGCCAACGCCATCAACATGGACAACGAAGCGACGCTGAACATGAAGAAGCTGTATCAAGTGAAGGTGCTGCTGACGGAGGTTCAGCAGTTCATCAAGCAGGTCTACCTGCCGGATGTCATCGCCATCGCCTCCATGTATCCGGAGTGGCTGGGGTACGGTGCCGGCGTGACGAACTACATGGCAGTGCCGGACATGCCCCTCGACGAGGCGGGGACAGAGTTCGACCTGC
>JAUVRX010000169.1 GCA_030597375.1 Acidobacteriota bacterium
GAATCCGCTTCTCGGCGATATCCAACTCGGCCATCACTTTGATGCGGCTGATGATCGTCTGATGGTGCCGGCGGTCGATGGACTCCATCGCCTGGTAGAGCACACCATCGATGCGGTACTTGATGAAGACCTCCGATTCCTGCGTCTCGATATGGATATCGCTCGCCCGGCGCTGGATGGCGTTGAAGATCGTCGAATCGACCAGCTTGATGATGGGACTCCTGTCCGAGGTGATGCTGTCCAGGGACAGGACCTCATCACCGTCCGCATCTTCCTGGACCAACTGGAGCCGGAAGTCCTCGGAGGCTTCATCGAGAACGCGCTGGGCGCCCTCGGACCGCTTCAGGATCTCCTCGATGACCGAGCGCCGACCCAGCTTGACCTCGATCGGCTTGCCCAGCAGCAGCTCCAGCTCGTCCAGCCTGGTGATGTCTCCGGGATCGACCATGACGACGATCAGACGGCCTTCCTCCTGCGCCTCGGGTACGAAGTTGTAGCGCAGCATGATGTCGAAGGGGATGGACCGGAGAAGATCGTTGTCGATACGAAACCGATCCATATCCACCAACTCCAGCCCGTACTTCCGGGCCAGTTCGACCGCCTCGCGCTCCTCCTTGCGATGATCTGTCTCCAGGCCTGCGGCCGGCTCCACCAAGGTTGCTCCCTCTTCCGGTTGTTGTGAGCTCACGACTCGACCTTCACCTTTCTCTCTCGATGCACCGCCTGACAACCCGGTCTCATGATCCCACCTGTCCGAGCAGACTGAAAAGCGGCAGATAGACCGAGATCAGGAGCGTCGCCACGATGATTCCCATCAGAACCAGCATCACTGGCTCGAGCAGGCTCAGGAGGCGCTGCAGATTCGTCTCCACCTCCTCGTCCAGAAAATCCGACACATCGGACAGCATGACATCCAGCGAGCCGGTGGCCTCGCCGACCTCGACCATGTCGACGACAATATCCGATCCGATCCCGATCTCCTCCAGACTCGCGGCCAGGGACTGGCCTTCACGCACACTGTCGATCACCGGTTCCAGGCGCTTCCTGAAGTGGGCGTTGCTCACCGCCCCGACTGCCACCTCGAGACCGGAGATGATCGGTATTCCACCGCTCAACAGGGTGGCCAGCGAACGACAGAACTCAGACAAGGCCAGACGGTGGAAAATAGAGCCGAGCAACGGAATCCGCAGCTGCAGCCGCGAAAGGGTATCTCGGCCGGCCTCTGACCGGCTCATGCGAACAGCCAGGAGAACCAAGACGAAAACGCCGGCGAACAGGAAGATGAAGTTGTCCTTCACGAAGATGGAGAGGCCCATGGTGATGCGTGTCAGCAGAGGCAGCTCGACCCGTAGACTCGAGAAGAACTCGGTGAATCTGGGCATCACCCAGATCATCATCACTGCAATGAGGGCCACGGACATTCCGACCAGAACAGCCGGGTAGACCAGGGCGGAGACAATCCTCTTGCGGGTCTCGGTGACCAACTGAAGATACCGCACGAATCGCCGCAGGACCTGCTCCATCTCGCCGCTGCGCTCGCCTGCTTTGAGTGTTGCCGCGTAGAGAGGTGGAAACATCTCGCCGAAGGCGGCGATGGCAGTGGACAGGTCCTGTCCGCTCTTGACTCGATCCCGCACATCACGCAGGGTGTCATGGAAGACCGGATCCCGCTGCCGAGGCAGCATCAGATCCAGGGCCTGCAACATCGGTAGGCCCGAGCGGATCAAGGCCGCCAGTTCCTGGTTGAAGACGGTCAGGGCCCGGGGGCTGATACGACTCGTCGCTCGGGACCGGCTGGGAAGCCGCAGCCGGCCCACAGGCCCTCGGCGACGGATGTCGAACAGGTGATATCCACGCTGGCTGAGCTGCTTCCTGAGCGTCGCCTCGTTGGCCGCCTCGAACACGTCCTCCAGGATGTGCCCCTCCGATGTGCCGACTCTACAAACGAATTGCATTCGTTTCCTCGCCGCTTCCTAGGGCCGGTCGCCAGTCGCCGAAGGGGACCCTCTCAGGGGTCTCAAGGCAGTGCAGTGGATGATGACCATGAGAGCTTGATCGCTCGACTCGGTGCGGGCCAATCCCAGGATCATCGGTTTGTCCAGCCAGAGGCTCAGATTCGTGTGGATCAGCACCTTGGGATCGCCGTCCTGCCGTCGGCGCGCCACCTGAAAGCCGTGCAGCTTGAGGCGACGGTCCGCCTGAACGACTCCAACTCGGAATCGGACCTGGAACTCGGAGCCGACCCAGGTTTCGAGCTCTTGACTTTCGGAAGCCGCGAGATCCGTACTCGAGAGCAGCTCGAAGCTCTCGTAGCGCAGCAGCTCCCGCAACCGCTCTACGAGTGCCGACGGCAGGCCTTCGGCGCCCTGGTCGCCGTCGCCGGGACGGCCCAGGCCCGCCCGAACGATAGTGATCTCGAATCGGAGAGGAAGCCCCGGAAGGTCGAACTCTGTCAGCAGCGCCAGGGCTCGCTCTACCGTTGCGGGCACATCTCGAATCACCAGGGTGTTGTCGACCGGACGCAGCTCGACGACCCCTCGCTCGGTAAGCAACGGGTGGATCAGATCGATGGCTTCCGAGGCCGCCTGGTGCTGCAGGTTGAAGGTAGCCGTCACGATCGGCTCCGATTCTGTGGCCGCCACTCCGGACGAGATCATGATTGCCGCCATGACCACCGCCAGACCAAGGCTCCTGCATGAAGACTTCGAAGTCACTGTCTGGGTCGAAGGCGAGCTTGGGGCTGAGGCGCCCGCCGTTCACTGGCTGTCCTTCTCTTGGGCAACAATGCCTGATTCGACCACTCGACAACCTCTACAGATCCAGGGTTTCGTCCACGATCATGACCACGGCCAGGTCCTCTTCGGTGAGCTGATACACCCTCGCCCCGGGGCGGTTCAACCCTTCGATGACCGGCGTTGCCGTCCTGTCTTCGACCCATTGTAGCCATCCAGACTGAGCTCGCAGGCGCTCCTCGGACACCACATACACCGGCGGTTGCCCGGCATCCTCGAGCCGTCGCTCGCCAGACAGTGGGAGAAGCGCGAGGGCGCACAGTAGGCTCGCCGCTACCATGGTGGTCTTCCTTTCACCGCTGGGGCGGGACTTGTCACCCGCTTCGATGACTCTCGACCGGCGCAGCGTTCTCACCGCCGCTTGCATCTCGGCAACTTGGACTTCGTCGAGCGGAGCGGGCTCGAGGAGTGAGAAAACGAGAATCGGATCCCCCGCAACGACGGCTCGCCGGCAGGAAGAACAGGCACGAATATGCTCGACCCATTCCTGCTGCCGATCGAAGTCGAGGCTGGCGAGGACGTCAGCAGAAAGCCCTCGGTCCTGGCGTTCGACCCGATACCTGCAGCCGCTCTTCATCGGCCTTCGCTCATCGAGCCCTCCGGCGCGCCGGGGACATACTCAGGAAAACGTGCCTCGAGCTCTCGTCGTAGCTTGCCGCGCGCCACGAACAGGTGATTGCGGACTGTCGAGACCTTGCAGCCGATGATGGCGGCCACCTCCCTGGTGTCTAGACCTTCAATCGCCCGCAGCACGAATACGAGCCGTTGACGAGCGCTCAAGCAGCCAACGAGCTCGAGGAATATCTCCTCGACTTCTCGTTGCTGAAGCTCAGCCAAGCTTCTCCTGTCGCTGTCTACCGCCCGCAGTGAAGGACCGGCCGCGATCATGGCCCGTTCACGTCGCTGCCGGGTCCGCAGGTGATCAATCGTCAGATTGGTGGCAATCCGATAGATCCAGGTATTCGGGCTCCATCGATTCCGATACTCGAGTCGGTGCTCCCAGACCCTGACGAAGGTGAGTTGCACGATGTCCCTCGCCTCCTCCCGTTCACCAAGCATCCGGGAAACCACGCTCATCAGCCCCCGCGACTTGCGAGCGATCAGTTCATCGAGGGCTCCCTCCTCATCGTGCTGTAGGGCCTTCAGCAGGTGCCGATCCGAGGCCTCCTTCCAGTGGAGTAGCAGATCGGCGCAAGAGGGAACAAGAAAGGGCATGGTCAGGTCTCAGTAGTTATACGAACTGCTGATCGTCAGCATCTAGTCTCCGCGTTAGAATGCCGATGGCACGACGCCATCCCAGCCCGTGACTGTCGTTGCTTGCAAGCATGCCGGAAACCGCCTTCGGTTGTCACGAATTATACGTCCGGAGGCCCCGATCGCAGCCGCGGCTGAAAGCGCCCATGTGGATTCTCTATCAGGTAGTCGCCATGGTCGCCATGATCCTGGCCGCACCGTTCCTGCTGGTGCGACGTGGCCGACACTACCTCAAGACGATACCTGGTCGCATGGCCTTCTATAACGGTACGCTCCCGTCAGCCCCTCTATGGCTACACGCGGTATCCGTAGGAGAGGTAGGGGTGGCAGCTACCCTGATCCAGGCGCTCTCCCCCGAGCAACCTCTTCTCGTGACAACCATAACGCCGACCGGCCAGGAGCGTGCGCGAGCCATGCTCGGAGATCGAGCTGCCATTGCCTACCTGCCCTTTGAGACCGACCTCGCGATCCAGCCTTTCCTGAGGCGTTTCGTCCCCCGGGCTCTGATTCTGATTGAAGGAGACCTCTGGCCCCTGCTCCTGGCACGCGTCAAGAGCAGACAGTTGCCCGTGGTTGTAGTGAACGGGAGGATCAGCGACCACAGCTACCGACGGATGAAACGCTTGCGACCGCTTCTCGGCCCTCTTCTGGGGCGGGTCGACCGATTCGCGGTCCAGACCGACGAAGACAGACGCCGCCTCATCGAGCTCGGTGTTCCTGCCGACCATGTTCGCCGCACCGGCAATTTGAAATTCGAGACCCCGGAGGTCGAGCCTCGGCCAGCTCTCGAGTCCAGGCTCATCGAGCTTGCCGACGGGCGACCGATTCTCATAGCCGGCTCCACGATGCACGGCGAGGAGAGTCAGGTTCTGGAGAGCTTCGTTCGAATCGGCGGTGGTGACCGCGCACTGCTGGTCCTGGCTCCCCGGCATCCGGAGAGGTGGAACGAAGTAGAAGGCCTCCTGCGGCGGCGGAGCCTCGCGGTACTGCGTCGGTCGCAGTGGAGCTCGGGCCAACGACCCGACGTGCTGCTCCTGGACAGCCTCGGCGAGCTGGCAGCCCTCTATCGAGTGGCCTTTTCGGCCTTCATCGGCGGCACGCTGGTCCCCACAGGAGGCCACAATCCACTCGAATCGGCTCGCCATGGAGTGCCCACCGTCGTCGGTCCATCGATGGAGAATTTTCGAGAGATCGCAGAGATCTTCGACCACGAGGGCGCCTGGGAGAGGGCCGCCGACACCGAGCAGCTGTCCAGGATCTGGAAGACATGGCTGGATGACCCGGAGGCCGCTCAACGGACCGGTCAGCGGGGTGCCGAAGTGGTGACCGCCAGCAGGGGCGCACTGCAGAACACCCTGGATTTCCTTCAGCCACTGATGGCCATCGACAAGTCCGATGTGGATTGAACTCCGAGAACTCCGACCATGAGCGCCAGTCTGCCCCAACCCTCACCGTCCCGGTCACCCTGGCAGCTACTCTATGGTGCGGCTCACAAGGCTCGCTGGCACTGGTACGCGAGGCATTCGAAGCGACTCCCGCGACCGGTAGTCAGCGTCGGCAACCTGCACTGGGGAGGGACCGGGAAGACCCCTCTGGTGGCCGCCATTGCGGGCCACCTGCGAGATCGGGGCCTGAGAACTGCCGTTCTTTCGCGGGGATATCGGAGTCGAGGCAGGGGAGTACGGATCGTCAGCACTGGCGAGGGGCCCCTGCTCGGCCCCAAGGTTGCCGGAGACGAACCGGTGCTCCTGGCCGGCGCTCTTCCAGGCGTGGCGGTAGTGGTCGGTCCAGATCGCTTCGAAGCAGGCAGGCATGCACTCGAACGTCTGGAACCTGCCCCAGAGGTCTTCGTTCTCGACGACGGCTTCTCTCATCTCCAACTCTTCAGGGATCTCGATCTCCTGGCCTTTCCCTCGGACGATCCTTTCGCCGGAGGGCGATTGTTGCCTGGTGGACGCCTTCGAGAGCCGCTGTCGGCAGTCCACCGAGCCGATGCCGTCA
>JAUVRX010000135.1 GCA_030597375.1 Acidobacteriota bacterium
GACACCGAAGAGGCTGGCACCTACCTCCTGGTCGATGCACCCCGGGCGGTAAGGGTAGAGGCCCGGATCGGGGATCGCCGGTGGATCCGCCATCGGGTCATCGGAGGCTCCTTCCTCTCGGTCAGCGACCCGCGATTCCACTTCGGTCTCGGTGGGCGCCGCCGGCTGGACGACCTGACGCTCATCTGGCCGGACGGCTTCCAGCGGCGATTCCTGGACGTCCCCGTGAATCACGCCCTCAAGATCGAACGCTGACTCGCTCACAGGCACTCCTGCGGTCAGTATTTCTGGTACGGCTATTGCTACTAGAAGAGGGGTGAAGGGCTGCCAGGGCCCGAGAGACTGCCCTGACACCCTTTACCCGGTCATTTTGGCGTGTCTCGAGGGTCAGGACGGATCCCTTGTGGCACATGAACTGGTGCCATTGCGAGAGGAGACCATGGAGGGGAATGCCAAATCACCCGAGGGTGAGCTGCTGATCGAGGTGCAGGATCTGGCCAAGCACTACGGTCCGATCCGCGCCGTCGACGGCATCAGCTTCGAGGTCAGGAGAGGCGATGTGCTGGGCTTTCTGGGTCCCAACGGGGCCGGCAAGACCACGGTCATGAAGATGCTCACCGGTTTCCTGGAGCCCGACCGTGGACGGGTGAAGGTCGCCGGTCACGACCTGGCCGAGGAATCGTTGGAAGCCCGCCGCAAGATCGGCTATCTGCCCGAGACCGCACCGGCCTATGGCGAGATGACCGTGGCCAGCTTCCTCGAGTTCATCGCCGAGGCGCGCGGGGTGGGCAACCGCGCCGCTGCCGTGGACAGGGTGGTACAGGCGGCCGCCCTGGGCCGAGTCGTTCAACAGACCATCGAGACCCTGTCCAAGGGCTTTCAGAGGCGCGTCAGCCTGGCCCAGGCGCTGATTCACGACCCCGAAGTGCTCATTTTCGATGAGCCGACCGATGGCCTGGATCCCAATCAGAAGGCGGTGGTCCAGGAGCTCATCGTCAGCCTGTCCGCCGACAGGGCGATCGTGCTGTCCACCCACATCCTCGACGAAGCCGAAAGGGTCTGCAACCGGGCCCTGATCATCTCCCAGGGCAAGATCCTGGTGGACTCGACGCCCGAGGCGCTGATCGCCCAGGCTCCCAATCACAACGTCATGCGACTCGTCCTGGCCTCGGATGCCTTGCCCGAGTTGATGAACGCGCTGGAAGAGAAGCTCTGGTGCGAGCGGGTGGAGCGGCTCACGGAGTCGACCCTGGATGTCTATCCGCAGCGCGGCGAGAATCACCTCGGGGAGCTCATGGAGCTGACCTCGGGGCTGGAGATTCACAGCATTCATCTGCAGGAGGGACGCTTGAACGAGCTTTTTCGTGAGATCACCAGGGAGGTGGAGTCATGAAGCGCTTCACCGGCATGAAGGCGGTCTTTCGCCGGGAGTTCAAGGCCTACTTCTCCTCCCCTCTGGGCTACGTCTTCATTGTCATCTTCCTGGCTGCCAGTGGTTTCCTGACCCTGTCGAGAGACTTCGGTCGGATGTTGGAGCTTCGCCAGGCGGACCTGACGCCGTTCTTCAACTACCTACCGTGGCTCTTCGTGGTTCTGGTACCGGCGGTGGCCATGCGGTTGTGGGCGGAGGAGCGCAAGACCGGCACTGTCGAGCTGCTCCTGACCCTGCCGATCACCCTCGAGGGCGCCTATCTCGGCAAGTTCCTGGCCGGCTGGAGCTTCCTGGGGGTCTCTCTCCTCCTGACCTGGCCGGTGGCCTACCAGGCTGCGCGTCTCGGAGATCCCGACTGGGGCGTCGTGCTGTGCGGCTATCTGGCTTCGTTCTTGACCGCTGGGGCTTTTCTGGCGGTCGGGATGCTGTTCTCGGCCCTGAGTCGAAATCAGGTGGTGGCCTTCATCCTGGCAGTCGCCGCATCGGTGGCCTTTCTCCTGCTCGGTCTGCCCCAGACGCTCGAGGCGATCGGCAATGTGATGGGGGGGTATGTCGAGCAACTCTTCGCCAGCTTCAGCCTGGTCGACCATTTCGAGACGCTCAGCCGGGGTCTCGTGGAGGTGCGCACGCTGGTCTTCTTCCTTCTTTTCACCCTCGGTTGGCTGGCCAGCGGGATGCTGGTTCTCGACCGAACCCGGGCAGCCTAGGGAGGGCGAAGAGATGTGGAACAGCAGGCTGCTCACCATCGTCTCGATCGGACTCATGGTCCTGTTCGCCAATCACCTGGCTTTCACGGTGCTGGAGGGCAGCCGGGCCGATCTCACGGCCGACAAGCTGTACTCCCTGAGTGATGGCAGCAAGGAGATCCTCCAGCGGATGACCGATGAGGGTGTCAAGCCGATCGAGATCGACCTCTTCTTCTCGCAGACCACGGGCAAGACGCTGCCGCGGTTCATCAAGAACTTCGTCAACTACGAGCGCTATCTCCATAGCCTTCTCAAGGAGTACGAGAGGGCGTCGGGGGGCAAGATCAGGGTTCGCTTCATCGATCCGGTGACCGATAGCGACGCCGCGGAGGACGCTCTGGACTTCCGATTGGATGGCAAGGCCATCAACCAGGAGGGCGACCTCTTCTTCTTCGGCCTCGTCTTCCAGACCCAGACCGGCAGTCGGGACGTCATCGAGTTCCTGTGGCCCAATCAGCAGGAGAATATCGAGTACGAAATCTCCAAGAAGATCCACTCGCTGCTCTGGCCCTCCGGCAAGACGATCGGCATCCTGTCGTCTCTGGAGGTCTTCGGCAGCGCTGACAACCCCTACCTGGCGCAGATGCTCGCCGCTCAGGGTCGGACGCCGAGCGAGAAGTGGATCGCGGTACAGGTCCTGGAGGAGTCCTACGAGGTCCGCCCCATCGCCGCCGACACCGATCACATATCGCCCGACGACTACGACCTGGTCGTGGTCATCCATCCCAAGGGGCTGGGTCCCAGGACTCTCTGGGCTCTCGATGAGTGGGTCGTCAGGGGAGGCAATACGCTGGTCTTCCTGGATCCCTACGCTCTGGACGACCGGCCACCGCAGAATCCGCAGCAGCCCTGGGAGAGCCTTCAGTACAGACCGGCCTCTGACCTGGGAGACCTGTTGGCGGCCTGGGGCCTGCGAATGCCTGCCGACCACTTCGCAGCCGACCTCGATCTCGCGGTCAGGCGAGCGGTCGAGCCGCGCGGACCGGCAGAGACCGTCGTCGTCGACCTGGCTATCGACCAGTCCACTCGCGATCAGACGCTGGACACCTCTCATCCGGTTCTCCAGGGGGTTTCAGATCTGCGGTTTCTGCTCGCCGGCGCACTCGAGTCAACCGGCTCGGAAGGGCCGGAGAGGACGCTTCTGGTGGGCACCACCGCCAACGGCAGTACGCTGCTCATCGAGCCTGGGTTCGGAGACGGCGATGCCCTGGCCTACACCGATCTGAACAACCCTTCTCGGCTGCGTGACGAGCTCGTGCCCGGCGAAGGAGTGGTCGCCCTGGGCTATCAGATCAGCGGACGGATCGCTTCGGCCTTTCCAGAGGGTGTCGAGTTCCCTGCCCAGGAGCCGGAGAGACCTCCCGGCCTGCCGCCGGGAGTCGATCTACCACCGCCCGCCGACGCCGAGATGATCCGCCATGAGCCGGTGCCCGATGTCGAGCGGGGGGAGGCTACCGTGCTGGTCTTCGCGGATGTCGATGTGTTGTCGGATGCCATCGCCTTCGAGCGCAACTTCCTGGGACTCGTGCTGAGTGCCAACGACAACCACAAGCTGCTGCTGAACAGCGTCGATTTCCTCCTGGGTGCCCGGGAGCTGATGGCGGTCCGGGCCAAACACACGATCAGTCGTCCCTTCACGCTGTTCGACGACATCGAGGCGACCGCAGAGAAGGAGTCTCTCGACAGAGAGCGGCAGCTGAGAGCGGACGTCGAGGCGGCGCAAGAAGAGCTGCGCACCAAACAACAAGAGCTCAGCGGGCAGAACGCGGCACTCTTCCAGAAGCACCTCCAGGATGAGGTGGATCGACTCAACGAGAGCGTCCAGCAGGGAAATCGCGAGCTCAGGGAGATACGCCTGGCGAGACGCGAAGCCCTGGAGAAGGAAGAGGCGAAGGTCCGCAGATCTGTCCTGGGGTGGATGCCGGTTCTGGTGCTGGTCGTCGGACTGGCCCTGGCAGTGCGCCGCCGTCAGAAGCACCAACGGGCCCTCGGGAGGTGACCGGTGCAATCCGTGAGCAGAACGAATCGTATTCTTGTGATCCTCACCCTGGTGCTGATGGCCCTCTCTGTCTGGGCCTATCGGCAGAGCGTCAGCCGAGGGGACCGGTTCCAGCGAGGACAGACTTTCCTATCGAATCTGAATCCTGACGAGATCGCCAGGATCGAGATTCGTCAGGGTGACGAGTCGGTGACGCTGGAGCGACAGGGGGAGATGTTTCGAGTTGTCGAAGAGCAGGGTTATCCGGCGAGCAACGCCGCGGTGAATCGCCTGGTAGCGGATCTGTTGAAAATCGGCCTGGAGAAAGAGATCGGGACCGGAGCCAACCTGGCGGCAGAGCTCGAGCTCGAGCCTGCTGGAGATTCCACGGTGGAAGTCCTGTTCCAGGATAGCGCCGAAAAGGAGATGGTACGCCTGCGGTTGGGCAAGTCCTTCGAAGGCGGCCCCGGACGGTACGTTCAGAGGCTGGATCGCCCTGATGAGCCCATCTACCTGACCTCCGAAGGAGTCCATGTGGTCGTGGACAGCAACTCTTTCCTCCAGAAACAGATCGTCGATGTGCCGGGATCCGAGGTGGTCCGGATCGAAGGGCCGGACTTCACTCTGGAGAGAGAGGCTGGGGCAGGGGAGTTGAACCTGACCGGTGCGGCCGTTTCCGCGGAGACGAAGAGGTCGGCAGTCGGCCGGCTGGAGTCCACCCTCAGGGGGTTGAGGTTCGAGAGCGTCTTCATCGCCGACGACGCGGAAATCCGTGATCTCGACCTGCGACCGGCTCTCAGCATCGACCTGGAGGATGACAGTGGGTACGACCTCGCCGTCGCCGAGCGGGAGGGACGCTACTTTCTCCAGATCATGGGCCGTCACTCGGTCTCCCAGGTCGCCATCTCCCTGGACGAAGCCGAAGAGGAGCTCCAGGAGAAGGCCGACATGTTGACGCGGGCTGACGAGATCGACGCCTTCAATCAGTTTCACGGCAGCTGGATCTACGAGGTGACCGAGGCTACCGGCAAGCTGCTCCTCCTCCACAAGGCCGACCTCCTGGAGACGGCAACCCCTTGAGACCCCGGCTTCGGCGGAGGACCCTGGTGATGGCGCTGATGGCCGAGCTGACAGCTGCGATTGCGGTGGCGAATGTGAGTCAGCTGCTGCGCCAGAACGCGATCGTGCCGGTCGAGCCTCCCCTCGGAGCCTCCGACTTCACCTTGCCTGAGCTCGGAGGTGGCAGCGGCTCCCTGTCCGACTTTCACGGCAAGTGGGTGCTGCTGACCTTCTGGGCCAGCTGGTGTGGTCCTTGCCGCATGGAGATGCCGACGCTCGAGAGACTGCATCGGCAACGCCAGGAGTCCGATCTGGCAGTCGTGGGCGTGTCGCTGGATTCCTCCCGAGAGCTGGCGGCATCCTTTGCCGAGGAGCTCGACCTCAGCTTCCCGCAGTTCTGGGACGAGCAGGGCAGGGTTGGAGCGGACTATTCCGCCAGTGCCATCCCCATGACCTATGTCATCGATCCTGCCGGGCGGGTCGTGGGGGCGTCGCGGGGCGCGCGAGATTGGTGGAGTCTGGCGCCGATGCTGGACAGCCTTCTCGCCGAGCCGCCGACGGCGGAGGATGCCTCGACTGGTTACTCACAGCCGGGGCCGGTGGAGCTGCCCGCGGTACTGGATCCGCCTAGCGCAGAGGTGGTCCTGGTGGAGAGCTCCCCGCGTGTGGGCGAGGAGTTCCATCTCGACATCCGGATGAGCTGGGCCGGCAGCCTCGATGAGGTTCTGCTGCAACCACCCAAGGTGAGACTTCCCGAAGGTGTGACGATCGACAACGTCGTCGCCTCGACCGACAGCAGAGACGGTGGCAATGTCATTTTCTACCGGGTCACGCTGAGGGCAGCTCGACCGGGTAGCTTCGCGCTCGACCCTGTGGAGTTGAGGTACATACCCCGCTCGACCGGCAATCCGGTAGTCAGTCTGGTGGATGGGCCGACTGTGGAGGTGCAGGCCACGGGATTGGACGCCATCACGCCAGGTCACCTGGCCCTTGCGGGCGGCGCCCTGGTTCTGCTCGCAACGGCTGTTCTGGTGTACAAGCAGCGCAGATCGGCCGCCAGCGCTCCTCGGGACTCGAGGGCGGAGCGCTACCAGGCACTCCGAGCCCGATTCGATGCCGGCCGCGCACTGCGTCTGGAAGGCCGTTTGGCGGAGCTGGCTCTGGCTCTGGCCGAGCTGGAGTTGGAGCTGGCCGACGACGAGACCGAAAGAAGCCGGTTGGAAGGGCTCATCGAGACCCTGCGCTTCGGCGGCCAGGTTCCGCCGAGCCCTGAGTTGGACCGAATGCAACGGAACGTGGAGCGACAGATCGAGGAGCTACGACCCGACCCGGACTCGGCAGCTCGCTCCCGCCTGCGAATGAGAAATGAGACGAGCTGATTCGAGAGATCGGCTGGAGGAATTGCTATGAGTGGTATTGCCGAGGAGCTGGCCCCAGAGATCGAAGCCCAGGCCCAGCAGCTTGCGAAGCTGCGAGAGGAGGTCGCCAAAGTCATCGTCGGCCAGGACTACATGGTCGATCGGTTGTTGATGGCCCTGATCGCCGACGGCCATGTCCTGATCGAGGGTGTCCCGGGTCTGGCCAAGACGATGGCGGTGAAGGCGGTTGCGGATGCCCTGCACACAGGATTTTCCCGCATCCAATTCACCCCGGATCTCCTGCCGGCCGACCTCATCGGAACCGAGATCTACCGGCCCCAACATCTCGATTTCATGGTCAAGACCGGACCCATCTTCAGCAATCTCGTGCTCGCGGACGAGATCAACCGAGCCCCGGCCAAAGTGCAGAGTGCTCTTCTGGAAGCCATGCAGGAGCGTCAGGTCACGATCGGTGAGCAGACCCATATCCTGCCCGACCCCTTTCTCGTGTTGGCCACCCAGAATCCGATCGAGCAGGAGGGAACCTATCCCCTTCCCGAAGCACAGGTGGATCGCTTCATGCTCAAGCTGAAGGTGGGCTATCCGAACAAAGAGGAGGAAAAAGAGATCCTCCGTCGGATGGCGAGCCGGAACATTCCGAAGATCGAGCCGGTCCTGACGCTGGAGGACATCGAGAGGATGCGCCAGGTCGCAGATCAGGTCTATCTGGATCCGAAGATCGAGGACTACATCGTGGATGTCGTCTTCGCGACGCGCGAACCGGCGGTCTACAAGCTCGAGAAGCTGGAGAAGCTCATCGACTACGGGGCCTCACCGCGGGCCAGCATCTACCTGGCGCAGACCGCCAGGGTGCAGGCCTTCATGTCGGGTCGTGCCTATGTCACGCCGCAGGATGTCAAGACCGTGGGCCCGGATGTCCTACGGCA
>JAUVRX010000108.1 GCA_030597375.1 Acidobacteriota bacterium
CGCCGGGTGAGCTCACGAGCCTTGCGCGCCGCCTCGCGAGCCCGAGCGGCGTCCACCGACTTCAGGATGATGCGCTTCGCGATCCGCGGGTTCTCTTCGAGAAAGGCCCCGAGCCGTTCGTTGACCGCCTGCTCGACCCACCCCTTGACCTCGGACGAAACCAGCTTGTCTTTGGTCTGGCTCGAGAACTTCGGATCCTTGATCTTTACCGAGACGACGGCGGTCAGACCCTCCCGAACATCGTCACCGGTCAAGTTCTCCTTCAGATCCTTGAGCAGTCCGGCGGCGTTGGCGTAGGCATTCACCGTTCGCGTCAGCGCCGATTTGAAACCCACGAGGTGAGCGCCACCGTCGCGGTTGTTGATCGTATTGGTGAAACAGAAGATCTGCTCCTGGTAGCCGTCGTTCCACTGCAGGGCGAACTCGGCAACCTCTTCGCCAGTACCATCGTCCCGAACGTCCTGGAGATAGATCGGCTTGTTGTGGAGAGGGGCTTTGTTCCTGCCGAGATGCTCGACGAAGCTCTGGATGCCTCCGGCATACGAGAAATCGTCCTTCTTGTCGCTCCTCTCGTCCTCGAGAACGATCCTCACTCCCTTGTTCAAGAAGGCCAACTCCCGGAGGCGCTGGGCGAGCGTTTCGTAGTGAAACTCACGCTCTGAGAAGATCTCCGGGTCGGGGAAGAACCGCACCTTGGTGCCGGTTCTCTTCGACTTTCCAAGAGCCTTGATCGGCTCCTCTGGAACCCCTCGATGGTAGTTCTGGTACCAGACGCTGCCTTCCCGCTTGATCTCGAGCTCCAGGCTTTCGGAGAGGGCGTTGACGACCGAAACCCCGACACCGTGCAAGCCACCGGAGACCTTGTAGGAATTGTGGTCGAATTTACCGCCCGAGTGCAGCTCCGTCATGATCACTTCCGCTGCAGAGCGACCCTCGCCCTTGTGCATGTCGACCGGAATGCCACGTCCGTCGTCCTCTACGGTGACCGAGTTGTCATTGTGGATCGTCACATCGACCCTGTTGCTGTAACCGGCCTGTGCCTCGTCGATGGAGTTGTCCACCAACTCGAACACCATATGGTGCAGACCCGAGCCGTCGTCGGTATCCCCTCTATACATCCCGGGGCGCTTTCGTACCGCCGCCAGTCCCTTGAGGACCTTGATGCTGTCGGCGGTGTATTTGGGTTCTGCAGTGGTCAAGTCTCTTGTCTCCCGTGTTGCCTTGTGACTCCGGGTCATCTCTGACCGATTCAAGGACCCCGTTCCGGCACCTCACCGGATGTACCCGGATATCCCGTCGAGTCCCTGTTCAGGATCGATTTCGGCCGCTGGATCACGGCCTCTGAAATCACTCTCGACCTTATCACGGAAACATCTCGGAAGCAAACTTTAAGTATCTGATTTTTCAATAACTTACAGGCCTTGAGTAGGTTTTCAGGCGGGACTCAGATCGCCCTCCTCGAGGCGCCATCGGGTGGCCCCTTCTGCCATTCCCCAGACCTCGGATCGATTGGAGCTGACCAGCACCTGTTTGGCCTCCGAAAAGACCCCGAACACGGCCTCCAGACGGCCCCTGTCGAGCTCGGTGTCCGCATCGTCCAGAAGGTAGATTGGATCTCTTCCGACGGCCCCCAGGAGCCGCCCACGAGCCGCCGCAAGTAGCAGCCCCAGGACCTTTCTCTCGCCGGCCGAGCCGACCCGTCGGATCCCCCTACCCCCGAAGAGAATCTCGACATCATCCAGATGAGGCCCGACCAGCGGTCTACCTTTGTCTCTCTCACGACGTTCGAAGCTCTCGATCGTGGCGAGTACATGCTCCTGTGTGATCTCCATGATGTCGATCGAGGGCCTATAACGAAGCTCCACCAGAGGTAGCGACAGTCCACTCAGAGAGGCTGCGGCGGCAAACTCTGTCGACACCCTCTCCATATAGTCGCGGCGAAGCTTCATGATCTCGCTCGCCGCACCGGCCAGAACCTCGTTCCAGGGGCCGATCGCCTTTCGCCTCTCCATCAAGAGGACCCTTTTGCCGGCGAGTGCCTGTCGGTACCGAGCCAGGGTCTCGAGGGCGGTCGGCCTCTCGGCGACGATTCCCTGATCGATGAAGCGCCGCCTGAGAGCCGGTGGCCCACTCAAGAGATCCCGATCGGCGTCGGTCCAGGCCACTACCGGTAGCACCCGAAGATGCTCTACCAGGGGAGCCGATCTGTCATTCAGCCGGCGGAACCTCCCACCCGATACCCACCCCACCTCCAACCGACTTCTCACCCCGCTGTCCACCTCCCCTGTCACATGGAACTCCCCTTCTCCATGTCGCACGCAATCGCCAGGTTGGGATGTGCGGAAGCTACGAGTCGTAGCCAGCAGATACACCGATTCGAGAAGGCTGGACTTGCCAGACCCGTTCGGGCCGATCAGCAGATGACAACCCTGACCGGGCTGCCAGTCGATGTCCTTCAAATTGCGAAAGGAGTGGCTGGAAAGATGGACGAGCAAGCGGAGTTGATTTCTGGCTGCGTCGATTTCGGTCAAGGACCGATGGCGAGCTAGATCCTCATGGGCATGATGACGCACAGGTACCGTCGATCCTGCCCTTCAACCGGAACACCGATGCACTGGGTGTTCTCGTCCTTCATCTCGAGCGTGACCTTCTCCGTCTCCATAGCCGACAGGAACTGCACCATGTAATCAGGATTGACTCCCAGGCGCAGCTCGTCTCCACCATACTCGCAGGTCACCTCTTCGGCTGCCTCTCCCAGATCCGGATTGGCTGCCGATATCACCAGTCTCTCGGTGTCGAACTGCAGGCTCACGGCACGGGCTCGGTCCCCCGTCAGCAAAGCAACCCTTTGAATCGCATCGGTGAGATTGCGCCGATCGAAGATGGCCTGCTTGTCGTTGTCCTTGGCGATGACCCTTTCGTAGTCGGGAAAGGTACCTTCCAGAATTCGACAGATCATCTCCCTTCGACCCAGCCGAAACGACAGATGGTGCTCGCCCCGGCGAAACAAGACCTTGTCTTCACCTTCGAAGCGCAGCAGTTCCTGGAGTGCTTTTCGCGGTACGAGCACTCCGTCCTCGACCTTGGCGCCCTCCAGGATGTTCTCCACCAGGGCCAGACGATGCCCATCGGTGGCCACCATCTCGAGAGAGTCTTCCTTGAGCTTGAACAGCGCTCCGTTGAGTTGGAATCTCGACTCCTCACTGGAGACGGCGAAGATGATCTTGCCGATCATCGCTTTGAGTTGGGCGAACGGAATCTCAGTGCCGTCATGGTCACCGACATCGGGAAGCGTCGGAAAATCCGCCGGTGAAAGTCCATTGATCTTGAATCGAGATTTGCCGGCGACGATCGTGAGGCGCTTGTCGTCCTCGAGGATCAACCGCACTTCCTCCCCCACCACGGCTCGGATGATCTCGAGGAACTTCCTCGCCTGGACCGCGATTCCACCGGCACCTTCGACCTCGGCCAAGCAGCTCGTGGTCAGCGAAACATCCAGATCGGTAGCGGCGAGATGCAGTTGGTCCGCTTCGCCGCGCAACAGGATGTGAGAGAGCACTGGAATCGTCGTTCGTCGTTCGACGATTCCTTGCATGGGTGCAAGCTCATTCAAGAATTCAGAACGTTTGACACGGATTTCCATGGAGTCTTCTCCTAAGAAAGGCACCTGAATATATCATAGTAGTAGTAGTAATAGATGCTGTTGAAAGGTCGGAAATCTCCCGCAAGTGCTTCATATTCAAGAGCCTTGCGGGTCTCATCAGAAAGCGGATCGAAGCTGTGTAACGACTGTGGAAAGTGTGGATAGAAACGCCCTGTCGAGGACTTTCCACAGGGCATCCACAGATAGGACCGCAACTCTTCAACAGGCAAAGATCCTGGCAGGGTCAGACGAAGTGCTGGGCGATGCTGTGTAGGGTCCGATCGAGGTCGGAGTCCTCGGTGCGGAGCTTCTCGATCTTGTCCACCGAGTACATGACCGTGGAGTGATGCTTGTTGTTGAACTGCTTGCCGATATCCGGAAAGGACAAGTCGGTGAGCTGCTTGCACAGGTACATGGCCACCTGTCGGGGAAAGGCGATCTGCTTGGCGTTGTTGCGGCTCTTGATCTCGCTGACCTTGAGACCATAGTGGCGAGCGACGAACTTGATGATCTCGGGTGCCAGGACTCGCTGGTGATCGGGTGGCAAGATGTCCTTGAGGGTCTCCTTCGCCAGATCCAGGGTAAGGGGCTTTCCAGTCAGAGAGGAGAAGGCGACGACTCTGTTGAGCATTCCCTCGAGCTCGCGGATATTGGATTTCACCTGGCGGGCGACGAAGAGGGCGACGTCATCGGAGAGAGCAACGCCCTCCTGATCGGCCTTGCGCCGGAGGATGGCCACCTTGGTCTCCAGATCTGGCGGCTGGATGTCGGCGATGAGGCCCCACTCGAACCGGCTCCTGAGGCGCTCCTCGAGGGCAGAGATGTTGCGCGGCGAACAATCGGAGGACAGAACGATCTGTTTCTGGCTGGAGTAGAGGGTGTTGAACGTGTGGAAGAACTCCTCTTGCGTGCGCTCCTTGTTGGCCAGGAACTGGATGTCGTCCACCATGAACACATCGATATTTCGATAGCGCTCCCGGAAGTCGGGCATACGATTGAAGCGCAGGGAGCTGATGAGCTCGTTGACGAACTGCTCTGCGGGTAGGTACATCACCCGGAGCTCGGGATACTTTCGTTGAACCGTGTGCCCTATGGCGTGCAACAGATGGGTCTTGCCCAGGCCGACACCCCCGTAGAGAAACAGGGGGTTGTAGCTGCGAGACGGGTTCTCGGCAATAGCCCGAGCCGCAGCGTGGGCGAACTGATTCGAGTTGCCCACCACGAAGGTCTGAAACTCGTATCGGGGGTTGAACTGAGAGCTCGCAAGGTCGGTTGTGACCGAGTCGCCTTCACGCACCCTGAACAAAATCCGGTAGGCCGGGCCCTCGAGACTCGAGACCGCCTGCTCGATCGTCGTTCTGTAGCTCTCTTCGAGCGCCAGGAGGAAGCGCCTGTTGGGTGCGACCAACTCCAGGCTATCCGCCTTTTCGGAGTGCACCCGCAAGGGCTCGAACCACGTGGAGAACTCTTCAGGATCGAGCTCGTTCTTGAGTTTCGATTGCAGACGCTGCCAAACAGAAGGCTCCATGTCTTGAACCCCGAAGACCTCGCGGCCTAGTTTTCCACAGTCTGTGGAAAAACTGCGGATCGGAATCGCTGGAAGCGCCCGAAAAAGCCTGTCGAAGCGGGCGGCATGATAACACAGCGGGGGCCCGAGGCAAGAGGACCGGTCAATCGGGTTCAGTCGACAGCAAGCACGGATTCCAGGAGCTCTGGAGGCAGCTCCAGGGGCATCGGGGCCGATGGCAAGGATCGCAGCAACAGGCTCTCGGCGGATGGACGACCAAGGAAAGGCTCCAGGTTGCGACTGAGGAAATCCATCAGGGAGGGAGGTCGGGGATAGAAATCAATCGCAGTCGCCTCTTCTGGTTTCAGGCCGGCTTTCTGGCGTGCGAGATCCAGTGCTGTATCGAGTCCTCCCAACTGGTCGACGAGGCCATGCTCGAGGGCTTGTCTTCCGGTCCAGATCCTTCCTTGTGCCACGGTATCTACGGCCTCTCGCGTCATCTCTCGGCCGTCGGCTACATGGCCCACGAAAGCCTCGTAGATGCGTAGCATGAGCCGCTCATAAAGCTCCGCTTGCTGCGGAGAGAAATGATCCAGGGTGGAGAAGAAATCGGCGTTGGCACCCCGTTTGAGAGTGTCGTGGGTGATTCCCAGGAGATCTTCCTGAAATTGACGCAGGACGAATTTTCCGCCGACGACCCCGATCGAACCGGTGATGGTCGCCGGCTCCGCGACGATTCCGGAGGCCTTGCTGGCGATGTAGTAGCCACCGGACGCAGCCACGTCGGACATGGACACCACGACCGGCTTGCGCTCGGCAAGCCGGACAACCTCTCGCAGCATCAAGTCCGAGGCCAGGGCTGAACCACCGGGACTATCGATCCGCAGGACCACGGCGGCGACCCCGGAATCCTCGGCCAACTCGCGCAGGATCGTCGCGAGGGTCTCGGATCCGACATAGCGCTGTTGTGACCAGGGGTCGGTACCGTTCGAGCCCCTGACGATGGTTCCCTGTGCGAAGACCACCGCAACCCTGTCCCCGGTTGGGGATCTACCGGGTGACGCGTAGTCGGACAGCGATACCAGACGCGGCTCCTCGGTGGAGAAATCCGAGAGACTCTCCTCGTATTCATCCGGGTAGCCGAGGCTGTCCACGAGGCCCTCCTTCAGGGCCTCTTCGGCGGTCAGTGGGGCCCTGTCGATGAGGTCGCGAACCGTTTCCGGTGTGAGATCGCGGTCTTCGGCGATGGCGCTGACGATCTGGCTGAAGAGATCATCCAGGACGCTGGAGAGAGCTTCCTCGGCAGCCGGTGAGTGCGCGGTATTGGTGAACTGCTCGGCAGCACTCTTGTACTGACCGGCATGGGAAAAATCGGTCTCGATCTTCAACTTGTCGAGGGTGCCCCGTAGAAAGTAGGCGTCGGAATAGAGCCCGACCAGGTTCATGTCTCCCAGGGGGGCCAGGGTGATGTGGTCACAGGCGCTGACCAGGTAGTAGGCCAGCGTCCCATTGGTGCCTTCACCGGCCGTCTCCAGGAAACACTTCACGAACTTGTCGGATTGTCGAAAGCTCTGCAGCAGCGAGCGCAACTCCTGAGCCTTGCCAAAGCCGAACCGGGCGTTGCTCAGATAGAGCGAAAGACCCAGAACCTGTGGGTCGTTGCGTGCCTGGGTGAGCCCGATCCAGAGGTCGGCCAGGCTCTGGGGTGATCCGCGACGAATCCAGGAAAAGGAAGGAGCCTCCAGATAGTCGTGAAGCGGCCGGTCCAGTTGGAGGGTGATGATCTTCTCGCCGGGTAACGTGGCACCACCCCGGGAAAGGAGGACTCCTACCGTAGCGATGACGACGGCGAAAAACAGCAGTAGCACGAAGATGACGAGCAGTCTTTTCATGATGTCCGCGTCCAGAACTGTCCCAGAAACCGTGGAAGAAGTCCAGATTGTTCGAGCCTTGGAATCGGGGAGATCGAGTGGGCACGAGACTTGCTTGTTAGAACGGCAACAAGGCTTTCGGGGAGGTTTCCCATCAAGATCATTCCTACCCCTATTGCCGAGAACGAAAGAACTCGGCACATATCAACCAGCCTTCCAAAATCCCCTAGGTAAACAGGGGCAACGCCACAAACACCCACCTGATACGAGACCTCCCCCGCAAGCCAGTTCTCCAAGAGAACGAGGTCGGAGGAGACCGATAGAATCGGTCTTCATGGACGTCTTGTGGCCGCCAAAATGGCGCAGTGCGGCAATTTTGGCAGGCGGGCTCGAGCTCGGGTGTCAGGGATGACAAATCCAGCAGACAGGGATCGGCTCGGGCAGCGTCAGGACCTCTTGGCTTGGTTCGACCAGCAACAAAGAGATTTGCCCTGGCGCCGGTCGCGGCATCCCTATCCTGTCTGGGTTTCCGAGATCATGCTCCAACAGACCCGGGTGGAGACGGCAAGACCCTATTTCGAGAGATTCATCGAGACATTTCCATCGGTAGAGGCCCTGGCCGCCGCCGATGTCGAGGCTGTTCTGAGCCACTGGTCGGGACTGGGGTATTACCAGAGAGCCCGACGACTTCACGCTGCGGCGCGGCGGATTGTCGAGGAAGGGGGCGAGTTTCCCACCACACTCGAGGGTTGGCTGGAACTGCCGGGTGTGGGTCGCTATACGGCGGCAGCTGTCACCAGCATCGTTCTGGCGGTTCGTGAGCCTGCCATCGACGGCAACGTTATGCGCGTCGTCTCGAGGTTGTTGGGCCAGGAGGAGGACCCGAAGAAGAAGGTCGGGTCGAGGGCGATCGAGGCCAGGGCCCGGGATCTCCTGGACCCCGAGCGTCCCGGTGACAGCAATCAGGCGATCATGGAGTTGGGCGCTACGCTCTGTCGGCCGCGCCGACCTCGGTGCTCCATGTGTCCACTCGAGAGCGATTGTCGCGCTGCCACCACCGGAGAGCCGGAGCGATATCCAGTGCTGGGGCAGAGGTTGCCTCTGCTGCGCCACCGCCGCCAGGTGGCGGTGGTCGAGAGCACGGGTCGGCTGCTTCTATTCCGCCGCCCCGTGGACAGCGCCCGCATGGCTGGTATCTGGGAACTGCCATGGAGCGACTGGGCCCGGAAAGAGAAGTCGGAAGTGGCGCTAGGGGATCGGTATGGGGGGCGGGGGGAAGTCGGGGTTACGAGAGGCCGCTTGCGCCATTGTGTCACCAACCGGTTGTTCCAGATCGAGGTGGTCGAGGCGAAATTGAGGTCGGGCCTCGAGGTGGCCGAGGGGCCGGAGGCCGGCTGGTTTTCCCGCCCCGAACTGGCCGGGGTGCCGGTCACCGGACTGGTGGGAAAGGTCCTGAAGCTTCTTGATGGCTAGCCCGCGTGACCGGCTGACAACAGGAACCACCCGACCAGTTTGTCGTCGCTCTCCAGGAGTCGCTGCGAGGCCATGGAGCAGAGCAGCGTCAACAACCGGGTGGAGGAGGCCTTCTGGGTAGCGAGGATGCCCTCCGCGACGCCGCGCGCGATGGCCAGGACGACGGCACCGGAGGTGTGGGCGCTGGCGCTGGCCGACCGCGGCAGATGATCCAGGACCGCCATCTCCCCGAAGTACTCGCCCCGGCCCAGGAA
>JAUVRX010000233.1 GCA_030597375.1 Acidobacteriota bacterium
ATCGACCTGTCGCAAATGAACACCGTCACCATCGACCCCGAGGCCAGGACGGCTCGCGTCGACGGCGGTGCCAAGTTGGGAGATTTCGATGCCGCCGCGCGGGAATTCGGCCTTGCCACGACGGCCGGCATTGTCTCGGACACAGGAGTGGGAGGCTTGACCCTGGGCGGCGGGTTGGGCTTTCTGGCGCGCCGCTTCGGCCTCACCGTCGACAACCTGCTCGGGGCGGATGTCGTGACAGCGGCCGGTGAACAGATCCGTGCCAGCGAGACCGAGCACCCGGACCTTTTCTGGGCCCTGCGAGGCGGCGGGGGAAACTTCGGCATCGTCACGGCGTTCGAGTTCCGCCTGTACGAGGTGGGTCCAGAGGTCCTGGTCGGACAGGCGTTCTACCCCCTCGACGATACCGTGGAGGTCCTGCGCTTCTACCGCGAATCGATGAGCGACGCCCCTGACGAGCTGGCCAGCTACGCGCTCGCCATCAACGTGCCTCCGATGGACCCGTTCCCGGAGGAGCATCAGGGCAAGCCGGCCATCGCGATCGTGTCCTGCTATTCGGGCGATCTCGAGGAGGGCAAGAAGGTGCTGGCGCCTCTCGAGGCATTTGGCGACCCCATCCTGCGCTTCGTACAGCCGATGCCCTACACGGCCCTGCAGCAGTCTTTCAATGAAGGTACGCCCAACGGCCAGCGCTACTACTGGAAGTCACATTTCCACCGCGAGCTGTCGGATGAGGCCATCGACACCTTCGCGGAGCACGTGACAGCGCTACCGGGGCCGTTCTCCATCGTCGGGTTCGAGCCCATGGGCGGCGCCATCAATCGCGTCGACGCGACGGCAACCGCGTTCCCTCACCGCGGCGCCGAATTCGCGCTCGGAATCTGGTCTGGCTGGGCCGATCCTGCCGACGACGACGCGGCCATCGCGTGGACGCGGAAGCTGCACCAGGCCATGACCCCGTTCTCGACCGGCGGCGTCTACTCCAACTACATGGACCAGGACGATGACGAGCTCATGCCGGCGGCATTTGCAGACAACCTGGAGCGACTGAGGCGCGTCAAGGCGAAGTACGATCCAGACAACTTCTTCCGTGCCAACCAGAACATCGTGCCAGTGGCAGCCGACGCCGACTAGACCCGACGCCTCGGCCGACACAGGTCCGGCCACTTCGAGATCCTCGACAAACTCGGCGAAGGTCGTTGAACGTCGGTGTGGGACTCCCTACGGAGAGGATTTCTTCGACGAGCTCAGTCCAGGGAGGCCGCAGCAGCCGTAGACTCGGCTGTAGACTCACTCGAACGGCCTTGGGAGACAACTATGAGTGGACAGATGGATCAGCTCAACGCGATCGTAGCCCAGAGAATCGAGGTTTCTCCGGGGCTCATCGTCCTCCGCGTGGTTCCCGACGGCTGGGAGCTTGCCGATTTCGAATCGGGCCAGTTCGCCGTTCTGGGCTTGTCGGGAACCGCACCGAGAGACGAGGTCAGTGACCCTGAAGAGGAGGTCGCCAACCCCGACAAGATCATCAAGCGCGCCTACTCCATCGCTTCGTCCTCCGTGGCGAACGAATATGTCGAGTTCTACATCGTCATGGTGCGGTCGGGCGCCCTGACTCCCCGCCTGTTCGCCCTGTCAGTGGGTGACAGGCTGTGGCTCTCCCCAAAGGTCAGTGGGCTCTTCACGCTCGACGAGGTGCCGTCGGATCAGCACGTCCTCCTGATCTCTACCGGTACTGGCCTGGCCCCGTACATGAGCATGCTTCGCAGCCACCTTGTCTGTGACGAGCCTCGACAGTTCGCGGTGATCCACGGAGCGCGTCACTCCTGGGATCTGGGCTACCGGTCGGAGCTGATGACCCTGGACCGCATGTGTCCCAATTTCACCTACATCGCGACGATCAGTCGACCCGAGGATGAACCGGCTCGGTGGGCCGGCGAAACTGGGTACATCCAGGACGTGTGGCAACGAGGAGTGCTCGAAGGGAGCTCGGAGTTTCGCGCCTCGCCGGAGGACACCCACGTCTTCCTGTGCGGTAACCCCAGCATGATCGTAACCATGGAGAACCTGTTGAGCGGGCTGGGTTTCAAGGAGCACAAGCGCAACGCCCCCGGCAACGTTCATGTGGAGCGTTACTGGTGAAAGAAGGACAAGACTGATGATCGCTCGCGACGGATCCGCCTGACCCGCGAAGGCTCCAATGCAGCCGAGATCCACTTCCGGGAGAACCTGGCCTCCCTCGTCGAGGGGCTGTAGCGGCGGCAGGCAGCGTGATCCCTGGGTTCCTGCCTCCCCCGCCATCGTTGTACGGATCCGACGGCTGGTGTAGGGTAGCCGCCAGTGACAGGGCGCCTCTCAGCCCTGGGAGGGACACAATGCGATCTGGAAGAGAATCCTTTCTGGTTATGGCTGTGCTGCTACTTGCGGCCGCCACGATAGCGCCCGCTGCTGAAGCTCCAGAGCCCGACATCGGTCCCTACAGCGAGTGTCTGTTGGAAAAGCTGAGGACAGCCAGCGACGAGACACCGGTCAGCAAGATCCGAGAGGCTTGCCTCCAGGCCCTCGGGGACGCGAGAGCCGACGAGCCCAAGACCACGGCGGCAACAGAAGACGATACAGAAGAGACCACTCCCCTCGAGGCGCGGATCGAACAGACCAAGGCAACAGAGGAGATGCGATTCGTCATCACGCCCTACAAACCCAACTACGTCCTGGTGGGGTACAACCCCGATCCAAACACTGCGCCGTTCGAGGAGGCTTTTCCCGACGAGGAGATCGACTTCAAGGCGGCCGAGATCAAATTCCAGATCAGCTTCATGTTTCCGATCGTGCAGAACATCTTCGGCAACAACGGAGATCTGTACGTCGCCTATACCAACCGTTCTTTCTGGCAGGTCTTCGACGAAAATCTCTCGGCCCCTTTCAGAGAGACCAATCACGAGCCCGAGCTCTGGTTTCAATTCGATAGCAAATTCAAGATCTTCGGGTTCACGAATCGACTCAATTCCTTCGGCTACGTTCACCAATCCAACGGGCGCAACGACCCCATCTCGCGCAGTTGGAACCGGCTCTTCGCCAGCTTCATCTTCGAGAGGGGCAACCTCGCCCTGGGTATCAAGCCCTGGATCATCATCGCGGATCTCACAGGCAATGAGGACATCCAGGACTATATGGGCAACTACGAGATCCGCGCCGCCTATAAATGGCACCGGCACACCATCAGCCTCCTGTCGCGCAACAACCTCCAGTCAGCGTTCAGCCGCGGTGCCTTCCAGCTCGACTGGAGCTTCCCCATCTACCACCGATTGCGGGGCTATACGCAGTACTTCAACGGGTACGGCGAAAGTCTCATCGACTACAACCACTTCAACAACACCGTGGGTGTGGGGTTTTCCTTCACGGACTATTTCTAGCCCGTATTCCTGGCCGGGTTCCTACTACGGGACGCGAAGCACGAAGCGTGTCAGTGCATTCTCGATTCGCTCACAAGCCGGCTCCGTAGTAATGAAGTGCTTCAATTTCATTGCGTATCTTGTTGGCTGAACAGGGGCAAGCTGGCCCGAGTCGGCACCGGTAGGACATGCAAGGCAGGAAGGGTTCGACGGTGGTGGACCGTCGATCCAGGTTCAACCCCTGTGGATGGTGATGCCGTCTGCCTGGAGCTTCTTGACCAGAGCCTCTTTGTCGACAGCCTTGAGGTAGGCCTCCTCGGCGGTGACGATCTTCTTGCTCACCAACTCATACAACGAGTCGGTCTGAGTCAGCATCCCGAGCTGACGCCCGGTCTGCATAGCCGAGGCAATCTGAAAGGTCTTGCCCTCGCGAATCAAGTTGGAGACCGCAGGGGTGCAGATCAGGATCTCGAAGGCCGCTACCCGGCCGCCATCGATCTTCTTCAGTAGGGTCTGCGCAATCACCGCACGCAGGCTATCGGCCAACATCGTGCGGACCTGCTGCTGACGATCCCCAGGAAACTGGTCGACAATTCGCTCGACTGTCGATGGGGCGGTGGTCGTGTGGAGGGTGCCCAGAACCAGATGACCGGTCTCTGCCGTCTCGATGGCCATGGCGATCGTCTCCAAGTCGCGCATCTCTCCGACCAGGATGACGTCGGGGTCCTCGCGCAGAGCGGCGCGCAAGGCCTGTCCAAACGAGAGCGTGTGGATGCCGGGTTCTCTTTGGTGGATCAAGCTGCGCTTGGAGGTGTGGACGAATTCGATGGGGTCTTCGATGGTGATGATGTGATCGGCTCGACTTTCGTTGATCAGATCGAGGAGCGCCGCGAGCGTCGTGCTCTTGCCCGAGCCGGTCGGGCCCGTGACCAGCACCAGTCCCTTGGACAGATGAGCCAGGGAGCGCAGGACCTCGGGGAGATCGAGCTCCTCGAAAGTCGGGATCTCATAGGGGATCTGCCGAAAGACAGCCCCGATCCCGGCCCGATCCTCGAACAGGTTGACCCGGAATCGTGCCTGGCCGGGGAGCTCCAGAGCGAAATCCGTGTCGTGTTTTTCCTCGAACTCGTTGCGGTTGCGCTCTGGGGTCACCGGCCAGAGTCGCTGCCGCAACTCGTCAGGCCTGGGCGGCAGATACTGCTCGAGCTCGAGCAGCTCGCCATCGATCCTCATTCGTGGCTTTTGTCTGGAGCTCAGGTGTAGATCCGAGCCACTTCGAGTGATCAAGGCATCCAGGAGCTCTGCGATCTCCGGCAGTCGCTCGGCGTCCGCCGAGGTCGTCGGC
>JAUVRX010000255.1 GCA_030597375.1 Acidobacteriota bacterium
CGGCGATGGAGTGCCCACGATATCGATAGCCACCCGTCACCGAGCAGCCGAGTGAGTGGTCGTATTCGAGGATGGGAAATTCGTACAGGTCGGCAGCGCCACACAGCGGAGAGGGATCGTTGGGATTGGGGGTACTCGCCTCGAAGCAGTCCCAGCCCCAGTTCAAGCCGCCGGCGCTCGACCAGGGTTCCAGGTCGATCTCCTCGATGGCGTTCTGTCCCACATCTCCGACGAACAGGTCGCCGGTGTAACGGTCGAAGCTCCAGCGCCAGGGATTGCGCAGTCCCATGGCCCAGATCTCGTCGCAGTCTCCGGAGCCCCCGACGAACGGGTTGTCGGGCGGAATCCCATAGGCGGCCTCCAGGCCGCAAAGGTCGTTGGGCTCGGCTGGCGGTGTGCCGTCGACATCGATGCGAAGCATCTTGCCGAGCAGCGTGCCGGGATCCTGGGAGCGCTCGTTCGGATCGTTCGAAGAGCCACCATCACCCATGCCGATGTAGAGGTAGCCGTCGGGGCCGAACAGGATATTGCCACCGTTGTGATTGCTGAAATCCTGTTCGATCTCCAGGAGCGTCGCCGCCGAGGCCGGATCCGCCAGGTTTGGGTCGCTGGCCGACACGGTATAGCGAGCGACGACGGTACGGTCCTTGCCTCCCGTCGGGGGGTCGTGGGTGTAGTTGACGAAGAAGTAGCCGTTGTCGGCGAACTGGGGATGGAAGGCGAGTCCCAGAAGCCCTTCTTCGTTGCCGGCGTCCTGCACCAGATCCACGATATCGAGGAACGGGGTAGCCAGTACCTGCCCGCCATCGACGATCCGGATCTTGCCGGCTTGTTCGATGACGAAGAGGCGCTGGGAGCCATCCCCAGCATGGCGAATTGCGACGGGTCGCGTGAAACCGGTAGCGATCGTCTCGAGGTCGAGGTCGTCTGGTGCATCGGCCAGGAGAGTCTCTGGGGCGTAGAGAAGCGCTAGAGCCCAGATCAGGGCTCCAAGCTGGTCGGTGCCTGGTAGCAGTCGGTGGGTCATCTCACCTCTCCGGGCGGATCTTCGAGCCGAACCTAGCGAGAAAAGTCACAGCTGGAGATCTCGCCGAGGCTGGACCATAACACCAGGAGCCAAGGGTCGCCTATTCGACGTTTCTCGTAGGGGGTCTGGCCACTCCCACCCCTAAGAGTGGGCACGTGCCCGTCAGATCGGGTGTTGTATCCGAACCCTTTTCCTTCGAGGATTGAGGAGCCTACAGCGGGCCGGCGAGGGGCGGCGAGGGCGGTGGCTCCAGATCCCTACCAGATAAGGAGAGCAGAATGAGGCGGTTCGATAAACCCGGCATCCTGAAGGTCATGGTTTGGGCGACCCTGGTTCCCCTGGTCTGCAGCTCGGGGCTGCTGGCCGAATGGAAGATCGAGTCGGCCGATGGTGACACTTCCATCAAGTTCGGATTCCTGATGCAGGCGCGAGGAGAGATCCAGGACACAGTCGACGGTGATGGCACCAGCCAGGATCTCTACTTCCGCCGCCTGAGGATTCTCTTCGGCGGCAAGATCTCCAAGAAGTGGAGCTTTTTCTTCGAGACCGATAGCCCCAACCTGGGCAAAGGTACCCCGTCGGGCGACAAGGTGGCGGCAGACATCTACATCCAGGACTTCTTCGTCACCTACAACCACAGCAACGCATTCAAGGTCGACGTCGGTGCCATACTCATTCCCCTGTCGCACAACTCCCAGCAGTCGGCGGCGACGCTGCTGCCTGCCGACTACGCGGCCTACTCCTTCCTCAACTCCGGCCCGACAGATTCCAGGGTCGGCCGAGACTATGGTGTCCAGCTGCGTGGTTTTCTGGCCAATGACCATTTCGAGTATCGAGCGGGGGTCTTTCAGGGTGAAAGGGGCGAGACGTCGGAGAATGACTTTCGCTACGTCGGGCGGGTTGTCTTCTACCCCTTCGAAGCCGACAAGGGCTTCTACTACGCTGGCACCACTCTGGGGAAGAAGCGCATCCTGGCGCTCGGAGCGGGCATCGATCACCAGGAGAGCTATGACGCCTACTCTCTGGACGTGTTCTACGATCAACCCCTCGGAAGCGGCAATGGGCTCACCCTCCAGCTCGGTGGGATTCGCTACGACGGCGGGGAGATCTTCCCGGAGCTGTCCGTCAAGGACGTACTCCTGGTGGAGGCAGGTTTCTACTGGGACCGATTCAAGCTCCAGCCTTTTGTCACCTACTACGCTTTGGACAGGGACGAAGAGGAGCTCGACGATCAGAACCGGCTGGGAGTGGGTCTCGGTTACTACATGAAGGGCTTCAATCGGGTTCTCAAGTTTTCCTACACCGATATCAGGACCGACAACCAACCCAGCCGCAGTCAGTGGCTGCTGCAGATGCAGATCTTCATGTTCTGATCCGACCCTCGGCTTCTGGAAGTTCCTGAAAAGGTAAACTAGCCCGCCGGGCACTGAGATCACGCAGTGTCTGGATGGGCTCTCGGCCCGATCTGGACCCTTCGATGCCGCCGCCACGATTCCGTCTCCCCTGGACAGACTCCGACGAAGCGTCGGGACCTGACGCCGGCTACTGGTTCTACGCTCTTCACCTGGCCACGATCTGGGGACTGGCGCTGTCGAATGCCTTTCACGGCATGGCGCTGCTGTGGGCCATGATCCGCTGGAAGCGTGTGCGGCCGTCCTCCGAATCGTTGTCTGCGACGGGGATGGATCGCCTCCTCAAGCCATTTGCCCTGTATGTGGCTGTCTTCCTGGTGTCGGTGCTGACTTCCTACAAGGTGCCGGAGAGTGCAACGCACCTTCGAGGTTTGATCGGACTCACGACGTTGCCCCTGGCCTTCTTGTTGGTGCGGGGGCAACGGCAGGTTCGGCTCCTGTTCGACATCTTGATCTGGACCACCCTGGGCCTGGCCATCCTGGGAATTGGTCAGTACCTGTTTACCGACTATGGAGCTTTGGACAATCGTATCCCGGGTGCGTTCTCCCACTACATGACCTACTCCGGGATCCTGCTGGTGGGCAGCTGCCTGGTGCTGGCCCGGATCGTGGCCAACACAGCCTCCAAACCTTCGCGGGACTGGTTGATCCTGATACCGATCCTGGTCGCCCTGGTCCTCACCCTCACCCGCCATGCGTGGCTGGCGGCCTTCGCGGTCCTGACGATCGCCTGGCTGCTCAGGTTCCGGCGACTGTTCTGGGTATACGTCGCCAGCGTTGCCTTATTGCTGGCGTTTACAGCCAGCGTGGCGCCTGAGCACTGGTCGCGCCTCCGATCCATCGCCAGTCTCGAGGATCCGTCGAACTACGATCGTCTGTGCATGGCCTATGCCGGGGTTCACATGATCGAGGATGCGCCTCTTTTCGGCATCGGTCCGGGAATGGTGGAGTACTACTATCCGATCTACAGACACCCCACCTCGACCCGGTCGCATGTGATGCACCTGCACAACACCGTGATGCAACTGGGGGCCGAGCGAGGCCTGCTGACGGTCGTAGCCTATGTCTGGCTCATGGCTGCGGCGGTGATCTTGGCCTATCGAGGACTCAAGAGAGATGGCGGTCTCTCGGGACCCAGGGCCGATCTCTATCTGGGGACCCTGTTGACCTTGATTGCCTTCAACGTGGCGGGCATCTTCGAAGCCAACTGGCGCGACAGCGAAGTTCAGCGGTGGGTGCTCTTCCTGATCGCCGTGCCCTGTTGTCTGCCCGATCACCAGCGCGGTGAGACCGCCGCAGAAGCGGGGCCCTCGCCGGATCCTGCCGCCGACTCTCCGGAGGCCTGAGCCATCTCACGGGCCATCAGAGCTCGGCGCCACTCTGCTCGAGCCAGCGGTCGAGAAAGAGAAGCGTCCAGGTCTGCTCGTTGGTGAGACGGAAGACGCGAGGGCGCCGGATGATCTTGCGGTCGGCGAGGCGATCGAGGGCGGCTGAGAGCAGCTCGGGTCGGCGCCGCACCCAATCCGCGACAGGCAGATTGAAGCCCCTCTTGGGCCGGTCGAAGATTCCTGGTGGTACCCGATCCTCCATCAACCGCCTGACGATGAGCTTGCCGCGGTCGCCCTCGACATCGCGCAGCAGGCGGGTATCCAGCGATAGCGCAAACTCTACGAGCCGGTGGTCGAGCAGGGGGGGACGAACCTCCAGAGAGTGGGCCATGCTGGATCGATCGACCTTGGTGAGGAGATCGCCTGGCAGATAGGTGTGAATGTCTGCCCACTGCATCCTCTTCAAGGGTTCGAGATCCTGCCGCCAGAAGCGACGGAAATGCCACAGGTCGTCGTAGTCGGTGAGCTCGAGTGCGGGAC
>JAUVRX010000118.1 GCA_030597375.1 Acidobacteriota bacterium
GCCATCGCCAAGGGAATCGATCGGGCGAACAAGACCCTGGACGAAGTCAAGGGAGCCTGGGTCAATGAGATGAAGGTAGATGTGGAGGACGGCAAGAGCGTCAACTAGCGCGTCAACATGAAGGTCACCTTCGTCCTGAAGGACTGAAGTCCCCTGCGAAATCAACCGGATCAGAATCGAACCCACTTCCAGAGTGGGTGAAGGAGGAGAGTGAATCTATGGGTCTATTCGATTTCATCAAGGATGCCGGAAGCAAGATCATGGGCGCGGACGAGGCGGCAGAGCCTCAGTCCCAAACAACTGCCTACAGCCCGGAGGAGATCAGGAAGATCAACGACCGGCGAAGGGCCATGGGGCTGGCCAAGACCATCGAGACCATGGGATTCGAGATCCAGGACCTCGGTATTCGGGTCGATGACGACCTCGCCACCATCTCGGGCAGGGTGTCGGATCAGGCGACCAGGGAGAAGATTGTCCTCGCCCTCGGCAACACCGCTGGGATTGCCAGGGTCGAGGAGCAGATCGAGGTGGAAGCAGCCGAGCCCGAGGCCCAGTTCCACACCGTGGAATCAGGCGACACCCTTTCGACGATCGCCCAGAAGTACTACGGGAGCTCCATGAAGTACCCGGTGATCTTCGAGGCCAACAAGCCCATGTTGTCCGACCCCGACAAGATCTACCCGGGACAGGTGCTGCGTATTCCGCCCCTGGACTGAAGGCGGTCAGGGTCCGACGACCATGAACGTGGTCTGATGCTGGGCCATCTTGATCGGTGTCGTCTCCTCTTCTGGCACCCCCAGGTAGCTGGCGACTGAGGAAACGAGCCGGGAATACCAGACGGTAGCGATGACGGTCACCGGCCCTGCCTCGAGCTGCTCCGGCAGCGTCCAACTGTAGGTTTCATTGCGGGCCTGCAGGGGGGCCAGCCTGTAGTCGGTGCCGAAAGCGGCCGTGTTCCACTGTGCGACCGTCATGCGACCCTGCGGATCGAGGTATGGCAGGCGGTAGATGCGAGCGCCGTCCGGCACGTCGCCATCGCGTCGCAGCCCCTCGAAGCCCTCGGTACCCTGGATGTCACCGATGTCCTGATAGGCCATCGCTTCGGAGGAGGCGATGGTCATCTCTTCACCTTCAAAACCCTTGCGGTCGACCGGCAGGGAGTACCGGTTCCCCTTCGCATCCTCGGCCTCCACGTGGAGCCAGACGACCCGCTCTTCGGCCGATCCGGTGGGGATCATGTGGCCCGCCTTGGCGTTGACCACGGTGGCCTGAAGGGTGATGGATCCACCTGCCTGGACTTCTCGAGCCGAGGGATGGATCCTCACCTCTACCGATCCTGCAAGCTTGCCGTCGTCATGGGCACCGTGAAAAAGATGCTGTCGGACATCCGGGTGCTCGAGGCCACCGCCGTCGGGAGCGCTGTTGCCAGCTGCCGGTGGCATGTGACAGTCCTGACAGACGATGCCACCCTTTGCCTGCGGACTCTCCTTCCATTCGAGGTGGGTCGCCTTCACCCACAGCCCCCAGGGATCCTTCTCGTTGTGGCAGGTGCCGCAGAACTCGGCGGACATGAGAAACGGATTCGGCTGAATCTCGTGATACATGCTCTCGGTACCGCTACGCACGCCCTGCTGCACGTCTCCGGGTTCGACCCGGAAGTTGAAGTTGAACGGCACCTCCCCCTCGAAGCCGACGATGGAGTGGCACAGATCGCAGGAAACGCCTTCGTTCGCACGGGTGTTCTCAGCTGGAGGCTTCGGCGGGATGTCCCCGGCCAGAAAGGCGAGGGGTGCGTGGCAGCCATTACATCCGGCTTTGATACCCGCGACCTTTTCCTCGATGAGACTGTGGGGCAGGGCGAGTTCGAAGTACTCGATCTCGTCCCAGGCGTGGGTGTAGGACTGGGACATCATGCCCTGTTTGTGCTGTTGATAAAGGTCGTTGTGGCATTCGGCGCAGTCTTCATCTTTGTCGAAGCTGCTGTACGGATGAGTTCCGAGAGCTGCGTCGCCAGCGGCTGCGGCGCAGAGTCCCGAGGTCGCTATTGTGAGAATCAGAGCGGCTACGAGGACGAGATTCCTGGTCGACATTTCTTCCTCCTGACAGGTCGAGGCTGAGCGGGGGAGCGAGCCGGCGCGGGGACGGCTTGCCCTTGTCTTCCATTGTGTACATCGGAGCACCGGCTTGCCACGTGCCGAAGGGTAGGCTCGGCTACCCGATCGGGTAGCCGGATTGACGCATCCTTCTGGTGACTCTATTCTGTGGTGTAGATCCCATGGTCGCTTCCACTACTTCAGTCGTCAAGCGTAACGGGGAGGTTGCTCCCTTCGATCGCGAGAAGATCACCGTTGCCATCTACAAGGCGGCGGCGGCAGTCGGTGGGCACGACCGAGCGTTGACGGAGCAGCTGAGCGACGAGGTGGTTGCGGCGCTCTCGGCCACCTATTCCGACGAGTCCCCGCCCACAGTCGAGGAGGTGCAGGATGTGGTGGAGCGGGTGCTGATCAAGGCCGGCCATGCCAGGACTGCGAAGTCCTTCATTCTCTACCGGCATGAACGGGCCAAGATGCGCTCGAAGCTTCGTGCCCGACGGGTGGAGTACATTCCCTACCGAACCATGTGGCAGGCGTTGGACTGGGCGGTGCACCACGACTGCAATACCGTGGAGAAGCTGAACACCCTGATTCGGGAGGGCCGATTGCCGGAGCTCGTCACGGAGGCCGACCGCCGCTACGAATCCATGCTGGAAGGGGCGGCCACTGCCATCCTGGAGAGGCGGGACGAGCTACGCTTCGTCGTCGTGGCAGGCCCCAGCTCTTCTGGCAAGACGACGACCACCCACAAGCTCAGCGCTTTGCTTGAAGCTGCCGGCCTGCACGTCATCCCGCTGTCTCTGGACAACTACTTCTTCGACCTCGAGCTCCACCCCAAGGACGAATTCGGGGACTACGACTTCGAGACACCGGAGGCCATGGATCTGGCGCTCATCAACGAGCACCTGGCGCAGTTGGATCGGGGACGTGGCATCGACATGCCGATCTATGATTTCCGAGCCGGCAAGAGAAGTGCGCAGACCACTCGGTTCGAGCCGGAGCCTGGAAGCCTGATCCTGCTCGATACCCTCCATGGCCTCTACGGCGGTCTCACCGCCAGCGTTCCAGACGACCACAAGTTTCGGCTCTATCTGGAGACCATCAGCCAATTGAAGACTTCCAGCGGGCGTTATGCGCGCTGGACCGATATCCGGCTGTTGCGTCGGATGGTCAGGGACCATCAGTTTCGAGCCTATTCGCCGGAAAGGACGATTCAGCATTGGCACTACGTGCGCCGTAGCGAGCTCAAGCACATCATTCCGAATCAGGCTATGGCTGACTTCCAGGTGAATACCGCGCTGGCCTACGAGCTGCCGTTCCTGAAGAACCACCTTTTCAAGTACCTTCCCGACTTCCTCGACAAGTGGAGGGACGACGCCAAGCGTCTCGATGGCTACATACGAGCTCGTAGAATCTACGACCTTCTGGATTCCATCGAAGATGTGGTCGACGATTCCATGGTGCCGCCTACCTCTCTATTGCGAGAGTTCATCGGCGGCAGCGCCTACGAGGTTCACTGAGGAGCGGGGCTCAGGGCAGTACGATCACGGCAGGGATTCCGGCTGACTGCAGCGCCTCGTCGAACGCCGCCATGTCCGACTCCAGGAGCTCTCGGATCGTCTCGAGCTGGGGCTCGAGTTGCTGGCGGAGATCCTCGAGCCGCTGATACGAGCCCTCCGTCGGGCGGCCGTAGGCCTGGTAGACGTGGCTGTACAGGTAGGCCAGTTGATCATCCAATTTCGGCGGGTGATTGAGCAGGTCCTGTTTGGTTTCGGCCTGCGTCTGGATGAGCTCTTCCTCGACACTGGCCATTCGTTTGGCGATCTGCTCGCCCTGCCGCTTCCACTCGCCTCCATAGCCTGCCTTCTCGGCTCGGTCGGTCACCGACCGGATCTGCTCCCGTACCGAGCGCATCTGAGCGATGCTGTTGTGAACTTCGTCGAAGGTGCTGACGATCTCCTCGATCAACGAGTTCTGGGCTCGAAGGTCGTCCTCGGTGACCCAGGTCAGGCGAGGATCTTTGAGAACTTGGAACGACTGCTCTTGTTCGGCGTTCCCAACCCTCAGGCGCAGCGTATAGCTTCCGGGCAGGACGAAGTAGTCGCCGGTATAGGCCAGGGAGAACAGGGCCTTCTCGAGTACCTCGGGACCGGACCGCTTCAGATCCCAGACGAAGCGATTCATCCCCTGGGCAGTAGACAGGACGGGATCGTCGTCCCCTCGAGCCTGCTCTTCGGCCGTTTCTTGTCTCTTTTCGTCGACCTCGGAACCTTCACCAGCGCTGTGAAAAGTGCGGAGGATCTGTCCGTCCGGGGTCAGGATCTCCAGAGTGGCTGGCTCAGTGGGCGCCTCGGCGAACCAATAGAAGACCGATGCCCCGCGGTCGGGCTGTTGTGGGGCTCGAGATCCCTTGAATCGAGCCATGTTGGCGATCCGGTAGCTGTCACGGGGCTTGAAGAGGTGGACCGCCGAGTCGGTGATTCCTTCGTGCAGCTGGTGCAGTGGGGTCAGATCGTCCAGGATCCAGAAGGACCTTCCCTGGGTCGCCACGACGAGATCCTGATCGTGGACCCGAAGATCGGTGATCGGCGTAACCGGCAGGTTGAGTTGTAGCGTTTGCCAGTGGTCGCCGTTGTCGAAGGAGACGAACAGGCCGAACTCGGTGCCGGCATAGAGTAGGCCCCGCCTGTCCGGGTCCTCGGCGATGGCACGAGTCGGATGGTCGGCCGGTATGCCGTTGGAGCCGTCGGTTAGCAGTTTCCAGCTGGCGCCATGGTCATCGGTACGCCATAGATAGGGATGGAAGTCGTCCACTCGATAGCGGTGCACTGCGAGGAGAGCGCCGCCGGGCTGGTGCGGCGAGAGAGCAATGGTGTTGACAGTGCTGTCTGGGGCCATGCCCGGCGGTGTGATATCGGTCCAGGTAGCCCCGTCGTCCCTGGACAGGAAGACGAGCCCATCGTCGCTACCGGTCCAGAGCTCCCCGGCTGTATGCGGAGACTCCTCGAAAGCGAAGATCGTGTTGAAGACCTCCACGCCCGTGTGGTCATGCTGCACCGGTCCTCCGGGCAGGCCTTGTTTTGCCGGTTCGTTGCGGGTCAGGTCGGGGCTGATGGTCTGCCAGCTCATGCCGCCGTTCCGGGAGCGGTGCACATGATTCGAGGTGTGGTAGATGACTTTCGGGTCGTGGGGTGAGAAGCGAATGGGTGCGTTCCACTGGAAGCGGTATTTGAGGTCCCTGGGAGCGGTTCCATCCTGCATCTGGGGGTAGATGACGACATTGCGGCCGAAGCTCGTCTGGCGATCGTAGCGGTCGATCCTGCCGATGTAGGTCCCTGCATAGATGATGTTGGGATCGTCGGGGTGGACGGCGATGTGGCCGCTCTCGCCTCCGCCGACGTCGAACCACGACTCCTCAGGGGTCAGGGTATTGGGTGCCCAGGAAGGAACGCTGATCGTGCTGTTGTCCTGCTGGGCTCCATAGAGGCGGTAGGGGAACTGGTTGTCCACCGTGACCCGATAGAACTCGGCCGTCGGCTGATTGTGCTGAGTCGACCAGGTCTCGCCGCCATCGAGGGTGACGTTGGCGCCGCCATCATTGGCCTGGATCATGATGTTGGAGTCGTTGGGATTGATCCAGAGATCGTGATTGTCACCATGGGGCACGGGCCGGCGCTCGAAGCTCCTACCTCCGTCGATGGACTTGAGGAAGTAGACGTTGTTGACGAAGACAGTCTCTGGATCCGCCGGATCCCCGTGAACATGGGAGTAGTACCAGCCGCGGGTGGTGAGACGATGGTCGCTGCTGATCTTGCTCCAGGAGTTGCCGTCATCGTCACTGCGAAAGAGACCTCCTCGACCCTCGGTCGCCGTGATCAGTGCCCACACTCGCTCGGGCTGGGCCGGCGAGACGGCGACACCGATCCGCCCCAGGACTCCGCTGGGTAGTCCGTTGTCCTTGGCGTCCTCGGTGAGATGCTCCCAACTGTCTCCACCATCGGTCGTTCGATACAGGCCGCTCTCCTCGCCACCGTCGATCATCGTCCAGGGCTGGCGTTCGGCGCGCCAGATGGCTGCGAAGAGGTGTCTGGGATTGTCGGGGCTCATGGTCAGATCCACGGCACCGGCCTGGTCGGAGACGTAGAGCACTCTCTCCCATGTCTGACCGCCGTCCTCGGAGCGAAAGACCCCCCGTTGGTTGTTGGGTCCGAAGATATGCCCGAGCGCTGCGACATAGACGAGGTCGGGATCCTCCGGGTGAACCAGAATCCTGCCGATCTGACCGGTGTCGCCGAGACCGATGTGTTGCCAGGTCTTGCCGGCGTCGGTAGATCGATAGATGCCATCTCCGGTGGAGACATTGCCTCGGGGACAGGCCGATCCGGTGCCCGCGAAGACCACATTGGAGTCGGATGGGGCGACCGCGATGGCGCCGATGGAGCCGACACCGAAAGAGCTGTCGGAAATGTTCTTCCAGGCCTCGCCGGCGCTGGTGGTCTTCCACACACCACCACCGGTCGAGCCGAAATAGAAGGTATGGGGCTGGCTCGGAACTCCGGCTACCGTGGTGACGCGTCCGCCTCGAAAGGGGCCTACCAGTCGGTACCTCATCTCCGAGTAGAGAGCGGGATCGAAGATCGCGTTCGGATCGTTCTCGTCGGCAGCCTGGGCCCGGCTCCCGGACAGACCGAGAATCGTCATGGCCAGGGCTACGACGAGGATCCAGGCTCGCAGCCGCGTACTTTCAGCGTTCATGTTCCCTCCAAATTCGCCTTCATCGGAGCGGCGCTGTCAACCGCCTCCTTTAGATGCTGCAACTGAGGACGCAAGAATACGGCAGATCGCCACCATCCGGTAGGCTGACATCTGTTGTGTAGAGGTCCGGCTGTTTCAAGATCTCGAGACCCCAGGACCCAGGACGGGTGGGTGGATGGACTAGGGCAGCTGTGCCAGCTCGGCTCGAGCCCGGGCAACGAGTGGGATGCCCTCGTCGCCGTCTTTCAAGCGCTCGAGGAAGGCGTTGTAAGCCTGGCGGGCTGCCCGAGGGTTGCCGGCGGCGGCACTGGCGCGGGCCAGCCCCAGATGAACGAGGGTGTGTACCGGCAGATCGGGCTCGACGCTGTTGAGATCCTGCAGCTTCAGGAACTCGGCCATGGCCCTGTTGGCCTCGCCGGCCATGATGTAGGCCTGGCCCCTGAGATAGATGGCCCAGAGGTGGCCCCGCTGGTACGGAATCGCCGACTCCAGCAAGTCGATTGCCCGCTGTGGGTCCTGCTGCTGAAGCGCGATTGCGGCCTGCGCGATAGGCACCTGTACCTTGTTGATGATGGTGTCGTTCGGGAACCGGTCGGTCAGTTCCTCAATGAGAGCTTCGGCCTGGTCGACGGCACCAGCTAGAGCCAGGATGGCGGCCGCGTAAGGCATGGTGTCGCGGCTGCGGGCGATCTCCAACGATGCGAGGGCGAGCTCACGGGACCGTTGCAGATTGCTGAAGGCGGCTTCGTAGGCTGCAGCCTCGGTGGTGAAGTAGGCGGATTGCTCGGTGAAGCCGAACTGTCTCGCAACCTCTACTGCTCGATTGGACAGATCGCGCGCTTCGTTCAGGCGGCCTGTCGAGGCGGCAACGTTGGCTTGTGCTGCGAGCACCCACGCTTGGCCTGACTTCCCTGCCAGGGATGCCGCCATACGCTGCATGGTTTCCGCATCGCCCTCCTGGAAGGCAATCAGGTAGGGTCCGATATAGAGATCGTGATAGGTGAAGCCCTTCTCCAGGGCCTGACCGTAGACCTCCTTGGCCTCGTCGCGCCGATTCAGGCTGCGCAGGGCCTCACCGAGATTGGTGTAGGGAAAGACATGGTTGGGGTTGAGCTCCACGGCGACGCGGCTCTCTTCGACGGCCCTCTCGTACCATCCCAGATCGTTGTACTGGACAGACAGGTTGTTGGCCGGGGTCCAGTCGCGGGGGTAGGCCTGCTTGAATAGCTCGTAGGCCGCAATCTCTTTGTCGACGTCTCCCGTTACGCTGGAGTGGTAGTGGGC
>JAUVRX010000140.1 GCA_030597375.1 Acidobacteriota bacterium
CGAGGCACATCGCTCCACCGAACCGCTGGCAGCGTCGGTGCCGTCATCGGCCGGCATGGTCCAGGAGAGCGACACGCTGCCGTAGGTCGTTGCGGCTGAAAGGTTCGTTGGTTGGCCCGGCGGTGTCTTGACCTGAGTCGGATGCGTCTTCTCGATGACGCGGAACAGTTCGATGCCCTTGCCAGAGCGGCCGCGGCTGCGGACCTGGATGTCGAAGTCGTCGACTGTTGCTCCGGCCGCGACGTCGATGGTGACCTTGAGGGTCTTGGGTCCCTGCCTCTTTACTTTCTTGACGTGGATGCCTCCGGGGTCTTCGGTCCCGGTGACGGGGAGGGCGGCAAAGAATTAGGTGATGAGAATCCCCCAGGCGAGATAGAGAGGTGAATGTCTCCTGATGAGTCGAGTCTTCATGATGCTAGACCTTTCTTTGGTGTGTCTCGATCTGCCCGTTACCTCCCGAATGACCTCCATGGGTGCAGCTCGTTCACGGCAGGGACTTGCGCAGCAATCGAGCAGTAGGGACGGGTCTCAGCGGCGCGTAGTGGAAGATCCCAAGCTCGTTGGAGAGGGGGTCGATGCTCAGGCCGATCGGAGGGTTGGTAGTCGTAGTCCAGTCGACGATCTCGGAAGACCACTCCAAGTCCGGGTTCATGGTGTCACTGTTCCAGAGGCGCAGCATCATTTCGCCATAGCCCGAAGTGACGTGCTCCTGGGTGGCCACCGCCACATAGGCGATGCCTTCCGGGCTGAAGACGAGGGCGGGCGAAGAGTGCGCGAAGTCCTCCGGCACGTCGCTACACTCCCAAGTTCCGGCCGGCGAGGTCCGGCCACAGATTCGCACCCGCTGGGAATGGTCCGGCCTTACCCTTACGCAGTTATGCGACGCCCAGAATTCGCCGCGCGCGGCATTCCACTCCAGCGAGGCCCCCCAGCCACAGATCGGGTGCTCGGGATCCTGCAGGTCATCGATCGTCTCGGACTCCCAGGAAGCACCGTTCCAGAGAGCGAACTGCAGCGTGTCGGTGTCGCCGTCGCGGTCGGTGTCGTCCTCGTAGGCTACCGCTGGCCGGCCGAGATCGTCGAAGGCCGCGACCGCGTTCCCGCGATTGTAGGAGGAGGAGATGTCGTGCGACTCCCACGCCTCACCATCCCAGACCGTGAGACGAATCGAGGAGCTCCTCCCCTTGGGAGCGGCACGGTACGCCGCGGCGAGGAGCTTGGTGTTGCCCACTGAGTAGGCCGCTAGGTCCCGGTCACCATAAGGGAACTTGCCGCTGTCGATCACCTCGCTGATCCAAGCGGTTCCGGTCCAGCGATAGAGGCTGATCTCGGTCTGGATCGCCAGCGGGCTTGCCAGGATTGCCGGCTGGTCTGCGATTGGGCTGACCTCGAATGGTGGCGGGCCGTCCCCAAGGGGGAAATCGACCGCAACCCGGTTCCAGTTCCACTCCGACTCCGACTCCGACTCAGTCCAGCGCGCGACGTAGGCGCCCGGGCCCGATGGGTCGCATTCCTTCGTGTAGAAAACGACCGGGTTGCCGTCGGATCCGTACGCGAGATCAACGTGGCCTATAGCCCCATGATCGCTTCCGGGCGGACAGCTGTCGACCTTCTCCGCGTCCCAGTCCGGGAAGGGCAATGCCGGGCCGGTCTTGAACGTCACGGTGTTGGAGAGACCGGACCAGTTGTCACTGGCGTCGACTGAGCGCAGCGCAACCGTGTACACGGTCTCCGGAGCAAGGAAGCGGGGGGCGGCAGAATCCGTCGTGCCCGGGGAACCGGGCAAGGGCGGAAAGCCCGGAGCCCGGTACAGGCTCGACATGGACTCCTCCCAGTTCTCGATCGTGAACGAGTCTCCCGGTCTTGCCTTGATCAAATACCCGAACACCGCGTCCATCAGCGGCGGATCGGCCGGCGCGTGCCAGGTGAGCTGGGCCCGGTAGTCGCCTTCTGGGGTCTGCTCGGTCCCGTCGACCAGCTTGAGGTCGATGACAGGGATGGGGGGTATCGAGTCCTGACTGGGGTGCTCCTTCTCGAGGACGCGGAAGAGCTCGATTCCCTTGCCCGAGCGACCGCGGCTGCGCACCTGGATGTCGAAGTCGTCGACCGTTGCTCCGGCCGCGACGTCGATGGTGACCTTGAGGGTCTTGGGTCCCTGCCTCTTTACTTTCTTGACGTGGATGCCTCCGGGCTCATCGGTCCCGGTGACGAAGAAATCGACTTCGGAGTCGGAGCCGAAGTTGTCACCGTGAACCTTGACGACGAGGTCCGTAGTCTCCTGCTCGGCAGAGGAGGGCTCGGCCGAGTTGACCACCGGGTCCTGTGCGAGTGCCGGAAGACTCAGTAAGAAGGCGAGGGCCAGTACTGCGGCAAAGCTGCTCCAGAATCGTCGAGGAATCGGTGTGGTCGGCATGACTTCATCCTTCCTTTGGAATTTGTGCTCCTGAATACCTCTCACGGACATGGCTCGGTAAAGATTCACTCTCGGTTTCCCTCCAAGGCCCCGACAACGACGAAGGCAGCCCAGAGATAGGGGTCCTGGGGTCCGCCGTCGTTGAGCATGGCTCTCTGGGCTTCGGCCAGGGCAGCTGTCGGTGTGTGGTGGCTGAGCTCTGAATAGAAGCGTCGCATCAGATCCAGGGTCGATTCGTCGTCGACCTCCCAGAGGCTGGCGACCACGCCGTCACTTCCTGCGTGTAGGAAAGCCCTCGTCAGGCCGACGAAGTCATCGCCGACCGGAGTTGTCCCCCGAAAGCCGCTTCCCAACGCCGTCTCGCAGGCGCTCAGAGTGACGAAGTCGGCGGCCAGTCGGAGATCGAGGATCTCGTGGACCTCGAGACGACCATCTTCGCCAGAACCCGGTTCGAGCTCGAGGCCCGACAGCAGCGGGTTGAGTCGATTCCAGTAGGCGTGGGTGGCGAGATGGAGCACCCGATATTGGCCTGCCAGAGTCTTGAACGCCTTTTCAGTGGCCTCTGTGCCGGTCAGTACCTTGTGCTCTCCTTCCAGGGCCTTGGCCACGGTATGCACCTCGGCTTCGGTGTGGCGGAGTCGGGCGTTCTGGGGTGCCAGCGCCAGAAGACCGTCGGTCCGCGGACTGCCCGGCCTGGAGAGGACAAGCGATCCAGCAGAAGGTAGGTAGCTCAGCTGGAAATCGAGGATCAGGGAGCTCTGTGGCTGGCCGTAGGGTAACACGGCGAACGGTAGGTAATGCAGAATGTCGTGAGGCACCAGATACAGACGAGTGGCGCCCTCGAACCAGCCGGCGGTCTCCAACGGATCCATGAGAATACTGGCCAGGCTGGTGGCGGGATAGAGCCAGTCGGTGCTCTCACGGCGGCGGATCAGCTCGCGCAGCAGCTCCACTTTGGCCCGCAGGTCTTTCCGAGCCACGGAAGCTACATGGGTGCGCAATTGATCGTGGCTCAGACCGAAGACCAGGACTTCGTCATTGCCCACAACGAACTCCAGCAAGATCGAGTTGGGCGGCAGAGTCTCTCGGATCTCCGCTGCGTCGGGGACCGACAGGGTCCAAGTGGCGGCCAGTTCGGGGTCGAGGATTCGAAGTCCCGAAAGAAAGGTCTCGTATTCCTCTTCGGCCTGACTCAGCTCGACAGCAAAAATCTCCATGGCCTGCCGGCGGGGCTCGTAGGCGGGATCGAGCTCTTCGTCGAGGCTCTGTTGGAGCCGCCGAACTCGCTGCCGCAGCTCGATCTCCCGGCGACGCTGATCCTCGGTGAGCCTGGGGATGGGCTCTGAGGAGAGCAGACTGAGATAGCTCCGGGCCCGGAGCTTCTCCGCGTAGGAAAAGGCCTCCTCCTGTCGCTCGAGCGTGACGAGCAGGCGGGCGAGATCCACGTACACCTCCTGCTTGTCCTCGATATACCCGGCTCGGAGTCGTTCTTGCAGGAGTCTCCCGCGGACTGTTTCGATGAGCTTGACGGCTTCTTTGTAGGCGATCACCGCTTCGCTCGGACGCCCGAGAGCCTCCAGAGCGCGGCCCTGCCCATGTGCCAGCCGCCAGGCAATATCCGGTTCGCCCAGTTCCTGGACAAGGCGCTTGCCCTGCTCGAACCGCACCAGCGCTGCCGTGGCCTTCTCCTGCCTGAGCTCGATGTCACCGACCGCGAAGAGGGCTTCGGCTTGCTGCAGCTTCGAGTCCAGAGCTTCAGCCAGCTCGAGACCCTGCAGAGCCTCGGCCAGGGCCTGGGCAGTCTTTCCCTGATCTCTCAGGTTGAAGGCCAACTGGGTCCGGCACATGGCTGCCAGATCCTGTTCAGTCTCGGTTACACTTTGCAGAGCTTCTTGCAGGTACTTCGCCGCCTCGTCGTATCGCTGGCGGCGCCATTCGAGCTCGCCCAGGGCCACGAGGTCGACGACCACTCCACGGCGGAAATCGATTTCCCGGGCCAGCTCCAGCGAGCGCTCGAGGTACTCCTCCGCGGCGCTCAGGTCGCCGAGCTGCAGATACAGAGCAGCGAGTTCGTTGAGCGATTCGGCCAGCTCGCGCTTGTTGCCGGCGGACTCGTAGATGACGAGAGCCTGTTGGTAGAGATCCAGTCCTTCGCTGTGCCGGCCCACGTCCAGGAGAACATCGCCTTTGCCTTTCAACCAGTTGGCTTCTTCTCTGGCCAGCCCGGTCTCACGAGCCAAGGCCAGGGCTCTGTCAAGCTTCGCCAGAGCCTCGGGGATCTCACCGAGACCGAGATGACAGCTGGCCAGGTTGCCCAGGTCCTGGCTCATGGAGGGCTTGGCCTCGAGGCGCTCGCTGATCTCGAGGGCTTGCTCGTAGTAGTTCATGGCCTCGCGGAATTGGCCGAGGAGTAGGTGCACGCCACCCATGTTGCCGAGGACGTAGCTCTCGGCTTCGGGCGAGTCGGTGCTGCGAAAGAGCTTGAGAGCCTGGCGGTACTGCTCGAGGCTGCGCTGATAGTCGCCGAGCTCGTCGTAGACGAGGCTCAAGTTGTTGAGGGAGGCACCCTGCAGTTTGGCATCGTCGACCTCCCGGCCGATGGCGAGGGCCTGTTCGAGATACCGGATGGCCGAGTCGTAGTCGGCCAGCTCCCAGTAGACGAGCCCCAGGTGGCTGAGGGTCTTGCCTTCTTCGAGCAGGTTTCCCAACTCGCGCTTCATGATGAGCGCCTGGTCCAAGAGCTCGAGAGCCTGCTCGTAGTTACCGAGGCGCTTTTGACAGTTGCCGATGAGACCGAGGGTGATCGCTTCGCCCAGCCGTTCGCCGTTGGCTCGATAGAGAGTCAGAGCCTCGTTGTAGACGGGCAAGGCGGCGACGGGGCCACCCTCGGTGTAGAGCTGGCGGGCTCGGGCCAGGGTCTCGTCACCGGGCGTGGTCGACTGGGTCGATCCCGTAGACGGTACGAGGAGGCATCCGAGCACCCAAGAAACGAACAGGATGGGGAAAAGCGAACGCATCGATCCCCTCTATGCTCGAGTGGCTCCGTCAGTCGGCAGCCACCCGAAACCCGACGGCGGCCGACTTGAGCGAGCCCCCACCGCGAAGATGGGCTTCCACCCATACGAAATAGCGTTGCCCGGGAATCAGATCGGTTGCGGGTATCAGGGCTCGACTTCCAACCACCCGATCCTCCCAGACTACGTCACCTTGGAGACTGACGAGGAGCACGCTGTACTGAAGGGTCTCGGAAGTCTCGCGCCAACGCAGCGAAATCTCAGCGCCCGAAACCGTTGCTTCCTCCAACGGTTCGAGAATCTGAGGTCCCGATGCCGAGGTAGCTCCGTTGCGGACAGTCCGTTCTTCTGCAGGAGGTGTGGTGGATCCGGCCGTGGGCTGGGTTTCTGGAATCCAGTCGAACCGCAGACCCACCGTGACCGCGAGGATCACGGTCGCCGCCACGGCCAGCATCGTCAGTGCGGGCTTGGGAATCCACGCGGACCACGAAGCTGGCCGAGACTGAACAGCATCGAGGAGATGGCTCGGCACCGCGGGCAGCTCCTGCTCGGCGTCTCGCACCAGTGAGCCCACCTGGCCCAGACAGAAGCTGCAGTCCGCCAAGTGCTCCTCGAAGTCTGTACGCTGCGACGGGCCGAGGGTGGAATCCACATATGCGGCCAGCGTAGTGGCGCCAGGGCAGTGTCTGCCCGGCTTGGTGCCGGGGCCGGCCACCATCGAAATCCGTCGCGTCAGATCGGTATGGTCGTGCATTTCCATCTAGCTATCTTTCACGGACACGGAACCGGATGATTTCGATCGCAATTCTTCGCGTAATGTCTCGATTGCCTTCTGCAGAGCCCGTTGCACCTTGAGTGGGCTGTCCATCTGGGTCAAACGGGCGATTTGCTCGAGCGAGAGCTCCTGCTCGAACCGGAGCCGGACCAACAGACGCTGCCCAGTCGGCAGTCGGCCGAGAGCCTGGCGCAGGGCAGCTAGGTGTTCGTGCTGGGAAGCCTGTTCTTCAGGATCGGGCCCGGATGCGGAGACTTCCCGCTCTGGCCCTGTCTGCGAGGAGGTCCCCGATGGGCTCGAAAGGGTCTCCATTCTCGGATGCCGGGTCGTGAGAAGCCACTCCTGATGGGAGCTGAGGGCTTGCTCGATGTGGGTCAGCCCTTCGGCCAGCTGCACTCTCGTGAGGGCCGGATTGAGGCCTTTCATGGTGTGGAAGGCCTCGTTCTCACTGAGACCCTGCTGATGGACGCAGCGAAAGATCTCGCGCTCCAGAGCCGGCAGTCGGGCAATCGATCGGTAGAGCCGCGGGCGCCCGAATCTCTTGCGTCGCCAGTCCATGCACAGATTGCGTGCGACAGCGCGGAGCCAGGTGGGGAACGAGGCGGTGCCACCAGGATCGAATCGCCGCAGCTTCTTCATACTGTTCCGCTTGAGGTGCTCGCAAACGAAGACGAAGCAGTCGTCGATCCGGTCCTGATCGCGCTCGAAGAGATGGACGATCTGGAGGACCAAAGCGGCATACTGTTTCAGAAACTCGTCCCAGGCCTGTTCATGGTCCTGAGCGAGCAAGGCAGGGAGCCACTCGGAAATCCTGGAGTCGACACTCATCTCTGCATCAGCCTTCGGCAGCCCGGCGGCCTTGGGGTCCTTCGTGTCGGAAAGCCGACGCGGAGGAAGCGAGGACCCGTAGCTTTGTGTACTCAGCCTTTCGGCTGGCTTACCTTTTCAAGGTAAGCAGACGCTACGCCTGGAATCTCGTCATTGCACCACCCGAACGGGTAGGTGAAGCAAATTGGGACTAGAGCGGCGCTGAGGGGCGTTGGTGCATGAATCGGCGTCGGCCCCTCGCTAGCATCGGCTCGGGATCCCGATCCATCATGAAGGCTGAGGGGGCGACGCCATGGCCGCACGGAAGTCGAGCCGAGTCAATCGCAAGTACAAGACGAAGTACAGAATCCGGAACTGGAGGAAGTACGAGC
>JAUVRX010000027.1 GCA_030597375.1 Acidobacteriota bacterium
CCGGCCCGTAGCCGAGCTCACCCTCCCGGCGGAAATGCTGAAAGGGACTGTCGGGCTCGAACACGGTGTCCAGATGCCCGATCATGAGGATTCGCTTGCCCTGATTCCCACCCAGCTCGGCGAACAGATGACCGCCTCGCTGCAGCTCGGGCGGCTGGTCGATCCACCGGGTCGCGAAGCCCAGGGCTCCCAGCTCGCTCTCGAAGTAGGCTCCGACGCGACGTCTGCCCTCGGGATTCATGGTGCCGCTGTTGAGGTTGACGAGCTTCTCGAGGGCGGCAATGGCCTCCTCGCTGCGGGCATCCACCATCTCCACGATCTTGGCCTCCGTCGCGTCCAGCGCGGCGGCCCGAGCCGGCACTGCCGCGAAAAGGCACACTGACAAAATCGCCAGAGCGAACCCGTTCCCAGTTCTTCTTCTCATCGGCGGAAATACCTCCCGGTCTCCTTGGTTACCCAAAAGAATCATAGGCCATGCGGAGGTGACAGGGTCAGCAGAGCCTTCCCTGTCTCAGCTTCAACCTCGATCGACAGTGGCCTCGTCAACAGTGCCGAGGCTCGGTTGCATTCTAGAATGGTCGCGTGAGCGAGCTCTTGCAGGACCCGGATCTCGAGGAGTCGCCCACCAGCGCGGCACCCAGACCGAACCGCATCGAGCAAGTCATCGTTCTGCTTGCCGACTCGGTCTGGGCCGTGGTCGGCCTGGTGCTGTGGATCCCCCAGATCGTCAGGGTTCTGATCACCACGGCGATTCGCCTGGTTCACTCGGCGTTGACTCGTCAGGCCATCGACTCCATTCGGGGTCCGATTCGCAAAGTCAGCCGGTTCTACGTCGACGGCTTCCTGACGCCGGGCAAGTCCACATCTTCCGGGGTCTACGCCTCGCGCGAGCCACGCCTCGGTCGCTTCCTCACAGAAGCGGTCTGGGTGATTGCCGTATGGATGTTGGTTCTTCGCCTGGTGAGTCAGGAGACTTTCGACAGGGTCTGGAGTGTCATGGCCTCGACGGCTGCCGACATCTGGGAGCTTCTCGCCAGCCTGGCGAAGGACGTGGTGGCTCAGCTTCCCGAAGGGTTCAGCACCCTCATCGGGCTCGGCACGACCGCGCGACTCATCCTCGGGATTCTGGTAGTCCTCGTTTTCGTCGGCGGCTTCCTTCTGGGGCTCCGACGTCGATGACTCGGGTGCTCGAGTGGGCGTCTCGCCGACGCTGGATTCTCGTGCCCCCCTTCAAGCCCACTTGTAGACCGCCACATTGATGTTCATTCCCGCCCCGACCGAGGCGAAGAGCACGATATCTCCGCTGCTCAGACGCTGGCCGTCGAGCTCCTCCTTGACGATGAGGTCGAGAAGGGTCGGGATGGTGGCCACAGAGCTGTTGCCCAGATTGGAGATCGTCATGGGCATGATTCCATCGGGGATCTCGCTCAGGTTCTCGAGCCGGAAGAGCCGTCTGAGAATCTTCTCGTTCAACCTGGCATTGGCCTGATGCATCAGCACCTTGTTCACATCGCCCAGTGACAGTCCGGCTTGCTGCAGGGTTTCGTGCAAGAACCCCGGCATGGTGGTCACCGCGTACTCGTACAGCTTGTGACCTTGCATCTTGAGGAACAGAGCGTCGTCCTCGTAGTCGGGGTTGTAGGAGGCCCCCATCCACATCAGGGAGGCGTGCTCCAGGGTGTCGGATCTGGCCGCATGAGAGAGGATCCCTACAGGCTCGGAGCTCGATCGGGCCTCCAGGATCGTGCAGCCGGCCCCATCGGAGTAGAGCATCCCATCCCGATCGTGGGGGTCCGAGACCCGGGACAGGGTCTCGGCGCCGATCACCATGGCCCGATTCGCATCGCCCGAGCGCAGGAAGTAGTCGGCCTGGATGACCCCCTGCAACCATCCCGGGCACCCGAACGGCAGGTCGTAGGCAACGCATCTCGGGTTTCGGATCCCAAGCCTCTGTTTGACCCTGGCTGCCAGGGTCGGAACCAGGTCGGTCCTCAGGTTGTCAGCCGGTACGTCCCCGAAGTTGTGGGCCACGATGACGTAGTCCAGCGACTCTCTGTCGATTCCCGATGAGCTCAGCGCTTCTTCAGCCGACATCCCGGCGATGTCCGAGGCCACCAGATCATCGGTCACGTATCGCCTCTCGGCGATGTCGGTGATGCCCTCGAACTTCTCCAGAACAGTGCTGTTGCTGGCTGGGTCGATGGGCTCATCGTACCCCTTGTAGAACTCGTTACCGATGAAGTCGCTATTGAGAACTCTCCTCGACGGGACATACCGGCCCGTGCCGACAATCACCGAATATCTGTCTCTCGCCATGGCGCGATTCCTTCTCCCTCTCGGCGGCCCGTTCGCCAATTCCGACCGTTGCCGCCGAAGGTCCCCGAGAATTCGACCCTCCTGCCAGGATCTAGAACGCAGAGATTACTCTGAAACCTGCTCGTGTACCAAGAGACGCTCTCGGTCGATCCCGCCGCTGCTCCATGAGACCCCGGGTCAGGTCATATACTTGCCCACCTCGAAAGGGACGATCGGAGAATGGAGCGAGTAGCCATCCTGGGTGCAGGAGCCTCTGGACTGAGCAGTGCCGTACTGCTGCAGGAACGCGGCTACGACGTCACCCTGTTCGAAGCCACCGACCGTGTCGGCGGCCTGGCGCGGAGCTTCGAGTGGCACGGCTTTCACTGCGACATCGCTCCGCATCGGCTCTTCACCCAGGACCGCGAGGCACTCGACTTTCTTCTGCGGCTGGTGCCCATGCACAAGCACTGGCGACGCAGCTCGATCTTCATCGCCGGCAAGAAGGTCCATGATCCCGTAAACCCCGTGGATCTGATTCTTCGACTGCCACCACGGATCAGTAGCCAATTGGTCAGGGGCTATCTGTTCAAGCGCAGGCTGCCCGAGGACTCCTTCGAGAGTCTGGCCCTGAACAAATTCGGCCGTGGACTCTACGATCTCTTCTTCGAGCCCTACACACGCAAGATGTTCGGCGTCTCACCGGCCGAGATCTCGGTCGAGTGGGGAAGGCAGAAGCTGCGGACCTCCGGATTGCGGGATGTCTTTCGGCGCAACTCCAAGATCTTCTTTCGTCACTTCTATTACCCACGTCAGGGCGGTTACGGAGCCATCTGCCAGGCTTTGTACGGCAAGGTCGCGGATCGAGTGAAGCTGGAGGCCCGTGTCACCGGCCTGGAGACCTCGGATGGCCAGGTGCGGGCCGTTCACTACGAGCAGGATGGTTCGAGCCACTCGTTCGCCTGCGACCGCCTGGTCTCGACCCTTCCGGCCACCATCCTGGGCCGCATGTTGGGACACGAGTTCTCGCTCCGTTTTCAGCCTGTGACGCTGGTGTACCTGCACTTCAACAAGCCCTCGGTGATGCCCTACCACTGGATCTACTTCGGGGATGGGGACGTGGTGATCAACCGCATGGCGGAGTTCAAGAACTTCGCGCGGGGTGGAGTGCCTGAAGACCGCACGGTTGTGGTCGCTGAAGTGACCTCGCCCACCGACGACCCCCTGCGAGATGTCCTCGAGGCCTTCGAACGCTACGACCTGGCCCATCGTGACGAGGTTCTCGATAGCCTTCAGATTCATGAGTCTTTCGGCTATCCCGTCTATGATCGGCACTACGAGCTCGTGGTGGAGGAGGCAAAACAGGTGTTCGGGGCCTTCGAGAATCTCCACCTCGTGGGACGCAATGCCGAGTTCCGGCATATCGAAGTCGACGAGGACGTGGCCTCCGCCATGAACCTGGTCCGCCAACTGTCCGGCGACGCCCCCATCCAGGAACCCTGACCCCAGGCCCTCAAGCCCTCAAGCCCCCAAGCCCTCAAGCCCCCATATGACCTCCCAGACCCTCCTCGAGCTCGGTACGCTCGACCGTCTGAGCAAGAAAACCACCCGGATCCTGCTGGGACTTCTCCTGCTCTGGGCCTTCGGCCTTCGAGCCTGGTATGCCACGCCTGATCTGACCTCGACCCGCTTCTGGGACGAGCGTTACGGCCTGCAGAACATCGAGCTGCTGCTCAGGGACGGCCAGTGGAAGCCAGCACACGGACTCCATCCTGGACTGTCCTATCTGCCCCACGCCCTGGTCCTCAAAGGCAGTGATCTGCTCCATGAGCTCACGGGCAATGAGTCTTTCGCAGTTCTCAAGCGGGGAAGTGGCTTTACTCCGACCGCCTACCTGCTCTGCCGACTGCTTCAGGCGGTCTTCGGTACCTTGAGCCTTTTTCTCGTCTTCCTCATCGGAACGAGACTGGGCGGCAACCGAATGGGCCTGCTGGCGGCGTTCCTACTCGCGGTTGTTCCCTGGCACCTCCGACAGTCGGTGCTCTACAAGGCGGACATGGTGCTGCTACTGGCCCTGGTCCTGGCCTTCTACCTGAGTTTGCGAGCCATAGAGAGGCCCACCCTGTCAACCTACGCCGCCGCCGGTGTGGCGATCGGCCTGGCTTTGGCGAGCAAGTTCAACGCCGGCCCAGCCGCCATCCCCATCACTGTCGGCACACTGTTGAGTAGCCATCGGAGCAAGAAGACGTTCCTCTTGCTGGTGGGGGCAGGAGCCATCAGCATCGCGGTCTTCCTATTCTTCAATCCCTATGTCCTGATCGACTTCGATATCTATCGCAGATCCATGAGCAGGACGGTTCGGGTCTACGCTCGCAAGGGTGCCGCAAGAGGCGTCGACTCACCGCTCGACCTGGTGCCGCGCACCCTCGAGACCTTGCTGTCGCCTTCCTTTCACGGCCTGGTCATCGGTGTCGCCGCCCTCGTTGGCCTGGGCGCCCTGACCCTTCTCTCCATCCGCTATCTGAAGCGGTCCAGGGTCGCCCTCTCCTGGCTGATGGCCCTATCCTTCGTCATCTCCTATTCGGTGTTGTATGCGGTCAGCACTCCCAATCCGAGCGCTCACAACTGGCTGCCCTTGAGCCCCTTCCTGGCTCTGGCTGCTGCCTGGACCCTTCTCGCGCTCTGGTCGATTTCGAGCCAACACCTGCCGGCACACAAGAGACATCTCATCGGAGCGACCGCGGCGCTCGCCCTCGTTCTGGTCGTCAGCTGGCCCGCCAACAGCTACACCTACAAGAACACCGTCCCTTCAACGGGGAATACTGCTTTAGAGCTGCTGAGGGACAGCCTGAAACAACCCCCCGGTCGCCAGGTGATCTCGGAGTACGACTTCAAGATTCCGCGCATGCAAGAGTATCGGAAGGCCCGGCTCGCTCTCCAACAGATCGACTCCCTGCGCGTCCTGCGCCGCCAAGATCTCGACAGAGTCGACTCCGAGGTCTTTCTTGCGGGCCGGCTGGAGGATCCAGAAGTAGGGTCCTTCTACCGCGGCCGAGTCGGTAGGCTCTCGGAGAGCGACATCCACGTCATCCGGCCACACCCCTTCAAGACCTGGGGCCCCGAGGTCGTCGTGTTGATTCACCCCCTACGTCCCCTCTGGGAGCCGAAGTCTGGTGAGTGGGTTCGCACGGCAGAGGATCGGCGGCTCTACGTCGCTCAGCTGGACTTAAAGGGGGGGCCAGAGGGGCCGATCTCCCTGCAATTCCGCCGCCCCCCCAGAAGTCGTGACGCCGAGTTGAGCGCCGACGGAATCAGCTCCAGCGTTGTCTCGTTTCGAGGTCCGGACTACAAGCCTCACCAGATCACCCGCCGTTTCGATACCTCGGCGGAGCTCTTTCTGCGTTTCGACGCCGCCCCGAAAGCCGACCGGATCGCTTTCGTGCTCCGACACTGGCAGGACGACCCTCGATCTTATTGATAGCCTAGGCCCATGGCTAAACAGAATTCTTTCGACATCGTCTCCCAGGTCGACATGGCCGAGGTCAAGAACGCCGTCAACCAGGCGACCAAAGAGCTCGTTCAGCGGTTCGATCTCAAAGGCAGTAACTCGAGCATCGAGCTCAACGACAAAGAGGGCAAGCTGGTCCTGGCCTCGGCGGACGAGTTCCGGCTCAACGCGGTCAACGGCATCCTGCAGCAGAAACTGGTCCGCCGAGGTGTTTCGCTCAAGGCGCTGACATACGGCACTGTGGAGCCGGCGGCCCACGGAGCGGTGCGCCAGACGGTGACCCTGCAACAAGGAATCCCCATCGAGGAAGCTCGAGAGATCGTCAAGATCATCAAGAAGGCCAAGCTCAAGGTACAGGCTTCCATCAACGAGGACATGGTGCGCGTCTCGGGCAAGGACCGCGACACCCTGCAAGAGGTCATGGCCCTCGTCAAGGAGCAGGACTTCCCCATCGACATGCAGTTCACCAACTATCGCTAGCCGAACAGGGAATCTGCAAGGGAATCGTGACCGAGACCCCGAAGATCGACATGCCCGATATCGATGTGGCAGATATCGACATCGACGACCGGCTCGTCTGCCTGGGTCATGACGAGGACCTGGAGGCCCAGGGCGGCTCCCTGTCGCCACCCATCGTCCAGACGTCCCTCTTCGTCCATGGGTCGCAGGAGGATCTGGTGGCCGGTCTCGCGGCCGAGAATCGGTCTCACGTCTACACACTGGGCCAGAACCCCACGGTCGAGGCCATCGAGACCAAGCTGGCACGCCTCGAGCGCGGAGAAGCCTGCAAGTTCCTGGCTTCGGGGATGGCAGCCATCAGCGCCATCCTCTTCAGCCTGACGAAAGCCGGTTCCCACGTTCTGTTCGTCAACAACACCTACGGGCCTACCCTGGAGCTCGCCGAGCGACTCACCACCTTCGGTGTGGAGCACGACGTCGTCCTGGACTGCGATTCAGAGACCATCGCCGCCGCCTTCCGCCCGAACACATCCGTGGTGTGGCTGGAGAGCCCAGGAACCATGATGTTCCGACTCGTCGACGTCGGGAAAGTGGCCGAGCTGGCCAGGCAGCGGGGTGCGTTGAGTGTCATCGACAACAGTTGGTCGACGCCGTTGTTCCAGAAGCCCCTGGAGAAGGGCGTCGACCTGGTAGTGCACGCAGCCACCAAGTACATGGGGGGGCACAGCGATGTCGTGGCTGGAGCCATCATCGGCTCCGATGAGCTCCTGGAACGCATCTTCTTCGACGCCTACCTGTTGCTCGGAGGCGCTCTCGGTCCGGTGGATGCCTGGTTGGTCAACCGCGGTCTTCGAACGCTGCCGACCCGGATGCTGCAGCACCACGCCGACGGATTGTCGGTCGCCCGCTTTCTCGCCGAGCACCCCAAGGTGCGGAGGGTTTTCCACCCAGCCCTGACCGAGGAGCCCGCCCTGGTGAAGAGCCAGCTTCGAGGCTTCGCCGGCCTCTTCAGCTTCGAGCTCGACACCGAGAGCTACCCGGAGGTGGCGGCGTTCATCAACCGGCTACAGCTCTTTCGGGTAGGTGTGAGCTGGGGGGGAGTCGAGAGCCTGGCTCTATCCCCCAATCACGGCACCAACGCCGAGGCGCTGGCCGCCCAACGCATACCCCCAGGCACGGTGCGACTGGCAGTCGGCCTGGAGGGCGCCGAAGCGCTCATCCAGGATCTCGATCGATCCCTCGAGGCTTTCTAGCACAGCGAAAGCTGGGCGCCCGACTTCGGTCGCACAAGAATGGAGCTTCAACGGTTGAAGGAGAACTCGAAGGCGGGCTTGATCAGCCCGCTGGTTCAGTCTTTCCTTGAACGGTCCCGGAAGTACCGCTTGTAGAGGCCCCAGAGGATTAGCAAGGGGCCGGTCGTGAATGGGAGTGCTGCTCCCGCTGCAAAAGCGACATTGCCGCCGAGGGCCATCGATAGCTGATCACGGAAGGGATCGTCATTGATCAGGTAGGTCCAGGTCGATGACGGCCCCTTGAGACCCTCTTTATCGAGGTCCAGGCCTTCTTCTGTGATCGTCACAGCCTCGAAGGTTCGGACGGCTTCCTCCTCCACCTGGCTCTCCATGTCGCTGAAGGCGTCGGCTGCGAGAAGCACGTATTCCGCAAAAGGGTCCTGGCCGCTGACTCGCCGCAAATGGATCCCCTCGCGAATCTCGGCCATGGTGGCGAGGTGCTCGCTCCAGAATCGGTCGAACTGGAAGAGCATGATCCACCTTTCAGCCTCGGCCAGCACCTCCTGCCCAACCGTCGAGGAGAGCTCTTCGAAGCGGCCTGGCGAGAGCTCGGCGAGGCGTCCAGGGCCTCGACTCGAGAGAAGATCCTCGCGTCGCTGCTGAACGATCTTGCGCTGTTCCTCGAGAACCGACGAGTATCCACATAGCGTCTTGCGGGTCTCTATGTTCTGCCCCTCCACGATGCGCTGAGCCCGCGCGATCTCGCGCCGGATCACCGGATTGTCCAGGGGCTCGTCCTGCTCTTGCGGCAGTAGCTTTGGAGGAATGAGATTACGGACGCCGTAACGCACGATCAGGTCGTCCTCGAGACTGATGAAGAAACGCGACGAGCCTGGATCGCCTTGACGCCCGGCACGTCCTCTGAGCTGCTGATCGATGCGCAGACTCTCGTGCCGGTTCGTGCCGATGACGTAGAGCCCGCCGAGAACAACTACGTCCTCACGAGTCCTTTCGTCGGCCCCGCCGAGACGGATGTCGGTGCCCCGGCCAGCCATGTTGGTAGAGATCGTCACGGCACCCAGGGCTCCGGCCTCGGCGATGATGGCGGCCTCCATCTCGTCGTTCCTGGCATTGAGGATCTGCGTCTCGATGCCGGATTGCCGTAGCAGAGCTGCGAGCTCCTCGGACTCTTTGACGCTCGCCGTGCCCACGAGGATCGGTCTGCCGGTAGCATGGATGCGCCCGATCTCCTCGACCAGCGCCCTATGCTTGGCCAGACGGTGAGTGAAGATCACGTCGGGATGATCGACACGAATCGAGGGTCGATTCTGGGGAATGACAACCACATCGATGCCGTAGGTCCTTCTCACCTCTTCGGCCGCCGGGCTGGCCGTGGCTGTCATCCCGGCGAGCTTCGGATAGAGACGGATGAAGTGCTGCAGGGTAATCGAGCTCAAGACCCTGCCTTCTGGGCGGAGCTTCAGACCTTCCTTGGCTTCCAGCGCCGCCTGCAACCCATCGGGCCAGTGTCGATCTTCCACCACCCGGCCGGTGAGCTCGTCGACCAGTTGAATTCGGCCATCTCGAACGATGTAGTCCACATCCCGGCGCAGCAGCACCTTGGCATGCAGGGCACAGTTGATGCCCGTGAGGAGAGCCAGGTTCTCGGCTGCCAGCAGGTTGCCACAGTCCAGCACCCCTTCCACGCGGTCGATTCCAATGGCAGTCAGCTCGATGTTCCGCGAGTACTCGTCGATGGCAAAGTGCTCTTCAGGGTCGAGTCGTTCCACGAGCTCAGCTAGGCCATACGGGGTTTCCTCCGGAGAGCCGAGCACCCCCGCAATCACCAGCGGCACTCTCGCCTCGTCGATGAGGATCGAATCCGCTTCGTCGACGATGGCCAGATGAAAGGGCCTGTGTACGATGTCTTCGGGCTCGGAGGCGAGATGCGATCGAAGCAGATCGAAGCCCGCTTCCTTGGCGGTGACATAGGTGACGTCACAGCCGTAGGCCTCCTGTCGCTCCCTGCGGCTCATGCCCTCCCCCACCCAGCCCGCGCTCAGTCCCAGGAATCGATAGATCGGGCCCATCCACTCGGCATCGCGATGGGCCAGATAGTCGTTGAAAGTGAGGACATGGACTCCGCGGCCGAACAAGCCGCCGAGATATGCCGGCAGGACTGCGGCGAGGGTCTTGCCCTCACCTGTAGCCATCTCGACGAGCCGACCGTCGTGCATGGCCAGCCCGGCGAGGACCTGCACCCCGAAGGGACGCTGCCCCAGAATCCTCCAGGCAGCCTCCCGGACGAGAGCGGCGGCCTCTTCGACGATCTCGTCGAGGGAGGTACCTTCCCGAGCCTGGCTGGCGAGACGTTGCGAGAATTGTCGTAGGGTGTTGTCGTCCAGCCGCTTCAGCCGTGGCTCGAGGCGATCGATCTCGGCCATTCGTCGGCGGTAGTCGCCGAGATCGTGTAGGTCCAGACCGCCGTTCCATAATTCCAACCGGTGGCGGACACTCGAACTCCCGGGTGCCATGATCTCCTCCCAGGCGATGGAAGCCTGGTCAGGACATCGTACAGCGAAAGAGCGCTATCGCAGGTGAAGAGCCACTCAGGAAACCGCCTCAGCCAGCAGATCGTCGCTGATGCTGACGATGCTCTCGAACATGTGGCGGGCAGACTCCACGAGTCGATCGGAGTCCTCCTCTGAGAAACCGACCTCGTCCATGGCGCCCCGAAAAGCGAGCCAGCGCTCCCGTTGGTCGTCGCCATAGGGATCGAGGTACCGAAGGCCCGGCCCGGCAGACAGCCCGTAGGCCGGCATCAGCGCATGCACGATGAAGCGGGAGCCGTTGTTGCTGCCCTCCAGGACATAATGCAACCCCAGCAGAGAAGCCGGTTCGGAGGCCATCTGCCCGATCTCCCCAACCAGGCGCTGGGTTGCCGGCAAGGGCTCGATGGAGCCCAGGTCGACTTCGAAGAACTCCAGATCCTCCACCAGGTACGGCACCTGGTACTGCCTTTCGTCGACGACAACGCCAATCGCATCGGAAGTCTCGGCTGCACTTCGAAGTCCATCCTCGAGAGCCCTGTGCACGAGGTACATCTGCTCCAGATAGCGCACGTATTGATCCCTGGGGAGGGAGCCCTGGGCAAAGGCACGCTGGAAATCGTGATGCTCGGCGGCATCGTGGAGGACTCGAGTCGATTCGCGAAGGCGCTTCATGACACTCCTGGTCTCTTCAATCATTCCCTACCTCCCAGCTCCCGGAGTTCCTGTTCGACGGGTTTAGACCTGACGACCATAAGAAGCCCAGCCCGAGGTGTCAAGCTCGCACGAGACTTCCGAGACAACTCGGATACTATGAACGGCGCCAGGTCGCTGCCGTCCTGGAGCGAATACGACTACCAACCGCAGCCGGAAGAAAGAGCCGAGGAAAGCCATGTCCAAACTCGCGGTTCGCTTACCGCTCATCCTGCTCATCACCCTGACTGCCATCCCCGTCGACGGCAGTGGCTCCCTGGCGACGGTGGAGGGCAAATCGATCGCCGAGCTCTATCCCTGGGCCTCCTTCGATGCCTCCATCCCGACCCAGGAGGCCGTGACCGGGATTTCACCCGGGAGTCGACCCCTGCGTCATGCGGAGGTTCTACGTTACTTCGTGGCGCTGGCCGAGGCCTCGTCCCGAGCCACGCTGCAGACCTACGCTTCCAGTCACGAAGCGAGACCCCTGGTGTTGTTGACGGTAAGCGATGCGGCGACCATTGCCGAGCTCGAGGCCTTTCGGACGGCCCACGCCCAGAGGTTGGATCCCCGAGGCCGGAATGCGGCTGACGATGCGGATGCAGTCGCCGGTGCCAAGGCCGTAGCATGGATGGCCTATGGGATCCACGGTGACGAGCTGTCGAGCACCGATGCGGCCGTTTCGCTGGCCTATTGGCTCGTAGCCGGCACGGACGAACGAGCCCGGGCATTGCGCCAGGGCCTCGTCGTCCTCATCGACCCCATGGAAAACCCCGATGGCCGCGAACGTTTCCTCGCCCAGACCGCCGCCTTCGCCCACAAGATCCCCAACCCGGACCAGGACGACATCTCCCACACCACCGTCTGGCCCTGGGGCCGGGGCAATCATTACCTCTTCGACCTCAACCGGGACTGGTTCAGCATGGTGCACCCGGAAAGCGCTCGCTCCGCAGTCCTGGCCGGCTGGAATCCCCAGATCGTCCTCGACTGTCATGAGATGGGAAGCGACTCGACCTATCTCTTCTCCCCCCCACGAGAGCCCTTCAATCCGCTGCTCCCCGGCTACACCGAGAAATGGTGGAATCACTTCTCTGCAGATCAGGCAAAGGCCCTGGATGAGCGGGGCTACAGCTACTACTCGGGCGAATGGAACGAGGAGTTCTTCCCCGGCTACGGATCTTCGTGGCCAGCCTATCTGGGCGCCCTGGGAATTCTCTACGAGATGTCGGGAACCGGAGGCACCCTTGTCCGGCGCCACGACGGGACCGTGCGTACCTACGGCGAGGCAGTGGAGCATCAGGTCACCAGCTCGGTGGCCAACCTCGAGACCCTGGCAGCCAACCGTCAGGAGCTCCTCGACGAAGTCGTCGGCGGTCGTCGAGCTGCAATCACCTCTCCCAAGGGACCTGCTCGTGCCTGGCTCCTGCCTCCAGGGCGTTCCCCGCAACGAACAGACGCTCTGGCTCGGCTCCTCAGACGGCAGGGTATCGAGGTCTACAGGTCGGATGCAGCCATCAATATCGCCGGCCTGCGGGACGCCCGCACCGGACTGCAGAGCACGCAGGAGCTGCCCTCAGGCACCTGGATGGTACCGCTGGATCAGCCAGCCTCGCCGCTGGCCAGCGTGCTGCTGGATCCTCACGTTCCCATGTCCCCCGGCGCCCTCCAGAAGGAACGCGAATCCATCGAGCGCGGTGACGGCTCGCGGCTCTACGACACCACCGCCTGGTCGCTGCCGCTGCTCTACGGGGTCGAGTCCTACTGGACGGCGACAAAGCCCGAAGGGTCCTGGTCCCTGGACGCCGAGCCGGTAGCTCGATCCGGCAGGCTGGAGACCGCCCCGTCGGTCTATGGCTACCTGGTCGACGCCACCGAAGACTCTGTGATGGGGGCTCTGGCCGCACTTCTTCAAGCCGACATCCGGGTTCAGGCTGCCAATAAGCCCTTCACAATCTCAGGGCACACCTACGATCGGGGCGCGCTTCTCATTCGACGTCAGGGCAACCCCGACGACTTCGAGAGCCAACTCGGGGCCATCGCAGAGAAGTGGGGCGTGACCTTTCGCGCCACCTCTACCGCCCGATCCGAAAAGGGTCCCGATCTGGGCGGAGCGCACTTCGAGACACTCCGGTTACCCCGCGTCGGGATCTTCACAGGCATGCCCGTCTCGGCTCCGGACTACGGCTCGCTCTGGTATGTCCTCGACGAACGGGTCGGCCTCCGCTTTAGCGGCATCGATCTCGGCCGGCTTCGATTCGTAGACTTCGACCGCTACAACGTGCTCGTCTTTCCTCCCGTCTGGGGCGGTGCTGATGCCTACCGTCACGCGCTGGGAGAGCAGGGACTCGCGGCGCTGAAGACCTGGATCGAGGGTGGGGGAACTGCCATCGGTATCGACGGCGGCGCCCAGTTCCTCGCCGACTCCGGCACCGAGTTGACGAAGACCCGACTACGAAGCCAGGCTCTGACGGATTTCCCGCCGGTGGTTCTCGGTGCTTCGGCATCGGCAGTTCAGGCTGCATCACCCATGAGAGCGGAAGGGTGGTCAGGAACGACCGTCACCGACAGTGGCATAGCTCCTACGATCGACGTTCCCCCCGTTCTGGGTGCCGGTGCCAGGCCCTTCGCGCCAGGCACTCCGACCCAAGAACTGGCTCCCGAAGGACTCGAGGACTGGCTGGCGCCCGTTCTGCCAGCAGGGCGAACCAAACCGTCTGAGGAGGAAGTCGCCGAAGTCGATGCACGACTCCGCTCCTTTTCACCCCAGGGCGCCCTGGTCCGAGTCGACCTGGCACCCAGACACTGGATGAACTGGGGTCTACCAGACGAGATCGCGGTTCTGATGGGCTCCTCCGACACCTTCGTGGCAGACGGCGGCGTGGACGTCGTGGCCCGCTTCCCCGATCCAAAGAGGATCCACCTCGGTGGCCTGCTCTGGCCCGAGGCGGTTGGCCGCCTGGCCCACACCGCCTATGCGACCCGGGAGCGTCACGGGGAGGGCCAGGTGATCCTTTTCCTCCAGCATCCGACCTTCCGCGCCTGGCCGCTCGATTCCCAGCGCATGTTCCTCAACGCCCTGCTCTACGGGCCGGGGCTCGGAACGAGCTGGCCGAGACCCTGGTGAACGAGTGGACGCAGTCCACTTGGGGTTGAGGCGTCCGGTCGTGCCTCCCGGCCGATCTTTGAGGGCTTGAGGTTGAGTCAGCCGGCGTACCTTCGGCTGAGCTTTGCGGGCTTGGGGTCTTGCAGCCCAAATGCCTCTCACTGCCTCACTGCTCAGGATCTCGAGATCCCTAAGCCCTTAGGCCCCACTGCCTCACTGCCTCAAAGCCCCACTGCCCACGAAAACGGCCGGGCACGAGGCCCGGCCTGAGTTGTTCCATTCTGGCAGCTGTCTGCTAGGGAACCGAGCTCGACCAGGCCGAAGTATCTCCGCTTTCGAAGCCGTCAGCGAAGATCACTTCTGCCGCATCGAAGGCAAAGGAGACAATTCCCGTGCTCCAGCCGCCTGAACTGGTGCTCTTGTAGTACTCCTGGGTATACCAGAAGGTGGCGTCGTCGTTGGGATCGACGTTCATCGAGCTGTAGTCACCCCAGCGATTGCTCGTTGAAGTCTGTGATCCACCACCTGCAAAAGCCGTCTGCTCAGCCCTCATGGTCCCAAGAGCATCCCCTGCCATTCGCCCCGTGTAGCGAATTGACGGGAAGGTAGTGGCCGACGAGATGCTGTAGCCCAGAGCCATGTTGCCGTTCTTGTCCATGACGACGCTCCCCATCCACCGATGGTCGGCGTCAGGAGCCCAGACGTTGTCCTGCTGCATGAAGGGGGTGCCGAAGGGGTCCCGGATCTCGAACCAGTGGACTCCGGCGTGGTCCGTACCGTCGGCATCCACGGTGTGGCTGCCAACCAGCACCTCGTGGCTACCCAGGTTCCGGTAGGCCAGACGGTGCATGAGCCGAGGTGCGACCGTGTCGAGATTGTTGGTGGAGGTTGGCTGAGGGATGCAGTCACGCGCATAGCCGCACAGGTCGGGATCGACGTCGATCGTATCGAGAACGAAGTCGAAGTCGAGACCATCACCAAACGTCGAGTTACCCGGGGTATTCCAGTCGACGTCGAACTCCCAGAACCATAGCTGATCGGCTGACAACGGCGGGTTGGACCAATCCGCATCTTCCCATTCGACGAAAAGTCCCGGCCGACCAGCAGGCGGAGGAGAAGCTGCCCCATCCCAGTCCACCGGGATCTGAGCCCCAAAGAAATCGTCGTGAGCGAAGAGGTCGAACTTGACCATCGTCGCGGCGTTCCCCTTTATCATCTCTTCCCACTCGAAGGCCGCCACTCCCTGGCCCCTCCACGCGAAAGTCTCTCCATCGAACTGGTTGACCGCCATATAGAGCCCGTCAGGCCAGATACCGAAGTGGGGATAGTCATTCAGAATCGTATCGGACCAGTGGAACTCATAGCGGTACCAGCTCCCGGTCGGGTCACCCGTAGTAGAGACAGCAATACACTGTTCAAAGGACCCAGAGATGAAGGGGGGGTTCGGAAATATCAGAGAAAATTGGCTGATCATCCAGCGACCATTCACACTGTCGTAGAGGACGATCGGGTCGCCATCGTTGTGAGTCTCGCAATTTCCTCCAGCCCCGCTCCACAGGTCACTGATGTCGAACGGCCCCAGGACCATGCCGCCGGTCGCCTTGTCGAACACGGCGTAGGAGACGTTGACCGCCTGAACGTAGTAAATGGGTCCCACGTCGCCTACCGTGTCCGGGGGGAGAAATCCATCGACATTGTCCATGCCGTTGAACGATTGGATCGGATCCGGTGCCGGTTCGGAGGCCTCGGGCGCCGGCATCATGTCTGAGCCCATCGAGGAACCCGGGCGGGAGACCTTGGGTAGCTGTCCCAGCGGATTGATCTCTATGGGCTCGCCCTCGAAGGGTACTTTGGGCTCGCGCACCAGATCTCGAAGTGGGGCCGACGTACTGTGGCGGACGGATTGACTTACAATCGGTCCTGCCTGACCCACGGAATCGGCCTGGGCGGGAAGCACCCATACGACCATGGCGAGAGCTGCGAGGGCGACTAGACACGCTCTACTGTTCAAGTTCTTCACGGTGACTCTCCTGGAACTCGAGGAAGACAATGCAGGCAGGCTTCTCGAACCTCGGGATGTTAGCATTTCGAAGCTCATGAACCTACTTCGGTCCAGCGTCCCGACACTTTTTCACCGCTTTCTCGGTATCTCCGCCTTCTTCCTGGGAGCGGCCTGTTCGAGCTCCACTCCGCCCCCACCTGAGCCCACCCCAGAGGTCTCGAGCCTGGCTCAGCTCAACAAATCACTTCGGGACGCAGTCGAAACTGGAGATGTCGCAGCGATTCTCGCCCTGGTGAAGGAGGGAGCGGACGTCGAGGTCCGCTGGAAGTGGGGAGAGAGCCTCCTGATGCGGGCGGCAGAGAATGGCGAACAGCCTGTCGTTACCGCGCTGCTCAAGGCAGAGGCCGATGTCAACGGAAACACTTCCTGGGGCGAGACCGCGCTCTACAAAGCCATCTCTGGAATGCACGCAGGAATCGTCGAACAACTCCTGTCAGCCGGTGCGGATCCCGATGCGCGAGCCAAGTTCGGCAACTCGCCTTTGAGATTGGCAGCAATCGAGGGCTCACCAGAGATTACCCGGTTGCTTCTCGAGGCCGGCGCCGAACCGAACCCGATCGCCAAGCCCGGCGATACGCCGCTCATGAAGGCCGCAGCGGGGGGCCACTTGGAGGTCGTTCGACTACTTCTGGAGAGTGGCGCCGACCCTTCCATCACAGCCGAAGGCGACGTCACAGCCCTCGAGCTGGCGCGCGCCGGCAACCACCTCGAAGTGGTCCGACTCCTCGAAGAGCAGTAGTAGCCGGCCCATGCGCTCCCTCCGCTGGCCACCCCGACTGCTTCCTTCAGCCACACCGGCCATGGAGAGTCTCGCCCTGGAGAATGTCCGCCAGGAGAATCTCTTTCTGCTGCACCTGGTTGCATGGGCCGCCACGAGTCTCTTTCTCGTCGCCATCAATCTGTTCACCGGGAGCATCTCGCAGCCATGGAGTCTCTACGCCTCGGCCGCCTGGGCCATCCTTCTCTCCCTGCACTGGTACGTCGGAGTCTCCATGAAGAGACGGCGGTATGAGGTGGAGCACGGGCGTCTCGAAAGGCTGCACGAAGAGTCGGCTGCCGGACTGCTGAGTGGCAAGGAGAGCGAGATCGAGGAGCTCCGACGCAACCTTCTACGCTCTGCGGAGACAGCTCGAGAAGCTCTTCGGCAGATCAGTCCCGAAGCCGTCGCCGACGTCTCCCGAGGCGAGTCCCGTGCCCTGGAGATCGTGGCCTGGCTCGAGGAGGCAGAGTCCATCGCGACTCGCGTACGGCTGGTCCACGGACTGCGGCAGACCGTCGCCAATACCCTCTCGAGACCAGGCGGCGAACGTCTGCGCGAAGTCCTGCAGAAGCTCCTCACACAGCTCGATCTTCAGGACGTCAAACTGGCGAGTCTCGAGCGCGAGACCGCTCGCCGAAGATCTCTACTCGACTCCTTCCTCCTCGTGGTCGAGAGTGCCGGTGTCGCCCAATCCAGCAGTGAAGTGCTGGCCGCAGTCAGCGGGCCGCTTCGCGAGCGGGTCGACCTGTTGGAGAATGACAGAGCCCCCAAGGATGCCACAGACCTCTCCGGGGTCACCCAGGCTCAGGAGGCGGAGCGCATCCGCGAGGAAGTAAAGCTGGCCCAGGAGCTCCAGCGGTCGATCCTTCCAGACGCAGCGCCCACAGTGTATGGACTCTCGGTTGCCCATCTCTGCTGTCCGTCGAGTGAAGTGGGCGGCGACTACTTCGACTTCTACCCTCTAGGCCCGGACCGACTCCTCGTTGCCATCGGCGACGCCAGTGGCCACGGGCTGGACAGCTCGATGGTCAGCAGCATGGCCAAGAGCGCTCTCTACACCCAGGTTTCTGCCGGCCGCAGCCTCGAGGAGACGATGGCCGAGATGAATCGTCTAATGTACGACACACTCGGAAAGCGGCGGCTCATGACCCTCGCCCTCCTGGAGTTCGACGCCAAGCTCAGGCGGCTGTCCTGGGTGAACGCGGGCCAGGTCTATCCCCTGATTCGTCGACAAGGCGAGATCCTGGAGCTCGAGCATTCCAGCTATCCGCTCGGGGTGCGGCGCGATACCCGATACGAGCGCCAGGAGATGGCTCTCGAGCCGGGAGACCTCGTCCTGCTCCTGACCGATGGCCTCTTCGAAGCAGCGGCCGCAGACGGCGAGATCTACGGCTGGGATCGGGTCCTGGACCGACTCCGGAACCTGGAGCTCGGCGAGATGAAGGCGGCGGTCGACGACCTCGCCGAAGACCTGTGGCGGCATCTGGGTGAGACACCACTGCCAGACGATGTCACCCTGATCGCTGTTCAGGTCGAAGACTGATGGGAACGCGAATGGCTACGCAGGACAGCGACACGACTCAGTCCCCGGGGTACTACAGGCCTCTTCCGGATTTGCCGTCCCTGCAAGCACTGGAGGCCAAGGAGAGCAGGGGTCGGCTCCGGACGAAGCGGGTGTTCCACCTGGTGGCAGCGACCGCTGCATTGCTGGTTCTTGTCAATCTCTTCACCACGGCGGCCGACTCCACACTCTCGCCGACCCTGCGTGCCTGGTCACTCATACCCTTGCTGTCGCTTGGAGTCATCCTCGCACTGCTCTTTGCACACACCCACTGGACCCGGTCGCGAGCCCTCGAGACACAGAGAGCCCTGATCTCCAGTCGGCATCGCCACAGCCACGAATCCCAGGTCCGGGCTGCCGAAGATCGAATCGCGAAGAAGCTCGAGGGACTACCTTCCCGTCATCCTGAACTGGAAGCCCTCCTACAGGACAGCAGAGAAGCTTCTGCCCTGATTCTCGAGAAGATGGCAGATGCTAGCGGCGAAGAAAGTGATCGTCAGTCGGCCCTGCTCGATGCCTACCGCGTAGCACTCGACAATCTCGACATCGACTCGCTGCTGCGCCCGGGCTTCTTCCTGACGTCTGAATCGGAAAAGACATTGGCGGCCACGGCAGGAATCTTCGACGCCGGCTCAAAAGCGCCGGCCAGGGTCCCCGCACCGTCTCCAGCAGCCACGACCCCACAAAAGCACTCCATCGCTGTGCTGCCATTCATCGACCTGACCCTGGAACAGGACCAGGAGATTTTCGCCAGCGGACTCGCCGAAGAGCTCATCAACGCACTCACCAAGATCGAGGGGCTACGCGTCATCGCCCGAAGCTCTGCCTTCATGTTCGGGGACCAGGAGCGGGACATCCAGGAGATCGGACGGAAGCTTCAGGTCGATACCGTTGTCGAGGGGAGCATTCGCAAGGCCGGGGATCGCCTTCGGATCACCGTCCAGCTCATCAGAGCGGCCGATGCAGAGCAGCTCTGGTCGGAGAACTTAGATCGCAAGCTTGTCGATCTGCTTCTCGTTCAGGACCAGATCGCAGCTGCGGTGGTTGAACAAATCCAGGATGAGGTCCTTGGCGAGATCGAGTCCCCTCGGGTCAGACCACAGACCGAGGATCTCGAGGCCTACCATCTTTTTCTCAAGGGTCGGCATTTCTGGAACAAGCGGACGCCGGCCGCTCTCCAGGAGAGCCTCGACCATTTCGAGGCGGCGATTGCCCGCGATCCGACCTATGCCCTGGCATGCGCCGGGCTTGCCGATTCCTTGAATCTTCTCGGCTACTACAGCGTTCTGGAACCCGCGAAGGTCTTTCCTCGAGCTCAGAAGGCTGCCCTGCAGGCCTTGGAGTTGGACGATACGCTGGCCGAGGCTCACTGCTC
>JAUVRX010000224.1 GCA_030597375.1 Acidobacteriota bacterium
GCAAAGTCGTTCGAAGGGCACAACAGATCCGGCGCGAAGACGCGACAAGGTGGCGGCCCGCCCATCGCAGTTTGAGTAGCCGCCGCCGTCCGCCTGCGGGCCACCCGGACGGACCTCCACTGGATAGCGGCCAGGGAAGGTTCATCTGGGCATACGGCCGGCAGAGGCGCCGGACGCCTCAACCCTCAAGCCCTCAAAGATCGGCCGGAGGCACGACGGCCGCCTCAACCCTCAGGGTGGGAGGGGGGCTGGGCTATTCGTAGCGCAACGCGGTTGCAGGGAGGACGGAGGCGGCTCGACGAGCCGGCACCCAGCAGGCGATGACGGTGACGGTCAGGGAGAACAGCGCCACGGCCAGGATGTCCTGCAGCTCGATCCGAAAGGGCACCGAGTCGATGAAATAGATGGCCGCCAACTCGGGCTCGAACCGGATCAACTCGAACTCGGTCAAGACCCAGGAGGCCAGGGCGCCGAGGCCGATGCCAGCCAAGGTGCCCACCAACCCCAAGCCGAGTCCGTAGAGCAAGAAAACCCAACGCAAATCGCCTGGCGACAGCCCGATCGCCATCAACGAACCGATGTCCCGCATCTTCTCGCGCACCAGGACGACCAGGCTGGAGGCGACATTGAAGGTGGAGACCAGGACAATCAGGCCCAGAACGAAGAACAGGGCGATCTGCTGCACCTTGAGAGCCGTGAACAGCTCCCGGTTCAGGTCTCGCCAATGGGTCACCAGGAAATCCGATTCCAGAACAGCCCTGACCTCACTCGCCACGGCATCGGCCTGGTCCGGGTCTTCCAACGCGATCTCGATCAGCGAAGATCCAGTTCCACCCCCAGCCAGTCGGACCAGCTCGTCTCGGTCGGTCACCACCCAGGCCTGATCGAACTCCGCGAAGCCGGTCGTAAAGGTACCGGCCAGCTCGACACTGCGGTAGCGAAAGCGCGGCCTTCCCTGGTGGAGACCGAGGACCATCAGCCGCATGGTCTCCCCCGGCTCGACCGCCAGCCTCCTGGCCAGCTCGCTGCCGAGAACGACCCCCAAACGCGTTCCGTGGAGCAGGCTCTCGCCGTCGTGGTAGTCCGACACGAACTCGACGGCACCAAGATCCCGGAGAGTCGCCGAAGCTTCGACACCGCGCAGCGTCACCTCCAGCCCGTCGGTCGCATCACCACCTACCAGTGCCCCCTGTCCATAGACTACGGATCTCACATGGGTCACACCTGGCAGGGCGGCCAGAGCCATCCGATCGCTGTCCTCGAGTTGGCCATCCGAACCGAGAGTCGGATAGGCGATGATCGCAGCGTTGCCCCGCACCAACTTGCTGCGGAGGTCCTCCCGGTAGCCGGTCATCAGTGCCATGGCTATCACCATGGCCGTGACTCCCAACAGCGTAGCGATCAAGGCCGCACGGGCTGTGCCGTTCAGCAACTGGCTCTCCCTGCCTCGCAGGAACCGCCAGGCAATCGACCAGAGCAACGAGGCTGAAGCTCGACCTTCTTGGCTCACCGCTACCGCGCCACCCTCTCGACCACCCTTTGCAGGAAACTGTCGAACAGCTCTGCCGCATCGTGGGGTCCAGGAGCGGCCTCAGGGTGGTATTGGGCCGACAGGACAGGCCGGTTGTCGACGGCGAAGGCTTCGACCGTACCGTCGTTCAGATTGAGCTGACTGACACGGCAGTGGCCGGGGAGGGAGTCGGGATCCACCGCGAAGCCGTGGTTCTGACTCGTGATGAGGATTCGACCGGTCGCCAGGTCCTTGACCGGTTGGTTGCCTCCATGATGTCCGAACTTCAGCTTGAAGGTCTGCCCTCCTACTGCCAGACCCAGGAGTTGGTGGCCGAGACAAATCCCGAAAAGTGGCACCCCGGAGGAGACCAGGCCGCGCACATTCTCGACCACTTCCTCGAGTGGCTCGGGATCGCCAGGACCGTTGGACAGGAGCACTCCATCGACACCCAGGTCGAGACACTTCTTCCAGGGGGTGCGAGCCGGCAGGACGGTGACCCGAGCCCCCCGCTCGACCAGGGATCTCAGGATGTTGCTCTTGACCCCGAAATCGTAGACCGCCAGGTGGAAATCAGCTTCCCGGTCCTCGGGCTCGAGCTCGAAAGACTCGGTGCAAGTGACCTCGTCCACCAGCGCCCGACCGGCCATGATAGGGAACTCCTGCAGCTCGGCTACGAGAGGGTCGACCTCCGAGCGCTCCGAGGTCAGAACGCCGCGCAGGGCACCCCGCTCCCGCACTCGGCGCACGATGGCTCTGGTATCGACCCCGTCGATGGCGGGCAGGCGATGGCGCCTGAGGTAGGCCACCAGCCCCTCCTCGCTGCCGTGACTGGATGGCCGGGCAGTGAACTGGTGGGCCACGAACCCTTCGACCCAGGGCCGGCTCGATTCGGCGACCGAGCTGTGAACGCCGTAGTTGCCGATATGCGGCAGGGTCATGACGACGATCTGCCCCCGGTACGAAGGATCGGTGAGGATCTCCTGGTAGCCGGTCATGGAGGTGTTGAACACGACCTCGCCGAAGCTGGTGCCTTCTCCGACCGCCCGGCCCTCGAAGGCCGAACCATCTTCGAGAACCAGGAGGGCCTTGCTCGTGGGTTTCAAAGCGACCGTTGACTCGCCTGGCTCGGAACCTGGCGATCCAGAACCGAAGCCAGAAGGCGAATCTCCTCCATCAGCTCGACGAACTGGCCTGGCAGGAGAGCCTGATTGCCATCGGAGAGAGCCTCGTCCGGCTCGTCGTGGACTTCGACCATCAGGCCGTCGGCACCCACTGCGACCGCAGCTCGAGCCAGGGGGATGACCTTGTCACGCTGGCCGGCGGCATGGCTCGGATCGGCGATGACGGGAAGGTGACTGATCTGCTTGACGGCCGGAATGGCGGCGACATCCAGGGTGCTGCGAGTGTGATCGGCAAAGGTGCGGATACCCCGCTCGCAGAGGATGACCTGCTCGTTGCCCTGATCGAGGATGTACTCGGCAGCCAGCAGCCATTCCGTCACTGTCGCATTCATGCCTCGTTTCAGCAAGATGGGACGCCCGCACTGCCCGGCTCGCCGCAGAAGCGTGTAGTTCTGCATGTTGCGAGCCCCGATCTGCACGATATCGGCAACCTCGGCCACATCGTCCAGAACGTCGATATCCAAGGCCTCGGTCACCACAGGGAGCCCGGTGACCTCGCGCACCCGGGCCAGGATCTTCAGGCCCTCACGCCCCAACCCCTGAAAGCTGTAGGGGCTCGTGCGCGGTTTGAATGCGCCGCCACGCAAGAGGTGCGCTCCGGAGGCCTTTACGGTCTCGGCGATGCGAAGCGTCTGCTCATAGCTCTCGACGGAACAGGGACCAGCGATGATCAGCAGATCGCGCCCGCCAATCTTCACATCGCCAACCTCGAGAATCGTGTCCTCGGCGTGGAACTCCCGCGACACCAGCTTGTAGGGGTGGCTGACCTGGATGACTTCGAGCACTCCGGGCAGCGACTCGAACAGGCCAGGCTCGACGACGCCGAGGTTGCCGGTGATACCCACGGCAGTGCGTTGCGCACCTGCGATGGGACTGGCTTTGAGCCCGTGCGATTCGACCCGACGTACCACCCCGTCGATCTGATCGGGGGAGGCATCCATGCGCATGACAACGAGCATGAGTTGTCTCTATCGAAAGGTCTCCGGGATCCGTGTTGTTTCGCTGAAATGCTGGGGACGCGTTATCATAGCAAAGCAAGAGGACCTCGAGCCGGTGACGAATTCCGCCAACGAATCGAAGGATGTTGCCCGATAATCAATCATACTCTGGAGAGCGAGTCGACAGCACGGCCCGCGAGAAAACCATGCATCGACACTTTACGATCCTGCTCAGCGTACTCATGATCGCCATCGTGGCGATTCCGGCCAGCGCCTACACGATCTATCTCAAGGATGGCTCGCGCCTCATCGCCAAGGAGAAGCACCGCCTCGAGGACGGTAGGGCCATCATCATCCTGCGCAATGGCACGCATACCTTCATCGAGGCCTCTGAAATCGATATCGAACGCACCGAGAAGGCCAATCTGGGCGACTACGGTACCGCCCTAGTGCTGGAGAACGGTCGGCTTGTCGAGGCTCAAATCAAGCCGACCCCGCAGAAGGAACAGCGCCTCACGGACGTCGCTTCGAGGCCCGAATCACGAGCTCTTTCCCGGCCGCAGGTCCGACGACGGACCACAGGGCTGCCCGAGGTCTCTCCGTACCGCATCCAATCTGGCGCCGTGGATCTGACGACTTTCCCACGAGCACCCTACTCCGATATGGAGATTTCCGCCGAGGCCAACCGTTTCCTTCGCACGCTCGGCGTGGAGAGTGTCCAGGTATTCCAAGGCAGCGACCCATCCCGCGCCTTCCTGGAGATCACGACGAACTCCGAGGCTGCAGTTTTCCGCAGTCTGGAAGCGGCAGCAGACACGCTGCTCCATCTGCTCAATCGATTTCCGGGCCAGATCCAGAGCTTCGAGATCCTGATGTCTACCTCGAACCGGGATCGAGCTGGGCAGTTCCTTCTCTCGCGGGAGTTGGCAGTGGCCCTGGCCGACAACGAGACGGAGATCTCCGAGTTCTTCATCGCACACGTACAGTTCTAGGAGCCCCCCGCCCGTACGGGCGTAGGGGCCTGAGGGTTGAGCCGGCCGGACATTGTTCCGGCCGTTCTTTGAGGGCTTGGGGCTTGAAGCGGCCGGGCGTTCCTTCCGGCCGATCTTTGAGGTCCTGAGGTCCTGAATCGTTGGTGGCATTGGGACCAGCACGAGGCTCTCCCCCGGGATCCTGCCCCCCCCCTCGCACCCCGGCCGGCAGAGGCGCCGGCCGCTTCAATCCCCAATGCCCCACTGCCCCACTGCCTCACTGCCTCATTGCC
>JAUVRX010000249.1 GCA_030597375.1 Acidobacteriota bacterium
CCCGGCCCGCCCCGGGCGGGCGGGGCGCCGGCGGCGCCAAAGCGGCGCGCCCGAGCCAAGCCGGCACAGAGCCGGCCGCTTCAATGCCCCAATGCCCCAGTGCCTCACTGCCCAACGGCCGGCAGGGGCGCCGGCCGATTCAATGCCCCAATGCCCCAATGCCTCACTGCCTCACTGCCCCAAAGACCGGCCGGAAGGCACGACGGCCGCCTCGGCCCCAAGCCCTCAAGCCCTCAAAGATCGGCCGGAGCAGGCGACGGCCGCCTCAACCCTTTAATACGGCTTGTCGGGGCGCGAGGCAGGACCGTCCTCCTCCACCGGTATCCAGAAGGAGGGACGATCCGGCTGTCGCTTCAGGTGCAGCGGATCCTTGCCCAGGAGTCGCATGACAAGTCCCATGGGTGTGACCACCAGAAAGAAGGTCACGACCAGGATCACGTAGGTAAGGGCGGCGGTGATCCAGCGGAACAGCGTCGACAACAGCTTCTCGAGCGGCCGCAGCGCTACCGGCGCCAGAAGGGCAAGGGTCAGGACCACGGCAGCAAATCCCAGGACCCAGGGCCAGGCAGCCTTGCCCCTCCACAAGAGGAGACTGCCGAGAAGCGTCAGGCCGCCACCGAAGGCGAAGCCGAACTTCCGGACCTCCCTGATGGGCTTGGTAGCGTGCTCGCTCATTCGGTGCTTTCCCCGATCCAATCGTCAGTCCAGCTCATCTAGTCAGTCCAGCCTACCTTCTCAATCCAGGTCATAGAGCTGCCGCCAATCTTCGTCGCCCTCGAGCGCCTTCTGTTGAGTCTTGTAGAGGACCAGGTCTTCGAGCACCAGCACGTCCATTTCGGTACGCATGAAGCATAGGAAGGCGTCCTGTGGAGTACAAACGATGGGCTCGCCACGGACGTTGAACGAGGTGTTGACGATCACCCCGTAGCCGGTCTTTTCCTTGAAGGCGCGAATCGTGTCGTAGTAGGGACGGTTGTCGACACCATCGACCGACTGTACTCGAGCCGAGTAGTCGATATGGGTGATGGCCGGGATGTCCGAACGGGGCACATTGAGCTTGGCGATTCCGAACAAACTCTTCTGCTCGTCGTTCATCGCCTTGCGACGACTCTTCTGGACATCCGCCACGAGCAACATGTAGGGCGAGGCACGGTCGAGCTCGAAGAGCTCGTTGACATCCTCGACCAGGCACGAAGGAGCAAAGGGCCGGAAAGACTCCCGGTACTTGATCTTCAGATTCATGATCGACTGCATCTTGGTCGAGCGGGCGTCGCCGATGATGCTGCGCCCACCCAGGGCCCGAGGACCGAATTCCATGCGACCCGAGAAGAAGCCCACGACCTTTTCCTCGTCGATCAGGTCGGCGACCAGGCCCGGGATCGCTTGCGTCTCGTGACGCTCGTAGGGGATGCCTTGACGCTCGAGCCAGGCCTCGATCGTCTCGGACTCGAAGGCCGGCCCCAGGTAGGAGCCCTTCTGGGAGTCGCGACCCTCGGTCACCGTTCGGGGCTTGTCCATCACCTGGTGCCAGGTGAAAAGAGCCGCTCCGAGCGCACCACCGGCATCCCCCGCAGCCGGCTGGATCCAGATGTCGTCGAAGATGCCGGAGCGCAGGATCTTGCCGTTGGCCACACAATTGAGGGCACAGCCACCGGCCAGGCAGAGATTGCGCTCGCCGGTCTCTTTCTTGACGTGCCGGGCCATGCGCAGCATCACTTCCTCGGTGACGTCCTGGACCGAGCGGGCCAGGTCCATCTCCTTCTGGGTGAGCTCGGACTCAGGCTTACGCGCTGGGCCGCCGAAGAGCCGATGGAACTTCTCCGAGGTCATCGTCAGACCCTGGCAGTAGTTGAAGTAATCCATGTCGAGCCAGAAGGAGCCGTCCTCGCGCAGGTCCATCACGTGCTCGAGGATCAGGTCGACGTATTTCGGCTCGCCATAGGGGGCCAGCCCCATCACCTTGTACTCGCCGGAGTTCACCCGGAAGCCGGTGTAGTAGGTGAAGGCCGAATAGAGCAGGCCCAGACTGTGGGGAAACTGGAGCTCACAGCGGATGTCGACCTTGTTGTCGTGGCCCACACCCCAGGAGGCCGTGGCCCATTCGCCGACGCCGTCGATGGTCAGGATCGCGGCTCGCTGGTAGGGCGACGGATAGAAGGCCGAGGCGGCGTGGGACTGGTGGTGCTCGGGGTAGAGCAGCTCGCCCTCGAAGCCGACCTGTTTCTGGATCAGCTCGCCCATCCAGAGCTTCTGTTTCAACCACAACGGCATGGCCTTCAAGAACGAGGGCAGGCCGGCCGGAGCGAAGGAGAGGTAGGTCTCCAGCAGACGCTCGAACTTCAGCCAGGGCTTGTCGTAGAAGGCCACGGCATCCAGTTGGTCGGCGGTGATGCCGGCTTCTTCCAGACAGTACCGCACCGCCGCATCCGGGAACCGGTGGTCGTGCTTCTTGCGGCTGAAGCGCTCTTCCTGGGCAGCGGCCACGAGCTCGCCGTCCTGCACGAGACAGGCCGCCGAGTCGTGGTAGAAGGCCGAGATGCCCAGGATATTCGCCATCGGGGCGCTACTCTACCGAAAAACCGGATGCTGGCAACAGCTTATAGCGGCACCACGATAGAAAGGCGCCCCCACCCACCCCGGACGGGCCTCCCATCGACAACCTCGCTGGACATCTGCACCAACGGCCGGCACAGGGCCGGTCATCCCCACACCTACATTCCTCACTGCCCCACTGCCTCAGTGCCTCAATGCCCCAGTGCCCGACATCCCGTGATACGGTGCGGCCACCTGGAGATCTGCTGAATCGTGCGACGCTTCATCCGAACAGCGGTCGTCTTGACGGCAGTCACGCTGGCTGCCTGCGGACCCTCCGACCCCCCCCTGGATCTACTCTTCGTCTCCTTCGATACGGTTCGGCGAGACCATCTTTCGCTCTACGAGTACCGTCGTGCTACCAGCCCCCGGCTCGAGGCCCTCGCCGAGAAAAGTGTCGTGTTTTCAGAGGCTTACACACAATCGACGAAGACCGCACCGTCCCACGCCTCCATGTTCACCGGCCTCTATCCCCATCAGCACGGGATCCTGGACAACTTCCACCGCCTGTCGCCTTCGGCAGTCACCCTGGCCGAGCTTCTCCAGCAATCGGGCTTCAGGTCTGGTGCCTTCGTGAGTAGCTCCACCATGACCGGAGGGCCGTCGGGCCTGCAACGGGGCTTCGAGGTCTGGGACGACAAACTCGAGAGTCACAGGCGGTCGGCCGGTCTGACCGTGGACAGAGCGTTGAGGTGGCTCGACTCCCTCGAGGCGACTGACAGGTTCTTCCTCTTCGTCCATTTGTACGATGCCCATGGCCCCTACGCTCCTCCCGAAGAGTACGCCTCCCTGTTTCTGTCCGAAAGCCCAGGGCCTCCGGTGGAGATCGTGCCCGCTTACCAGATCCAGTTCGTCGAGGAGCAGCAGATCGATTTCGACCTCAACCACTACGTGAACCGCTACGACGGTGCCATCCGCTATCTGGACGATCAACTCGGCAGATTGCTGGATGCCGTAGATCTCGATCGTACAGCGGTCCTGGTCGTGGCGGATCATGGTGAGACTCTCGGCGAGCGGTACTGGTCCCTGGATCATGGAGGTCAGGTGTTCGACGAGCAGATCCGCATTCCGCTGGTCCTCTACCTCCCCGGCGCCAAACCCCAGTGGCTTGCCAATCCGGTGGAGACCGTCGATCTGCTTCCGACCCTCCTGGAAGCCATGGCGGTTTCCAACTCTCGAGGGTCCGACGTGGCCGGCCGCTCCCTGATGCCAGAGATGGCGAATGGAGCCCGGCTGGCCAAGCGTCCGGTGTTCTCCTCGGCCATTGCCCTCAGCCAGCGACACGCCGATCGAGGGTATGAGCTGGATCGGAATCGGCTGATTCTCGGTGTCCGCTACGAGGGTTGGAAGCTCGTCAGGTATCCCGGCCAGCAAGAGGACTACTGGGAGCTCTACGACCTCGAGGCGGATCCTGACGAGCGGGTCAACCTTGTCGACCAGCAGGTCGAGCGCCTGGAGGAATTGAAGAGACTCCTGGAAGACTGGAATCGCCTCGCCACCATCGTCGAGCCCGACCCCATCGAGCTCTCAGAAGAAGACAAAGAGAAGCTCCGGGTCCTCGGATATCTGGATTAGCACCGGCACCGCGAGCTCGCGCCAACGTCCGGCGTAGATCCGGCCACCCCCGCACGCCCCGGCCGGCAGGGGCGCCGGCCGCTTCAAACCTCTACGCCCTTACGCCCCACCGCATCAGTGGTGCCAGAGGTTCGTTCGGAGGGGACCCAAGGAGGTTCTCGCAGCGGCAGGGAGGATAGCCTCCTGGGGTCTCCCCGGACGGGCCTCCAGATCACTGTCGTGTTGAAACGATGTGCCAACGGCTGGCGTAGATCTGGCTACCCCCGCATGCCCCGGC
>JAUVRX010000043.1 GCA_030597375.1 Acidobacteriota bacterium
CCGGGACCTGCAGATCCAGGTCGCACCCGACCATCCCTGCCTGCGGGACTACCTCGGTTTCCTGAAGATCCTGCTGACCCGACAGTTCGACCCCATGCACGGCATAGCTATCGAGTCCATCAACTCCAAGCCTGCAGTAGAGAGTCCCTACGTGGCGCCCCTGGCCGAGATGTTCGGCGTCTCCCGCGAGCCTGGCGTCCTGAAGCTGCGTCGTCGCTACTGAGACCACCCGTCCCAAACAGGTGCCACCCGCTTCTCGGCAGCACTACGGGGATCAGGGGAGCAGCGGTTCAAGCCTCAAGCCCTCAGGCCCTCAAAGACCGGCCGGAAGGAACGCCCGGCCGCCTCAACCCTCAGGATTGTCTACTTGTCCTGGGAAATCTCCCGGGCCACGGGGTAGACGCGCCAGCGCTCGTCGAAGAAGGGGCTACGCTCGTAGAACCACTCGAGGCGCTGCCGGGGGTCGGCGGCGAGCTCCGGATCCTCTTCGAGCCGGCGACGGAACGCCGCCTCGATCTCGGGGTCTTTCAGCATCTGTTCCGCCAGTGACTCGAGAGCGTAGCTCTCCCCGTATTCGGTTCGCTGGAAGACGGGCAGAAAGAAGCCCCACTGGAAGAAGGAGTCCGGCGAGGCCGGCTCGAGGAGCAGAACGGCCAGGGTGCCCAGAGGCTGATCCACCGGAACTCGCACCGAGCCAGGAGGAAAGACCATCCGGCGGCGTTCCAGAGTCGTTTCGGCCTCGACCTGGAGCCTTCCCTCGAAGGGCTCTTCGCCGTATTGCGGCTCACCGAGGTGATAGACCTCGACCTCCAGCTCGCGGGGCTCGGAGAGGGTCTCGACAACGACACCATGGAGCTCGAGGCGTTCGATCACCTCGGGCCATGCCGCGGGAACCCAGTAGGCCGGTGGGGGTTCGACTTTCGCCAGCGGTAGGGTCATCTCGAAGACCGGCACCTTGAAATCAACCTTCTTGCCGGTCCACTCGATTCTCTCGTTCCCGGAGATCTCGGACGGCGACAGTCGTACCTCGACACCCGGGAACTCCATGAGCTCGAGATCGGGCTCCTCGCTTCTTCCCCAGCCAAGGACGATTTCGGAGGGCCGTCGGTCCTGGTCGGCCTCGATTGCGGCTCGCAGCTCCGCACCGGACTCCCCGAGGGTGCGCAGGGTGGTAGCCAGCAGAACATAGGTACCCAGGACCCTCTGCTCGTAGGGTTTCAGCGAGTGGTTCTCCACCAGAAGGGTGGGCAGATGACGGGCGGCTCCATAGCCATCCGAGTAGCGAGGACCACCGATCCATTTCAAGATTCCACGGGTCGGATCCCTGCGGTCCAGAGAGAAGATGTGCGGCCCGGGGATGTGCCCCTCGGCTTTGAGATCCCGCGTCAACGCGACGTCGAGGCGGTCCTCCAGCCATGCACCGCTACCGGGCGACCAGGTATGAGGTCCATGGAATCCCCACGTCACGTCGGCTTGCTTGTCCATGCCATCGGTAACATGGAGATCGAGATAGAGGTCGGGTTGCCAGCGGCAAATGACCTGTACCAGCGCGCGGATCTCGGGGGTGTCGAGCTTTGCGTAGTCGCGATTGAGGTTGAGATTGGCGGCATTCGTGCGCCAGCCCATCTCCTCGGGGCCCCGCTGGTTCATGCGATTGTAGGCAGAGCGGCGTTCGTGGCCATCGACGCTGAGGATGGGAACGAACAAGAAGCTGGCACTCTCGAGAAGCTGGGCTTGACTGCTACCGACCGTGAGGTCCCGCAACAGCATGAGACCGGCATCCTTGCCGTCGATCTCTCCGGAGTGGATCCCCGCCTGAGCGAGGAGCACGGGTCGGCCGGTGGCGTGCAGCTCCTCTGGCGATGAGGCACCGTCGGCCGAGGCGATCACCATCCAGATCGGGCGCCCCTCGTGGCTCTCGCCGAGAGAGGTGAGATGGAGACGAGGAGAGGCCTCCACCAGGCGCTGGAGCCAGGCGATGGTGGTGTCGTAATCGGGCGTCGTGCGAAAACCGCTTTCCTCAGCAGGGGTTCGCCAAGGGTTCTCGGGGCCGGCAATTCTGCTCCTGCTGGCACCATCCCAGGCCAGGACCGGGGGTAGCAGGGACTCGGGATCGATTGTCGGCTCGGCCGGGTCGGCTGTGGCCACCATCGCCGGCCAGACAGCAACCCACAAGGCACAGAGAAGTCTTCCCGAACGGCTCATCCGTGGTCTCCTGCCAGAGTGCCCGAATCAGGCATCCGGCCCGGCAATCTGAACGTCGAAATCGGGAGGATTGACAATGTGCCGCTTGACCGCGCACTGATCGATGGCGCGAACAATGGCGGGATGGTACTTGTCTGGAAACCCGTCTGGCAGATGGACCTCGAGACGCAAGGTGCTGAAGCGCGTGCCATCGCCATCGCGTACCGGCTCGAGCGTTACGGAAAGCTCATCAGTGGAGAAGCCCCTCCTCTCGCAGAAGCGCATGACGTAGAGACCGGCGCAGGTGGCGATGGAGGCCAGGAAAAGATCGAACGGCGCTGGAGCGCTATTGGCGCCACCGCTCTTCTCGGATTGATCGGTATGTATGGTGTGGCCTTTGAACTCGGCATTGACAGCCATGCCGCCTGGAAACGTCACTTTCATCATCAGTCTTCATCCCTCCAAAAGTCGAGCCGGGGAGAAGCTCAGGTCCCCTGATCTGGAGGATTCTTCAGATCATCGGCCGAGCTCGTCGCCATGGCGAGGCGATGCAATTCTGTATCCGCAGCCGAGGCGGTCACCGCCAACAACTGGTCTCCTTCTCGGAACCGGGTATCACCACGGGGCACCAATAAGTCGCCTCCCCGTAACACCGCGACCGCGGTGACGCCCTCGAGCTTACCGAGGGTCTCCATGACCGTATTGTCGGCCAACTCGGAGCCTCGCCCGATGAAAAGAGCCACCAACTTGCCCTCGCCGTCGGCGATCGGGATGGACTCACCAAAGCGCAGCAGATTCACCAGGCGCGGCAGTCGAAAATCGCTAGTTTCGATACCTTCCTGATCGAGTAGCTCGAGCGTTCGCCGGACGAAGACACTGCGGTGCAGGGGGGAGTCCTCGCGGGTGGGCACCTGCGATTCGTAGAGCGTCGGGTAACGGCAATCAGCGGTCAGTGACCGCTGCACCATGAAGGCCAGGATGTTGGCCAACATGGCGGGGACGATGAGGTCGTAGCCCCCCGTCATCTCGGCCACCATGATGAGCGTCGAGATGGGAACACGGGCGGCGCCGGAGAAGACCGCGGCCATGCCCACCACCACGAAGGCGGCCACCGGCATTCCGGCCGCGGGGACGAAGTGATTCACCAGCATCCCTACGGTCGCACCCAGCATGCCGCCGATCGTCAGGGTGGGCGCGAAGACACCACCCGAGCCGCCCGAACCGATGGTCAGGGCCATGGCCGGAGCCTTGAGAATCAGCAGCAGCAGGATGGTGGCCAACGACAGCTTCTCGAACATGGCCAACTCGATCCAGCCGTAACCGGTGCCCAGAATCTCGGGTGCGGCCAGGGCTAGAAGGCCAACCAGGAGGCCACCTACAGCAGGTCGAATGTGGGGCGGGCCAGGCATGCGCCGGAAGAGATCGCGCACCCGGTAGAGCAGGGTCGGCAGAACGGCCCCCAGAAGACCGGCGAGAATGCCCAGGAGTGCGAAACTAAGGAGGGACAGGGGAGCATCTTCGAAGCGGAGTGGAGTGGGAATGAAGAAGAGGCGATCCCAACCCGCGAATAGACCGTAGAAAGCGTAAGAAGTCACGGCGGCGATGACCGTGTACATCAGCGCCTCCGATTCGAAGACCATTCCGGAATAGAGGATCTCGACCGCGAAGATGGCCATTCCCAGGGGTGCCCGGAACATGGCGGCGAGCCCGGCAGCCATCCCGGCCAACAGCAGGGAACGGCGCTCCTGGCCCCGCAACCCAGCCCAGCGAGCCAGGGAAGTTCCCAACCCCACCGCGATCTGGGCTGTGGGCCCCTCCCGACCCGCAACGCCTCCGGAGCCGATCGTCAGTGCTGAGGCCACCGCCTTGATGAAGGGGATACGGCCGCGAACCTCTCCACCTCGACGGTGGTAAGCGGCGATGGCCGCGTCGGTACCATGGCCCTCGGCCTCGGGTGCCCAGCGATAGACCAGCCAGCCGCTGAGCAGGCCCCCGAGGGTTGTTGCCAGGGGCAGCCAGAGCCGGGAGAGTCCTTGCGGTATGGAGACCACTGTATCTACATCTACCCGGGTGATCTCGGGTATCGGATAATGGCCGACACCTCCGAGGAGGAACTTCTGGGCAAAGTCCACCATGAAGTCGAAGGCGAGAGCTGCCAAAGCTCCCATGAGGCCGACCACGATGCAGTACAGCACCAGACGGTAGGTGGGCCGAAAGAGGGCTTGAGACGGAGTGATACGCAATGGACTCGCTCGCGGGTCGCGGCAAGGAGCACCGCATGGTGAAGGAGGGGGGCGAGGACGATGGGTGGACGAGAGCTACATCATTTCTTCTTCTTGCCCTCTTCCACCGGTTCCGTCATGTTCGAAAGACCTCGTTCAGTCACCAGGTAGGTGGCGAAGCTGCCCAGCCAGTGGCCACCTTCATAGTGCTCACCGGTGACCGCGCGCAGGCCAACCTGTCGATGGTGATCGGCTGCAGCGCGAATCGAGGCCAGCCTGGGGTCGCCCTCGGGCAGGTCGGAGGCGATACCGTCCAGCATCCAGGCCCGACTCAGGTTGAGGCCGTCGAGGTGGGCGAGCTTCGGATCTCCTGGGTCGGTGACCACTGCGGGCTCGAGCCAGTCGTCGGAGCCGTTGAATGGGACCTCCGGCAGGAAGGCACCCAGCCAGGCCGCGAACTCGGCGGGCGGCAGGATTCGACGCATGAGGTCGGCCTCGGCCAGGCAGGGTGAGAGGAAGTCCTGGCCCGAGGGTTCGTAGGACATTGGGCAGTCGCGGTCCTCGAAGTAGAAGTCGCGGCTGCGAGAGACCATCAACTGCGTCATCTCCTGGTCGTCGGCGATACGGGCCCAATCGAGAATCAGGCCAAAGGCGAAGGCGGTCTGCGAGTGCTCACCCACTCGAATGGGGTCGGTCAGCTTGGGAAGCCACTCGGTGAGCCGCTCGACGGCGACCCTTTCGAGGGGGCCGAGCGTAAAGGCCCACCACTGTGCCCGGGGATCGTCCCACTCGCGGAACTCGGCAGCCAGTTGCAGCAGCCAGGCCAGGCCGTAGGGGCGCTCGAAGGAAATCCTGCCGGCGCCTTCGAGATAGGCCACCTCGCCCTGCACCCTCTCCGGGTTGAAACTCCCATCGAGCGCTTCCCGTACCTGTCGATCCAACTCGGTGCCGGGAAAGGACCGGGCCAACCGCGCCAGGAGCCAGTGCCCGTGCACTGCGGAATGCCAGTCGTAGCAGCCGTAGAACACGGGCGTCAACTGCCGTGGCGGCTGGACGTCCTCGTCACTCCCGAGGACATGCGCGATCTTGTTCGGATACTCCTGATGCACGCAGTCGAGGGCGAGTCCAGCGAAGCGAGCCGCCGCATCGGGGTCGAGATCTGCGCCAACGGCGCTCCCGAGCCCGGTGACCAGCGCAGTCAAGAACAGGGCCGTGATACGAGTCTGCTGCATAGAGATCGAACCTCCCGGGAGTCTCCGTCCATCCGTGTTGCATTGTGCCACGAACCGAGCCGGAAGGAGAGTCGGAAGGTCCACTCAGAAGCGAAACCCCAGCAAGTTCCAGCCATGGAGAAATGGAAGGAACAACAGAAGGACGGCGACGGTGAGCGTCAGGCGGAGGCGACTGCCGAGGGTCCAGGAGCTTTTCTGCCAGGCTCGTGCCATTCCCAGCATGGCCGGGAGGGTCAGGGCCGCTCCCACCAGTGGCAGGCAGAGGACGAGGCGCACGGCGAACGGGACGCCGAATGCCAGGCTCTCCGCGCCTTCCCGCAGGGCCCAGGCCAGCGCCGCTGCCAGGGTGACGAGGAAGGTGAGATGGAAAAGGGCCGCGGCTGCAGCGCAGTGGAGGGGCCACCGTGGGCGAAAGGAGTCGGTTGGAGTCAACACTGGCTGGCGGCGTGGAAATCGACGGGTGGGCCAGGCGGATGCGGCCAGGAAGACGGCGGCAAACAGGATCCAGAGGACCAGTTGTACCGGTCGGCTCTCGAACCAGGACACCCTTTCCATGAGTCCCCGAGAAAACGCCAGGTACCGGGTCCCGGATTCACCGACCACCAGGGCCAGAGGCTCGCCAGTGTCCACCTCACGGAATAGAAGTGGCTGCTCGGCGAGCCGGAACCGATGCGACCTCCAGACAAAGCCGCCCTCCGCAGACTCGACGACACGGTCTTGACGGATCAGCGTCGCCAGCTTCTCGATGCTGGTCTGCGAGATGCTGGCCTCGCGGTAGTACCCGGTCACCCCGGGCGTACTGTCGGGTGGGGATTGAGGTTCATGCGGCCTGGGGCCAGGAGCTCGACGCACGAAGGGCTCGAGAATGGCGTCAGCGAGGCCCCAGATCGAAATTCGACAGTTGGCGGCAACAAACAGCCCGAGACGTCGGTCGGGCTGTAGCACGACCGCCGAGGAGAACCCCGAGCTGCTGCCGACCTGGAAGAGCTCGACCGGCGCGAAGCGCCTTCCTTCGCGCAAGCCGAAGCTCGTGCCGGCGATGGAGGGGTGGTGGGTGAACTGCCGAGAGAGCATGAAGGAGGTGTTTTCACGGCTGAGAATGCGGTGGCCTTCGAAGGTGCCGCCATTGAGCAGAGCCAGCATCCAGCGAGCCGCATCCGAGGCGGTGGTCGCCAACATCGAGGCTGGGACCGTCTGACGAAGATCCCGAGGTAGCGGTTCGAGGGTGGTTCCCGCCAGTCCGTAACCGGTCGCTACAGAGCTTTCGAGCTCCCGGCTCCAGTCGAAGGAGCTGCGACGCATTCCCAGTGGCAGGAAGACGTTGCGGCGCATGTAGGTGGCGAAGGGAGCTCCGGAGACCTCTTCGATCACCAGCCCCGCCAGGGCGTAACCGTGCTCGGAGTCGATGCTGACCTCGCCGGGTGGCCGAACCCTGGGGGGCATTCTGGACGCCAAGTAGTCCTGCAGAGGCAGGAGCTCCTCTGGGCGGTGGACCTGCCGAGCGATGATTCGGCTGTCGAATCCAGCGGTGTGAACCAGCAGGTGCCTTGCGGTCACCGGCTCTGGAAAGGACGGTGGGATTCGCAGGTTTCGCAAGTAGGCGCCGATATCGGCATCCAGGTCCAGAAGGCCGGCATCGACCAGTTGAAGGAGTGCTGTTGCCGTCAGGGGTGTGGCGAGAGAAGAGGCGTGGACGAGGGTACGCTCGGCATCCATCGGCACTCCGGTGGCGACGTCGGCGACTCCGTAGCCCCGGACCAGCAGGGGACGGCCCCCTTTGACGAGAGCCACGACGAGACCGGGCACCCCTCGAGTTTCCAGCCAATCGACGGCCAGTCGATCGACGTGGAGGCGCACGAGTCTCGACCGGGTGTCCGCGAAGCCTGGCGATTCCTGCGCATCGGCCGACATCGGGAGAAAGCCCAGCAGCACGATGAGCAGCATCGCTGCCTGGCGTACGGGTCCGAATGCTCCCTTCATGGGTGCTCAATCTACTACGGCCGGGACCAGAAGTCGGGCCGGAGGCTCTTCGGGTCGGCGGATTTGCGCTACTCTCTCCGGTGGCTATGAGCAAACTGGGCAGGTTCGCTCGACTGCGGAAGTTCGCGAAGAGTCTGACGCCGCGATTGGTGTGGGACTTCCTGATGGTCTATCTGGCCCTCGTCAATCTCGGCCTGATCCTGTTCGATCTCACCTACCTCTGGCTGCGACCCTTCTACTTCCAGCATCTGCCGGTGATTACGCGACTCTACGACCCGGTCAAGGGGATCGAGCCCGAGCCACTCACCACCGAGTATCTGGAGCTCGCAGAAGAGCTGTCCGAACAAGTGTCGGCCGCAGCCCCGGCTGTCGAGCTCGAGGTTTCTCTCATGGGATTGCGGTCGCTCTCCTCGAGAATGGAGGAGGAGGACCCCTTCGAGCGCTCCGGACAGACCCGGAGCCTGATTCGTCTGCTCAAGGGAATGCAGGTGTACCTCCAGGAGGAGCCGGGAGGAACGACCGTCGTTGAGGGCATGACTGGCGAAGGGGAGCTCCTGCAGTACTTCTGGTCGCTGCAACCGGTGCCCCATAGGCTTCCTGGCAGGGTTCGGTTCTTCGATGACGAACTGGAACCCCTGATGGCAGTCAACTACTACCGGACCTACGACCTGAGTGGCAAGCTCACCGACCATTTCTGGAAGATCGATCTTCCCTTCCTGTTGATCTTCGCGGCGGAGTTCTTCATCGGCTGGTTCCTTTCCATTCGCCGTTCGACCTATGCCACGTGGTTCCTGTACCCGTTGTTCCATTGGTATGACCTGCTGGGGATCATTCCACTGCGGCAATTTCGGCTCTTTCGTTTGTTCCGCATCGCTTCCATCTACATTCGGCTGCATCAGAGTGAGTACTCGGGCGTCGGCGACGACATCATCAGCAGGACGGTCAAATACTTCGCCAACATCATCAGTGAAGAGATCTCGGACATGGTGTCGCTGCGCATCCTCAACGAGACCCAATCTGAGATTCGCGACGGTACCCATCGGAAGATCATTCACTCGGTGGCCACGAACCACCGGGATGCATTGAGCCGCGAATTGGCCGATCAGGTGCAGGGGCTTCTGACCAGCGAGGCGGCGAGGGAGCAGGCACGGGGCTTCCTGGACGCCAACCTGGAACAGGCCGTAGACAGCGCCGATGCCCTGCGGTTGGTTCCGTTGCCCGATGTCGTGCTGAGGCCGCTCGTGGTCACCATCGGACAGGTGGTCTTCAACGCCTTCGCCGACACCCTGGCGGCGACGCTCTCCAGCGAGGAAGGTCGTGCCGCCGTGGAAACGATGATCGGCGACGCCATCGACGGTCTCGTCTCGGAGCTGACGGAAGGGGAGTTGGAGGAAGTCGTCACCGAGATCTCGCTTCAGGTCATCGACCACATCAAAGAGGCGGTCGCGGTGCGCAAGTGGGCCTACCCCCACGCGCCTCCCCGAAAGCTGTTCACCGAGGACCTGGGCAGTTGAAGCTAACCCCGTATCCCATGGCCGCCCTGGCGCGGCGCATGTTCCGTGAGCTGGCGGAATGCGGCTCTGTCTTCGACCTGCCGCAGAGTCGATTCTTCTCGGCAACCCAGGACCAGGACTTCTCGGTGAGCTTTCACCATCACCGCGTCCCGAGCCCGCTGGGACCGGCTGCCGGTCCCCAGACCCAGATGGCCCAGAACCTCGTTCTGGCCTGGTTGGGTGGAGCCCGCATCCTGGAGCTCAAGACAGTCCAGGTCCTGGACGAATTGGAGATCCCACGTCCGTGCATCGACATGCGAACCGTCGGCTACAACGCCGAGTGGTCTCAGGAGCTCAAACTGGAGGAGTCTCTCGAGGAGTACGTCAAGGGCTGCATGCTGATCGAGATGCTCGCCGCGAGCGGCAAGATCGACGGGGCTCGACACTCTCGAAACGTCGTCTACGACCTGAGCGTCGGGTACGACCTGGCCGGTATCCGTTCGGCGAGGGTGCGGGCGTTCATCGAAGGGATGATGAGACCCAAGGAGACCGTGGAGCGGCTCCGAAACGAGATTCCCGTGACTTTGAGCACTCTCCGCGACCTGGACTTTCCCGTCGCCCTGGCGGACACGGTCACCCTGAGCACCTTTCACGGCTGCCCCCCGGAGGAGATCGAGAGCATCATCGAATTCCTCATGGAGGAGTATCGGCTCAATTGTGTCGTCAAGTTCAATCCCACGCTGCTGGGTGCTGAGGAGACCGGGCGCCTGCTGCATGACGGTCTCGGGTACGAGGATATCCGGGTACCCACCAGCGCCTTCGAACGGGATACGACCTGGGAGCAGGCGGTTGCCATGATGGAGCGCCTGGAGCAAAAGGCCGTCGCCCTCGAGTTGGGGTTGGGGGCGAAGTTCACCAACACCCTCATCGTCGAGAACAACCAGGGATTCCTGCCGGCAAGCGAAACGGAGGTCTATCTGTCGGGGCCGCCGCTGCATGTTCTGGCCATGCACCTGGTGCGACGCTTCCGCCGACACTTCAGCGACCGGATCCCGGTGTCGTTTTCGGCCGGAATCGACCGTGTCAATTTTCCCGATGCGGTGGCACTGGGGCTCGTGCCGGTGACGGTCTGCACCGACCTGCTGAAGAAGGGCGGCTATGGCCGGATGCAGGCCTACCACGCCCAACTGTCGCGACGTATGGAGGCGGTAGGTGCCTCGACAGTCGACGACTTCATTCTCAGGGTCTACGGCCAGGCCGAAGCGGCGCTCGGCCAGGTGGAAGGCTCGCCGGAAGAGCCCCGTCGTCAGGCCTGCCTCGACGCCCTGGCCGGTGGGGGTGAGCCGAGAAGGGCCGCAGGGGACGATCTCTTCGGGCGGTGGGTCTCAGCCGCCAAGCTCCTGAACACGGAGCGCTACGTCGAGACGGTAGGCGAGGATCCACGCTACGGGCGGGAGGAGAACGCCACCCCGCCGCGCAAGATCGGCCGTCACCTGCAGCTGTTCGACTGCATCACCTGCGATCTCTGCGTGCCGGTCTGTCCCAACGATGCCAACTTCACCTATCGTCTCGAGGAGAAGGAGATCCCTATCGTCAAGGTACGACCGGGATTGGAGGGGTGGAGCTGGTCGCAGACGGGCTACTTGAGACTCGAGGAGCGGCACCAGATCGGCACCTTCGCCGATTTCTGTAATGAATGCGGCAACTGCGACGTCTTCTGCCCCGAAGATGGAGGCCCCTATGTCGTCAAGCCGCGCTTCTTCCGCCGGGCCGAGGACTGGGAGAGGTCGACCGAGCTGGACGGATTCCAGATCGAGCGACAGGCGGACTGCGACCGGGTGCGGGGGCGCTTCGAAGGGCGGCAGTTCGAGATCCGGGTCGAAGCCGGCGAGGTCACCTTCACCGGGCCTGGATTCCAGGTACGATTCGACCGCCACGATCCGGAGGGAACGCTCGAGGGTGAGGCCGAGGGCGAGGTGGATCTGACCTACAGCTTCATCATGGACGCCCTGCGCCGCGCCATCCTCGACGGGGACCAGGTCAACTACATCAACAGCCTGATGACACAACCCGAAGGAGAACCGAATGCCGGAGCGGATTCGCCATCTCATTGAAGAGCTCGGTCGGACGGAGACGAATCTCCACCAGAGGGACTGTCTTCTCACATGGGAGCAATCCGATGCCGATCTCAGGGCGCTCCTGCTGGCCACCGAGATCTTCGAGGAGCTCTATCGGGCGAATTGCGACGCGCGCCTGTTTCGCGGCGGCCTGGCCGTCTCCCTCTTCCGCGACAAGTCGACCCGGACCCGGTTTTCGTTCGCCAGCGCCGCCAGCCTCTTGGGCCTGTCTTTGATGGACCTGGACGAGACCAAGACCCAGGTGGCGCATGGTGAGACGGTTCGCGAGACCGCGGCCATGATCTCCTTTCTCACCGAGGCCATCGGTATCCGGGACGATCTCTTCATCGGCGAAGGTCACGAGTACATGCTCGAGGTCGCCAGCTCCCTGGATGAGGCCTTCGGCGAGTCAGTGCTGCCGCAGCGTCCGGCTGTGGTCAACCTACAGTGCGATCGGGATCACCCTACCCAGTCGCTGGCCGACCTCATGCACCTGCAGAAGACGTTCGGCTCGCTCGCGGCTCTCGAGGGCAAGAAGCTGGCCATGACCTGGGCCTACTCACCCTCCTACGGCAAGCCTCTCTCGGTGCCTCAGGGCATCGTCAATCTGATGACCCGCTTCGGCATGAATGTGGTGCTGGCGCATCCGGAGGGCTATGACCTCATGCCGGGCACGGCTGCCAGAGCACGGCGACAGGCCGAGGAGTCGGGTGGCTCCTTCGAGCTCGTTCACAGCATGGAAGAGGCTTTCGCCGAGGCGGATGTGGTCTACCCGAAGAGTTGGGCACCCTTTGACGTCATGGAGAAGCGCACCCGCTACCTGCGTGGGGGGCAGGGCGACAAGATGAACGAGCTCGAAGTGGAGGCCGTGGCGAACAACGCCAGGTTCAAGGAGTGGGAGTGCACCGAGGAGCTCATGTCGGCGACCAGGCAGGGCAAGGCCCTCTACATGCACTGCCTGCCTGCCGATATCACCGGCGTCAGCTGTGAGGAGGGAGAGGTGGCCGCCAGCGTCTTCGATCGCTACCGGACGGCCACCTACCACGAGGCCGAGCACAAGCCCTATGTGATGGCGGCCATGATCCTGCTGTCGCGCTTCGAGAACCCGGCTCGGGCGCTATCCCAGGTGCTGGAGCGCGGGGCTCCGCGCCGCCTTGCTGACTGAGGAAGAACTACTCCCTGGCCCCCAGGACCAGAGCCAGCAGCGCCATCCGCATGACGACTCCGTTGAACGCCTCCTGCCAGTAGTAGGCCCAGGGAGTGTCGTCGACATCGGTGGGGATCTCGTCCATGCGGGGCAGCGAATGCAGCAGGACGGCATCCGACTTGGCCTTGGTCTCGAGCAGCTCTTTGGTGATCTTGTAGTTGGCCGGAGTCAGACCGACGTCGCCGTCGCGCTCATCGCGGGACTTGGTGTAGTCGGGCTGCACCACCGGCTCCACAAGGATGACGTCGGCTTCTGCGATGGCCTCCTCGACGTGATCCACCTCTCGGAAGTCCAGACCGTAGCCAACGAGCTCCGCCTTGAACTCCTCGGTAAGGGAGAGCTCCGGCGGCGCGACGAAAGTGATGGGGCAGTCGAAGTGGGTCAGTGCGTAAGCCAGGGAATGCATGGTGCGCATCCGCATGTCACCCACAGCCAGCCAGTTGAGGCCGTCGATGCGGCCCTTGGCCTGCTGTACGGTATAGAGATCGGTGAGGATCTGGGTGGGGTGCTCGCCCCAGCCGTCGCCGCCGTTGATGATGGGTACCGTTGCCCAACGAGCGGCCTCCTGGGGAGCGCCCTGCTGGAAGTGGCGCATGACGATGACATCGCCGTAGCACTCCAGCATCTTGATGGTGTCCTTGATGGTCTCCTGATAGAAGTCACCGGCGCGGGTCATCTTGGCGTCGGAGTAACCGGTGACCTTGCCACCCAGCCGGAGCATCGCGGATTCATGTGCCAGGCGAGTCCGGGTGGAGGGCTGGTAGAAGGCCACCGCCAGGATCTTGTCCTTCAGCAGGTCGGTGTTCTGACGATTGCGGGCGATCGGCGCCAGCTCCTCGGCCACTTCGAGGATGTGATCCAGCTCGTCCCGATCGAAGTCCTTGAGGGAGAGGATGTCCCTTCCCAGAAAACTGCGCATTGAAAACCTCCTTGCGAATCTGACGTTGCCGCCCGAAATGGGCCCGAACACGGGATAATAGCCCAAGAAAGTAACCTTCGAGGCATTCCACGAGAGAGGTGACGCATGGATAAGCTGGTGGTCATTGCGGTGGGTGGTAACTCCCTGATCAAGGACTCCGAGCACATGACGGTCTTCGACCAGTACCGGGCCTGTGGGGAGACCAGCGATCAGATCGCCGGCATCGTCGCCGAGGGCTACCGGGTCGTCATCACGCACGGCAATGGCCCGCAGGTCGGCTTCATCCTGCTGCGCTCAGAGCTTGCCAAGGACGTACTGCATCAGGTGCCGCTGGACAGCTGTGGTGCCGACACCCAGGGTGCTATCGGGTATCAGATCAGCCAGACCCTGGACAACGAGCTGCGCCGCCGGGGCATCGAGAAGAGCGTCGCAGCGATCGTCACCCAGACCGTCGTCGATGCCGCCGACCCGGGATTCCAGAATCCCTCCAAGCCGATTGGTCCTTTCTATAGTGAGGCGACCGCACGAGAGCATCGAGAAAACGAGGGATGGGCGATGCGCGAGGACTCCGGTCGGGGCTGGCGACGAGTGGTCGCGTCACCCCACCCTTTGGAGATCATCGAGGAGCCAGCCATCAAGACGCTCCTGGAGAACGACATCATCGTGGTGGCGGTCGGTGGTGGTGGAATCCCGGTGGTCCGCCTGGCCGACGGCAGCCTCGCGGGGGTGGGTGCCGTCATCGACAAGGACTGGGCCTCGTGCCTGCTGGCCAAGAACCTGGCAGCCGAGAAGTTCATTCTCTCGACAGCCGTGGACAGGGTGGCGCTGAACTTTGGCCAGCCCGACCAGAAGGCGATCGATCGAATGACGGTCGCCGAGGCTCGCGAGTATCTGCAGGAGGGGCACTTCAAGGCGGGCAGCATGAAGCCCAAGATCGAGGCGGCGATCGAGTTCCTCGAACAGGGCGGCGGGGAGGTGATCATCACCCAACCCCATCTTCTGGAGGACGCCATCCGCGGCCGGGCGGGCACCCATATCGTGCCCTGAGGAGGGCCGCGAAAGCCGACCCGATCGGCGGTGGTGACGCCAGCCAAACCCGGTTCAGTCTCGCAGTGTTGTTCGATGCCGGTCGATCCAGTAGCCCCAGGCGATGAGCAGCCATTGAGCTTGTCCCAGCCAAGCGATGGCCAGCATGTTGGGCGGTGGCGCTCCGAAGAGATTTCCCGCGTAGATCAACAGGAGAAGGCCCACCAGGGCCCAGAGGCCCAGGGAACCGATGCGATCGGCGGCCGAGGTGGCTCGTAGATAGAGAGCCAGACCCAGGGCGAAGACTCCAAGCTCGATCACCATGGTTGCGCCGAGAGAGTTCCACAGGCCGAACCCTGCTCGAAAGTCGCCTCCTGGCAGGATGGGTAGATCGGGGCGGTGCACCAGGAGATCGAGCACCCAGTGGCTGATTACCGCCACTCCGCAGACCCACCCTCCGGTAGGGTACCGCCGGATCAGATAGTAGACGGCACCGAAGAGCGCCCCCCAGATCACCACGGCCAGGAGGCTGTGCGACAGTGGATAGTGGACGAAGTCCAGTGGCGTCACCTTCGTGATGCCCGGGACGATCGCGACACGTTCGAGTCCCAGGAGAAGAAGGGTGGGCCACAGTAGATCGAGGAACTGGGCGGCCAGGAACAGGGTTCCCAGAGAAGTCTTCGGAGCGAGGCGCTTGGCCCCGAACCCGACTCCGAAATGGCCTAGAAACATACTCCGACCACGGACTCCTAGCCCCGGGACCACTCCACTTCGACGTCGTTGCGCTCTCCCATGGCTCGTTCGAGGATCTGGGCGAGGGAGGGCGAGGCGCCGCTACCCTTGAGCATCTCCAGGGTCTGGCGGTTGAGATAGTAGTCCTGGTCCTCCTCCCACTCCTCTTCCAGGTTGTCGATGAGGAACTGCAATTCTTCTTCGGTGATGGATCCCAGGTCCGAGCCGGTCTCCTTGTTTCGTAGTCGGATCATCGTTGTCTCCTCGTGGGTCTCGATATCGAATCCTACCGCTCGACACCCGTGAAGAGGACGCCGAGAGTCTCCCCCGGTTGGATCGCTCCGAAGGGTTGCAGCTCCAGTAGCCCTGCCAGGCCCGAGGTGCCGGTGGGATCGGCGGCGACCGAGGTGTGCTCACGGGCCAGGCCGTGAGCCGCCGCCAGGGTGTCCTCGCTGACGACGAGAGGTGCACCACCGGTCAGCAGCATGCCCTCGACCACGGCCAGCCAGTCGTAGGTCTCATCGTCCAGGATGCCGGTGGCGATGCTGTTGGGCTCGTCTTCCCAGGGCCACATGAACTCGGAGCGGTGAGTGGCGGCGTAGTGGAGCTCGTCGCGAACCAGGGAGGCAGAGACCTGATCGCGCACGTACTCGGCACGCTCGGGGTCGTCACCGAGGTGCGGAGGAGTCTCGCGTGTCTCTCGTTGGTGGCGGACGAGAATCCTCTCCA
>JAUVRX010000244.1 GCA_030597375.1 Acidobacteriota bacterium
GGAGCGCCATGGACATCGTACTCTTCAATCCAGCACCGAGGGCAGGTAAGCAGGTACAGCGACGGGTGGAGCTGCCCCTGAGCCTTCTGTGCACGGCCACGCCGCTGGATCGCCTCGGTTACCGCATCCAGATCATCGACGAGTTTGCCAATCCAGATTGGAAGCAGGAGTTGTTGGCTGGCATCGAGGAGCGGCCGATCTGCTTCGGTGTGACCTGCATGACGGGGCCGCAGATCTGGCATGCCCTCGAAGGATGCAGGTTGATGCGCGAACGTCACCCGGACGTGCCGATCGTCTGGGGAGGCGTTCACGCCAGCCTGATGCCACAGCAGACGCTGTCGCATTCCCTGGTGGATATTGTCGTTGTGGGTGAGGGTGAAGAGACGTTTCTGGAGTTGGTCAAGGCCTTGGAGTCAGGGGCGCCGCTGAGCCGAGTTGCCGGCATCTGGTACAAGGAAGATGAAGAGACCTCTGTTGGCTCCGGCAGTGAGCGCGCCGAGGTTGCATCGATCCTGCCCGTCCTGAGCTCCCAGTCCGACAACTCCTGTGCTGGCGCAACCGTAGAGTCCAATGGTTACCGCTGGACCGGCGAGCGCCCCTTTGTGAATATGGACGAGCAGGCACCTCTCGCCTATCACCTGGTCGACATGAACCGTTACCGGCGACAGCTTTTCGGCATCGATCACGTCAGTTTCAATTCCAGCCGTGGGTGCACGTTCCGCTGCAACTTCTGCTGGGACCCGGTGATGCACAAGCGACGCTGGCGAGCGATGCGACCGGAAACAGTGCTCGAACAGCTGCAACGGATCATCACCGATCACGACATTCGTGGATTCCTGTTTACCGACGACCACTTCTTCATCGACATGAAGCGGGCGCGGGCCATCCTGGAGGCCATCGTCCGCGCCGATCTGGATATCTCCATCAGCAAGCTGCAGATCCGAGCGGACACCATCTGCAAGATGGACGAGGATTTTCTGGAGCTTCTGGTCAGGGCGAAGGTCAAGCGCCTGACAGTCGGGGTGGAGTCCGGCAGCCAACGGCTGCTCGATCTGATCAAGAAGGACGTGACCGTAGAGCAGGTAGTCGAGGCCAACAGGAAGCTGATTCCCTATCCGATCGTGCCGATCTATCTGTTCATGATGGGACTGCCGTCGGAAACACCCGCAGAGCTCGAAGAGAGCATCCAGCTGGCTATCCAGCTCACGGACGAGAACCCCAGGGCGGTCAAGACCTTCAACATCTATACCCCTTACCCGGGAACGCAGTTGTACGACGTCTGTGTCGAGTACGGATTGCGCGAGCCTGGGAACCTGGAGGGCTGGGGGCACTTCAACTTCCGCAACCTGGCGGCGGAATCACCATGGCTCCCAGCTGCCACCAGGAAAATGATCACTGCGCTCGATTTTCCTCTGATGTTCTTGGGCAAGGGACACTTCGTCAATCCATACAAGAAGACGAACCCCCTGGTGGTCGCCTTGGCGAAGCTCTATTACCCGGTAGCACGGTATCGCGTCTCCAATCTCGAAACCCGTTGGCCGATCGAGTCGAAGTTGGTGAAGTCCATGGGGTTGTTCGGTCGCCAGGAGTGACCGCTCCCGGAAAGGGATTTGAAGGCTAGCCGATGAGGAATACTGGATCTTCCATGGCAGTTCTGTCGGCGCTGGGTTTACGGGGCCGTGGGTGGGTACCCAATACCAAGATCAGTCCACCGGAGTATTCGACGAGATCCCCAGCGAGCGTCGAGGATCCGACGAGTCTCGAGTCGCCGAGTAGGCTGGAGAACGACTTCTACAGGGCTCGCCTGCAGGTTTGGGATGATCGGCAGAAACAGAGACGAGCGGCCCGCACCAGTCTTCACGAAGAAGAGCTCACCTGGATGTCGACGGTTCAGGATGCCAGGTTCGCGCTGCTGGTGTCACCTGAGACAGGATTCGACACCTGGGGAATCGAGACCTCAGTCGCCGAGATACTACCGGGCTGGCATACAGGGAGGCACATCCATGGGGAAGAGGCGATCTACGTTATCGGTGGGCGGGGTCTCATCGCAGTCGATGGGATCCGGTACGATATTTGCCCCGGGACCACGGTCGGTGTGCCGTACGGTGCAGAGCACCAGCTATTCAATACCGGCTCGGACACTCTGAGCTACCTCTCGGCCACCGCCTATCCGCTCGAGCGCTACCTGGGTCTCTATCGGCTCGAGCAAGTCGAGGAGTGCGGCCGGAGCGCGACGATTCCGCACTTGCCGGTTTCCAAGGACGGCTACGACAAGAAGGGGCGACGAATTCGACTCTTGTGGGAGGAGGCCTTCTACCGAGATGGTTCGGTCGGTCTGCGGGCCTGGCTCGAGGCGCGTATTCGAGGCGGGGTGGATCTTCGCCAACGGCACGTAGGCAGCGCTCCAGGAGCGAGAAACAAGGCGGCCCGCCTTGCCAGCGGTATCGGTCATCACAGCGCTTGGGTACAGCTGATGGGCGGACCTAGGAAGATGGACTTTTCAAACAGGTTGGCTCTCATCAGCGGCTTTCTGATTGATGACCCCGGTGCCCATAGCGGCCGGCACGCACATATGGAAGCGATCATCTATGTCCTCAATGGACATGGGCACAGCGTGGTCGACGGTGAGAAGATTCCGTGGAGACCTGGCTCGTCGTTGCATGTCCAGGGTCCCCAGGTCCAGCATCAGCATTTCAATACCGGCAGCGAGCCTGCTTTCATGCTGCGTGTTGCCAGCGGGTTGCGGCCATATATCGAAAGGAGTGTGAAGGAGGTCTTTCCGTTCCTCTGGTTCGAAGCCCAGGGCAGAGGTAGTGAGAAGTCGGCCGGGCACTAGTCTGGCGAGGATTTGCTCTCCAGCGCTCGCCATCCCCTCGCAACTTCGGCTCGCGTCAGGATGCAGAGAATAGCTACTCGGATTCGGGGGGCGGGAAGAGTCCGAGCTGGACAAGCCCCGAGAGGTTGTCCCAGGTCACCCAGAGCTCGGCGATCCGGCCAGCCTCGATCCGGAACATCCCGGCAATCTCTGATTCCAGTCGTTTGCCCGTGGGAGGAAACGGCCCCATCGGCCCCTCCTGAGTACCCGAAAAGGTGCCCCAGAAGGCGACGCGATTGCCCTCTGCGATCAGCGCATCCAGAGTCATCCGCTGATCCGGGAATGTGCTCGCCGTGTCGCGGTAGAACTGTTTGAACTCCTCGCAAGAGGTCACGGCAATCTCTGGCGTCGCCTCGCAGTGCCTCACGAAGTCTGGGGCGAGAAGAGTATCGAAGGCTTCCAGGTCGTTTCGATTACCAGCATCCGCGAACGAACGCACGATCTGCTTGTTGGCTTCACTCATTTCTACCTCCTACGTGATTCTCGTACGGCACCCTGCTACTTGCAGTGAAGACGCTAGTTCGCCATCTTGATCGAGGCGAGCTTCGTCACGTTGTCGAGGTCTTTCTTGCTCCATCTTTGTGCACTCTGTGCATCACGATCCGCTCCAGCGAGAGGCTAGGAGTCTGCGCGGCAGAAAGCTACCCTACTGTGAAAGCGGTGTCATCTGGCCAAGCTGCACCGGTTGCACCTTGTGAAAATGCAACTCGCACACTGTTTCGAGGTCTCCCCAAATACGGTCGTAGCCCCGCGTCCACTTGAGTAACCTGACTTTCCGTCTCCAGCGGGCCCTTTCTTCCGGTGTCGAAGAACGACGCTCTCCAGCCACTCCAAGCAGCCGAAACGCAGGTGGACAACTGAAACGACCCGCAATCAGCGATGGCAACCACAAGCGAGCGCTTGAGATCACCCCCAAAACGGCAACCGGACTGCCAGTGTCCAGGTTCCTCGAAAGCTGCCGCGCGAACACCTCGAAGAAGTAGGCTTCGCCTGGATCCTCGAGGATGAGGGAGCCAATCGGCGTGACATGAGGTGTGCCGTCAGGATTGTTGGTCGCGATCGCGAAGTGCAGAGAGCTTCCGAAGACTCTGCCAGCGAGGGACTTGAGCTGATTCCAATGCCCCGGTTCGATCCCCATATCGTAGGTCTCCTGTCGACGCTACAGCGCAACCTAACATGTAAATGGAAATCCAACTTGCAGCGACCGCGGAACCAGGAACAGAATCGGCTGGCACCTCCGGAAGAGGCTCATAGCGAACCTCGAGGACAGGTCAACAGAGTGCAAGCTGGGTGGGCCCGCTGCAATGCATCCCGTCTCAGTCACGCAGAGCTCGACACGTGCGAGACACTCGACGATGGGGACCCTGCCCAGCTCGACAGCCAATACGTCGAGCTCCGACATCGCATGCCATGGCTCAATGTCTTCGGCTGCTGCTGTGGCTCCGACCTGCGCTATGTAATGGAGGTTGCCCGCACACTTTCAGCGTAGACTCGATCGGCTCGGAGGCCGAGACTGGTACCCTTGGGCTTGGGATCGAATCCCCTATCCCTCAGCGTGATCTGGTCGAGGGGCCGAGTACGAGCTTCACCTAAATGTCCTGCCGGAACAAGCTTCCGCCTCCTGAGGTTCTGCGACCTGGTCGACGCTCATGATTGAACACTGGCAGGTTCATCCCC
>JAUVRX010000128.1 GCA_030597375.1 Acidobacteriota bacterium
CATCGAGCCCTCAGCGGCAGCGGCCCCCACAGCGATCCTGGATCTGGCCGATGACAGCCTCGGGTTCGACCTCGCCATCGACGCCACGGGTACCGTCTCCGGTTGGGAGCTGGCCACCCAGTGCCTCCAGCCGGGCGGAGAGGTGTTGTTCTACGGCGGCTGTCCCCCGGGCACCCGGCTTTGTCTCGATACGGCCCGAATCCACTATGACGAGATCGTGTTTCGGGGCACCTACCATCACCGGCCCGCTACGGCAGCCAGGGCCCTCGATCTCCTGACCGAGAGGGATCTAGCGGTCGATCTGCTGTTATCTCGTGAGATGCCCCTGGAGCAGACTGCCGAGGCCCTTCGCAGCATGATGCGCCGCGAGAGCCTCAAGGTCGTAATCCGGTCGGGCTCCTAGAGTCTGGAGAAATAAACGTGCAGCTGGGAGCCCTCGGGCTCCAGGCGGCGCATCCTGACTTCCGGGTCTTCCAGATCGGCCACGATATGCAACTCCTGGCCCGCGGCGCCGGCGTGCAATCCGGTCCGGACAGTAGAAACATGGCTTGTACCGACTGCCAGGATGCGCTTCGGGAAGGGTCTCGAGACGCCCAGGATCTTGACGACCTGCCTTGGCGTGCCGGTGTCCAATCGGAACACCACCAGCTGGTCGGTATCGAAGGGGCCGTCCCCCCAGAGGGTCAAGACGGTCTCATCCTCGGACTCCTGCCAGGTGATCCGATCCACGCCGGTCAGCACCACTTCGGAGGAGGCCCGGGTCGGAGGTCTCTTCTGAGCACTGACCTGCTTCTGACCGGCCCTTGGACCCGGCGCCTTTCGGCTCGCTTTCTTCACCGTCACCGTTTCAGTGGTGGCATCGGCGGTCTTCGATTTCCGATCCTCCTGTCCGAGGACTGCGGGATTCTCGAAATCGAGAGTATCGATGATCTCTCGGCTCTCGGGCACCTCTTCGAGATACGCCGCCAGCAATTCGGTCGACGCTGGTTGCCCAGAATCCGAGCCTGAAGACCATGGCCACTCGAATCCGTCCTGGTAGCTCAGATACACCACCAAGCCGATGAGGACACCCAGGAAAGCCATGAGAAGAAGAAGCCAGAGCTCTCGTATCTGCTGCCAGGAGCTAGAGGGCATCTCTTCGAGCTCCGTCAGCTCGTCCGGTGGCAGCTCCAGGTCATCGATCGAAGCGGCCGCTCCTCCAGGAGCTGTCGGAAGCACCCCGGCAAGGTCGAGCGGATCTGCCTCGTCGAGGTCCGCCTCGGGCTCGACCGTGGCAGCAACCTCGGCCTCTGTCTCGCCCCTCCTCACTGCCTCATCGGTCTCGGTACCCGCCTCCGCCTCGTCGAGGGACTCTGAGGCCACCTCCAACTCCTCACCCGACTCTTCGAGATCGCCGCCGCTGGCGAACTGCTCGGCCTCGACGAGCAGGGGCTCCGGGGCGCTGCTCTCCGAGCCCTCCTCGTTGCTCGACTCGGACATTGGACGACCCGTCTCGACCTCGAACTCCTCCCAGAGATCGTCCAGGCCCACTTCGGTGGCCTCCTCGCCTGCCGAGTCGTGACCCGTGACTTCGACCTCGACTCCTGAGACTTCCGCATCCAGATCCAGCAGGGGTATGCCTGCCTTCTGGTAATGACTCAGGACGACGGGCAGGAGTCTCTTGCTGGCCTCGTCGAGGCTGCTGAAGCGCACGGTGACCCCGGCTGGCTCACCCGAGGTTGGCAGCGGGTCGTGGACTCGGATCACCTCCCCCTGGCCTCGGAGAAGGCGGAACCCGGCGCGAATGCGAAGCTCGAAAGTCAGGGGTGAGCTCACCCGCTCCCTGGGCTCGACTTCGAGGAACAATCCCTGCGAAGAGATCTTGGAAGAGCAGCTCTGAAGGAAATCCTCGAAGCTGGAGAACTCCAGTAATACGAACGGTTCATCCGGCTCGGCAGGCGAGCTACTCGACGACGGAGGATCCTGGGTGTGAGGGGTCATCGGGTGAATCCGGGCACCTCTAGGGTTGCTATGTTCCCATTCTAGCGCCAAAACCATCTCCTGGCTGTGAACCGCAGTCTCATCCCGGGACCATCGGAGGTAAACTCACGGCTCGAAGGGCCGAGGCCCGCAAGACAGCGGGACAGTCGGCGGTAGTAGGAGAGCTCTAGACGTGGACTCGATCCGCAATTTCTGCATCATCGCTCACATCGATCATGGCAAGTCGACCTTGGCCGACCGCCTGATTCAGAGTTGTGGGGCCGTCGAAGAACGGCAGTTCCGAGACCAGATTCTGGATTCCATGGACATCGAACGCGAGCGGGGTATCACCATCAAGAGCAATACGGTGACACTCCTCTACGACTCCCCGGATGGGAATCGGTACACCTTGAACCTCATCGACACGCCTGGACATGTCGACTTCTCGCATGAAGTCCGCCGCTCGCTGATGTCCTGTGAAGGCGCTCTCCTGCTGGTCGATGCCTCGCAAGGGGTCGAGGCGCAGACCGTGGCCAATCTCTACCTGGCTCTGGAGTACGACCTGGAGATCCTCCCGCTGATCAACAAGATCGACCTGCCGTCGGCAGATGTGGAGCACGCTCGAGAGGAGATCTCCGAAGACCTTGGATTGGATCCCTACGAGGCCGTTCTCTGCTCGGCCAAACGGGGGACCGGAATCGAGGACGTCCTGGAAGCCGTGATCCACAAGCTACCCCCTCCCACCGGAGATCCCAGGGCACAGCTCCAGGCCCTCATCTTCGATGCGCAGTACGACCCCTACCGGGGGGTGGTGATGATCTGTCGAGTCAAGGAAGGTCGCCTGCGCCCGGGCCAACGGATTCGTCTCATGCACTCCGACAAGGAGTACCAGGTGGAGGAAGTGGGGTATCTCCAGCTACGCAGGGTCAAGACCGACGAATTGGCCGCAGGATCGGTGGGCTATGTCATCGCCGGTATCAAGACCGTGCGCGATATCGCGATCGGCGACACCATTACCGATGCTGAGAGTCCTGCCGACGAGCCACTGCCTGGATACAAGGAGGCCAAGCCCGTCGTCTTCTCTTCGATCTACCCCATGTCCACAGACGACTACGAGGATCTGACGACGGCTCTCGACAAGCTGGCCCTCAACGACGCTGCCCTGACTTTCGAGAAGGACTCCTCCGCCGCCCTCGGCTTCGGCTTCCGGTGCGGATTCCTGGGCCTCCTCCATCTCGATGTCGTGCAAGAGAGACTGAAGAGAGAGTACGACCTGGCGCTGATTCTCTCGGCCCCGTCGGTGCGCTATCAGATCACCCTCAACAGCGGCGAGGAGATTGCGGTCGACAATCCGACCCTCTATCCCGACCCCTCTCAGATCGACAGTGCCACCGAGCCCTACATCAAGGCTTCGATCATGATGCCCGAGCGCTACATCGGAGTCGTCATGGAGCTGTGCCGGGAGAAGCGTGGGCTCAACACCACCTTCAACTATCTGGCGGTCGGTCGAGTCGAGCTCACCGCCGAGCTTCCCCTGGCCGAGGTGCTGTTCGATTTCTACGACAAGCTCAAGACGGTCACCCAGGGGTATGGCTCTTTCGACTACGAGATGCTCGACTACCGATCTACCGACCTCGTCAAGGTCGACATCCTGGTGAACGGCGAACCGGTCGATGCGCTCTCCCAATTGGTCCATCGCGACATGGCTCGGGCACGGGCCATGCGCTACTGCGAACGTCTCGAGGAGACCATCCCGCGACAGCAATTCAAGATCGCCATTCAGGGGGCCATCGGCGGTCAGATCATCGCTCGCACTACCATCAACGCCTACCGCAAAGACGTCACTGCCAAGTGCTATGGCGGTGACATCACCCGAAAGAGGAAGCTGTTGGAGAAACAGCGTGAAGGCAAGAAACGGATGAAAGTGGTCGGCTCGGTGGAGATACCGCAATCGGCCTTCATGGCAGTGCTCAGGTCCGACGACAAGAAGTGAGCAGCTTCAACGGCCCAGGGCTCTACATCCACGTTCCCTTCTGCCGCCGCATTTGCCCCTACTGCGATTTTTCGGTCCTGACCGGAGATCGATCCTGGCAGTCTCGCTATGTGCGACACCTGCTGCTGGAGATCGATCTCTCGACGGGCTCGGGCTGGCCGGATCTGATCCACGAACCGCCGCGGCAACCGTTCGACACGATCTACTTCGGAGGCGGGACCCCTTCGATGCTGCGGCCCGAGGACCTCGGCACCATCCTCGCGGCCCTTCGGGACCAGCTGCCCGTCCGCGACGACGCCTGGCTCTTCCTGGAGGCCAATCCCGAGGATGTCACCCTGGAGGCGGCAACGACATGGCGGCAGATGGGATTTCGCACGATCAGTCTGGGAGTGCAGTCCTTCGCCGAGCAGCATCTCTCCTTCCTGGGGCGACAGCACACACCACGGACAGCCCGGCAGAGTCTCGACAACGCCATCTCCGCCGGCTTCGATACGGTTGCCATGGACCTGATCTACGGTCTTCCAGGACAGACGCCGACGGATTGGCGCCGCGACCTCGATGCGGCCCTGGCGGCCCAGCCGCATCATCTGTCCTGTTACCAGTTGACCGTTCATCCTCGAACTCCGTTCGGCTTTCGACGGCAGCGGGGTGAGCTGGCCGAGATGGAAAACGACGAGCAGGCCGAGCTTTTCCTGATGACCCACCGTCTTCTGGAAGAGGGTGGCCTACCGGGTTACGAGGTCTCCAGTTTCGCCGCCGGACCCGAGCATCACTCTCTCCACAATCAGAAGTACTGGACTCATACTCCCTACCTCGGTCTCGGGCCCTCCGCCCACTCCTTCGCCCAGCGTCGTCGATGGTGGAACCCGCGAAAGATCAAAGCCTGGATGGCGCCACTGGCAGAGGGCCGTTCACCGATCGAGAGCGGCGAGGAGTTGGGGCTCCAGAGCCTCGTCCTGGAGAGCCTCATGTTGGGCCTGAGGACCTACGCCGGCGTCGACTTCGACACCTTGCCCGGCGGCACCGGACAGCGGCTTTGGGAGGAAAACGAGGCAACGATCGACCGACTCGTGGAGAGAGGGTTGGCTACGGCCGAAAGATCCTGCCTGCGCCCGACCCTTCGCGGCCTGGCGATCGCAGATACCGTCGCTCGATCCCTCGATCTCGACTGCCTGCGGGAAGAGTCACCCTAGTGCGGGCTAGAACCCCAGTCGCTGCCGATCTTCTGGGGTGTCCCGGTCCTTCAGCGGAGCCGCGTTTGCCAAGGGCAGCTCGACGATCCCGTCGGCGTGAAGCGGGAAGAGCTGCCGCCCTCCGGCGTCCCCCTCGAGGCGCTCCAACTCGGGGAACAAGCTGCGGGCGAAGAGCACGGGGGCACCTCTGGTTCCCCCGAAGGTAGGCACCACGATCGGCCCGCCTGTGGTCTCGAACAATCCGATCAGGTCATCGATCAGTTCGACGTCCAGGTACGGCTGGTCGGAGGGCATGAACAGCGTACCCGAGGCCTCGCTGCCGACCGCCCCGAGACCGACCCTGACAGAGCTGGCCTGACCCGCTGAGAAACCGGGGTTCTCTACGACCTCGACCTGTAGCCCGTCGAGCGCCGCAGAGACCTGGTCGGCCCGGTGACCCACAACCACGACAACCTCAGCCAGCCGTGAGCTCAAAGCTCGCCTCGCGACTCTTCTGACCAGGGTCTCGCCTTCGATGGGCCACAGTTGTTTCGGAAGATCGGTACCGAACCGCAGCGAGGGACCCGCCGCCAGAAGCACGCCGGAGACGGTGGAGCTAATCGGCATCGTTCGGGGCTCCGGTCCGCCGATGATGGACGGCCACCATCTGAGCAGCGATGGCCAGGGCAATCTCCTGCGCTCGCCGGCCACCGAGATCGAGACCTATGGGAGCGTGCAATCTCCCCAACTCCTCTTCGGAGAAGCCCCGCTCCTGCAGCGTTGCCAGCCTCTTCTGGTGGGATTTCTTCGAACCGAGCACTCCGATGTAGCGAGCGGGGCTGCGCAGCACCGATTCGAGCGCCGGCAGATCGATCTTGGGATCGTGACTCAGCACGGCCACGAAAGTGCTGTCGTCGATGCCAGCCTCCAGCAAGGCTTCCTTGGGCCAGGTGCCGATCCTCCGATCGGCGCCGGCGAATCTCTCCTGTTTCAGCAACGCGGATCGTGGATCGACGAGGACTGTCTCGAAGCCCAACTCTCGAGCAAACTGCAGTAGATGCGCTGCGACGTGGACAGCACCGACAATGACCAGTTTCGGTGGTGGTGCCACGACTTCGAAGAACACATCGACAGACTGGGCTTCTCGGTCGAAGGCCTTGCGACCACACTTGTGGTCAGGAATCAGCCGATCGGCATAGAGGGCGGCTCGCTGGTTCAGTCTCGGGGAGCCGAGATCGCCCAGAGTCTGCCCGCCTGGCCAGACCAGAAGCTGGCACCCGACTCCCGGCCCCGCCACAACCGTGGCCAGCGCTACCACATCCTTGTCCAGGATCGAGCGACGAAGAGCCTCGAAGACGATCTCCTGCACCTCAGCACAGCCTCTCTATGAAGACCTCGATCTGTCCCCCGCAGCTCAGGCCCAGGCTCCAGGCATCCTCATCCGCGACCCCATAACGCACCAGCTTGGCATCACCAGAGGCGAGCACCATTTCGGCTTCCTGACAGACTGCCGCCTCGACACAGCCACCACTGACCGACCCGGCCATCTCGCCGTCGTCCCTGATCGCCATCTTGGAGCCCAGCGGGCGGGGTGCCGACCCCCAGACCTCGACCACCGTTGCCAGAGCCACAGCAGATCCCTGGCTCCTCCAGCTTTCGATCTGTTCGAGGAGTTGTCGCATCATCATCCAGGTCGTGCTCCAGCCTCAGGGGGGATTCTAGAGGTCGGAGCGGATTCTCACCGGTCCAGGAGATTATGAATCGAGGCCCAGATGCGATCAAGACCGGCGATCTTCGCCGACGGCCCAAACGGCCGTTGCAACCCTGGCCATTGCAACTCATGCCCGGCGGTCAGCGAGTCAGAAACGGCGGCTCCGCTGCGGCGGTCGTCCATTGTGAAATCGGCGCCAGAAGAGTACTCTTACCTCATAGAGACAGAGGAACCTCGACAGACCCTTGAAGGAGGGGGAGGTAGCCATGACAAACCGCGAAGACCGTAGCCAATTGCTGCCAGGCGTCGCGCGCGGCGCGATCCTCGTGTGTGCTGCAGTGCTTCTCATGCTGGCGGCAGTCGGACCCGCCAACAGCGAAACGGAGGACACAGCCTTCCTGGTCGCCAAGGGGCGAGTGACCTACCGCGTCTACTGCATCAACTGTCACGGCGCCAAGGCCAAGGGTGACGGTACCCTGGCAGAGCTTCTGACTGTCGAACCGACCGACCTCACGGTGCTCAAACAGGACAACAAAGGGATCTTCCCCGCCGACCGGGTGATGAAGTCCGTCGATGGGCGAGAACAGGTCCGAGGGCACGGCATGAAAGAGATGCCGGTGTGGGGCGATGTCTTTCAGAAGACGGGGATGGAGCCGCCAGGGCAGGACGAGAGTGCGGTAGAGCGGGCCCAACTCAAGATCCGTGAGCTGGTGCTCTACCTGGATTCCGTCCAGGTCGAATGAGCCCAATCACCTGAAGGTCGCCGGGGGGCCGTCATCGGCCCCTCAACCTCCAAGCAACCCCGTCACTTCTCCATCGACCAGGTCCATCCGGCTGGCTTGTGGCGTCACCGGCAGGCCAGGCATCCGCATGATGTCGCCCAACAGCGGCACTACGAAGCCGGCTCCCGCCGCGACTACGAAATCACGTACGGTGATACTGAAATCGGTCGGTCGGCCAGCTA
>JAUVRX010000305.1 GCA_030597375.1 Acidobacteriota bacterium
CCTGAGGCCGCTCTTCTCCGAGCTCACGCCTCTGGGACCGCCGACGGGCTCCTCGTTGCGTCGAGCCATCGTGCAGCCAGCGCTGCGCTGCGGCTATCGGTTCGAGGATGAAGCCGAAGTCGAGGAAATGTTGCAGGAGGTCACGAAGGAGCGAGCGGCACTGCCTCTGATCGCCTTCACAGCCGCCCAGCTCTGGGAGTTGCGCGATCAGGAGACCGGGTATCTCACCAAAGGTGCCTACGAGGCGATCGGCGGTGTCGGCGGTGCTCTCGCCCAGCCCGCCGAGGCCACGTTGGAACGGATTGGTGAAGATCACATCCCCATCGTCCGCGAGCTCCTCCGTAACCTCGTCACCGCCGACGGCACCCGCGCCGCTCGCGACCGTGAAGAGCTGCTCTCGGTCTTTGAACGAGAGCAGCCGGCCGGCAGAGGCGCCGGCCGCTTCAAAGGGCAAGAGCGGTTGAAGCGGCCGGACTCCGTGCCGGCCGAACCTGTCAAAGGACACGGGCAGGTGAAGCGGCCGGACCCCGTGCCGGCCGAATCCCCTACGCCCTCAGGATCTCGCAGCTCCGCTCCTGAGATCCTCGACACCCTCATCGATGCCCGCCTCCTGACCTCCTATGAGATCCCGGAGAGGGATGAGGGCCCGGCCCACCACCGCATCGAGATCATCCACGAGTCCCTGCTGTCCGCCTGGCCCCGCCTCGTGCGTTGGCGAATGCAGGACATCGAAGGGGCGAAGTTGCGGGACGAGCTGCGACACCAGGCACAATTGTGGGAGGAAAAGGGGCGACCCGAGGATCTGCTGTGGACTGGGACGGCCTACCGCGAGTTCCAGCTCTGGCGCGAGCGCTATCCAGGGGGCTTGAGCCGAATCGAGCAGTCCTTCGCAGAAGCGATGATCAGTCACGCCGAGAGGCGCAAGCGACAGAAGAGATGGGCTCTCACGGCCGCATTCATGGTGCTTTTGGCTGTGCTGGCAATTGTCGGAGTCGCATGGCGCCAGGCGGCAGTAGCCAGGAACGAGAGCGAACAGGCCCGCCAGGAGGCGGTTTCCGAGGCTCGCCGAGCCGAGGCCAGCAAGCTTCTCGCCCTCGGACGGCTGGAGCTCGACCGGGATCACACGGCGGCCCTGGCCTACGCTCTAGCGAGCCTCGAGCTGTCGCCGGCGCCGGAGACGAGTCTCTTTGTCGTCGAGGCTCTCTCCAAGGGGCCCGCCTACTTCCGTCTTCCTCCTACCGGCTCGCCTCCGGTTGGCATCGATTTCAGCCCGGACGAGACCTGGCTCGCCGTCGGTTATGCAGGCACCGGTGATATCCATATCTGGCCTCGCGATGGCGGCGAACCCCTGCGTCTGGCCGGTCACGGTGGCATCCCGGCGACCGCCCATTTCGGGAGTAGATCCGATGTTCTCGTTTCAACAGACATCGGCGACGCGGACAACACGGTGCGGGTCTGGTCGATTCCCGAGGGTGAGTCGCTCCTGGTGGCGGAGAAGTCGACCGACCCTCAGTTTCCAATTGCATTCATTCCCCTCTATTTGTCGCCGGACTCGACTCGGCTCATCACTGCTCTACATAGCACGGATTACGCTCGAGCTCGTATTCAATCCTGGGCGATAGAAACTGGAGAGCCGAATGAGCTGGGTGTCTTGCGGCTAGGCACAGACTACGGGGCTGCCGATCCAACCGGTCAGCGTCTCTTCGGCTGGGAAGAGGATTCTATGGGAGCAAGATTCTACTCCGTACCGCCAGATGCGATTGAGACCACGGCACCTCTTCTGGTCGCGCGATATGAGACCGAGGCCCGCATGTCCTTCTGCAGCTTCGGCGAGCAACTCGCCTGTGGAGCCGGTCGGAGAATCCCCATCTGGTCGTTGGAGGTAGGGAATCTAAAGCCAGCTCGAATCCTCGAGGGGCCAGACTGGATCTGGGGTGGCCTCGATTTCGATTCCAGCGGGACGCTTCTGGCGTCGGGGCATGAGAGCGGCTTCGTCTGCCTCTGGGATCTGACCGGTCCACCTGGTGCCGACCCCCTGACCCTTCAGTACGACTCCGAGAGCGAGGTCGATGCCCTAACTCTTCAGCCCAGCGGTCGGTGGTTGGCCGCGGCTAATGACGGTGGTGGAGTCCGACTCTGGCCTGTCCAGCGAGTGTTTCCAAGGGTCTTCGAGGGGCACAGAAACATGGTGATGGAAGTTGCGTTCGCACCGGACGGTACCTGGATTGCCGCCAACGGTTCTGACGGCGTGCGGAAGTGGCCTTTAATGGGCAGCGACGTCGATGCTCCGTGGAAGTACATCTGGGAAGCGAGGGGAGTTTTCGCCTTCGACCCTGACGGTCGTTTCGTCGTTGTCGCTCCAGTCGAGGGCAAGGTGCACCTCGTGCCCCTCGGGGTGGGAGACCCGAGGATGGCACCGGCTCCCCAACAAATCTCGAGGGCCATGGCTGTGAGTCCAGACGGTCGGCTCGCAGCCTGGGGTGGAGCCATTTCCGAGGCAGACCGCGTGATTCGCGTTTGGGATCTCGTTTCCAACGAGATACGCGTTCTCGAAGTCGGTCGAGAGGATGCCATCACCGACCTGATTTTCACCCCGACGGGAGATCTTCTGGCAGCGTATGGGAAGGGATCGAACCTGAGCGGGTCGAGCTCCGGCCCGTTCACGCTGCGCCAATGGAACGTCGAGGATGGAACCCAGGAGGTTCTGATGGACGGAGTGCAGTGGTTCGACCTCAGTCGAGATGGACGCCACCTGCTGACCATCCTGGACGGAAGGGTCGTGTACCACGACCTCCAGCAAGGGCATTCTACCGAGTTGCCAAGTCTCGAGGCCGAGGGTAGGACGTTGTCCCTGGCACTCGACCCGAGTGGCACCATCGCGGTGACCGGTGGCGAGGATGGGGTGATTCGGGTTGGACCCGTCACGGGTGGCGAGGCGCACCTGCTGTTTGGTCACGAGAGCAGTGTCTTGACTCTGGATGTGTCCCCGGATGGTCGCTGGATCGCGTCGGGAGGCGCCGACGCGACTCTCCGTCTTTGGCCGATGCC
>JAUVRX010000017.1 GCA_030597375.1 Acidobacteriota bacterium
GTCACCGAAATCATCGAGTAGGTGGGAATCGAGTCTGTCGAAGGGGAAAGGTCATGGTCAACGAGAAGATCCGCATTCGCCTCAAGGCGTACGACTATCGAATTCTCGATACCTCCACGGGTGAGATCGTGGACACGGCGAGGCGCACCGGAGCCCGTGTGGTGGGCCCGATCCCGCTGCCGACCCATATTGCCCGCTTTACGGTGAACCGTGGGCCGCATGTCGACAAGAAGTCGCGCGAGCAGTTCGAGATCCGGACGCACAAGCGACTGCTCGACATCTTCGAGCCCACCAGTCAGACCGTCGATGCACTGATGAAGCTGGAGCTGCCGGCCGGTGTCGACGTCGAAATCAAGGCCTTCGGCAAGTAGGCGGAAGAGGTTCGGAGCGATGCAAGGCATTTTGGGTAAGAAACTGGGGATGACGCAGATCTTCGCCGACGACGGCCGGGCGCATCCCGTTACCGTCATCCAGGCGGGACCCTGCCTGGTCGTCCAGCGCAAGACCGCGGAGAAGGATGGCTACGAGGCGATCCAGCTAGGTCTGGTCGAGGAGAGGCCGCCCCGTCGTGTCACCAAGGCACGGCGCGGTCATTTCGAAAAGGCCGGCGTGGCGCCGACGCGGCGACTGGCTGAGTTCGATGTCGACGCCGAGGACGAATCGAAGGCCGGGGATCAGGTGAAGGTGGACATCTTCTCGGTGAACGACTTCGTCGATGTCGTCGGCACCAGCAAGGGCAAGGGATTTCAGGGCGTCATCAAACGCCACGGGTTCAGTGGCGGCGGTGCTACTCATGGCTCCATGTTCCACCGGGCTCCCGGATCGATAGGGCAGGCGTCTGATCCCTCTCGCGTCTTTCCGGGAACCAAGCTCCCGGGCCAGACTGGCAACGTCCGGGTCACCAAGAAGAACCTGCTGGTGGTGAAGATCGATGCGGAGAAGAACCTCCTCTACCTGAGAGGTGCGGTGCCCGGTCCGAAGAACGGGTTTGTGGCAGTCAAGCGAGCCAAGCGAGGATAAGTGCGCCAGGGGGACTCGATGAAGATTGCAGTCAAGAATCTGGAGAACAAGAAGGTCAGGGAGATCGAGCTTCCGGACGAGGTGTTCGGCTATCCCTACAAGGAGCACCTCATTCATTCGGCGGTGATTTCCTATCTGGCGGCCAATCGCAGCGGCACCCACAAGACCAAGACCCGGAAAGAGGTCTCGGGATCGGGGCGCAAGCCGTGGCGCCAGAAGGGTACTGGGAGGGCTCGTATCGGCAGCATTCGTTCGCCGCTATGGCGCGGTGGCGGCACGGTGCATGGCCCTCAGAACAGAAGCCACGCCGACAAGCTGAGCCCTCGTGAGAAGCGCAACGCGCTGAAGTCGGCTCTGTCACGAAAGCTGAAGGACGAAGAGATACTGGTCGTGGATCGTCTGGAGATAGACACCCACAAGACCAAGGATCTCGCTGGCAAGTTGGCGGGCCTGGGTGTGTCGGGAAGGGCGCTGCTGGTGGACCTCCATGGCAACGATAATCTGACAGTGGCGGCCCGCAATAATCCGCTCGTCAAGACTGTCGATGCGCTGGCCGTCAACGTCTACGACGTCGTCGATAGGGCTCACATCGTGGTTTCGGAAGAGGCCTTGAATCGCATCGTGGAGGTGCTGTCCAAATGAGAGTCCAGGACGTTATCCGGCGCCCATTGATCACCGAGAAGTCGACCTCGCAGAGAGAAGACAGCAATACGGTGGCTTTCGAAGTGGATAGGAAAGCCAACAAAGTCGAGGTCAAGCGAGCCGTCGAGGCGCAGTTCAAAGTCAAGGTTGCCGAGGTTCGCATCGCTCGAATGCACGGCAAGGTCCGTCGGCAGGGCAGATTCGAAGGGCGGCGGCCTGACTGGAAGAAAGCTTACGTCCGCTTGGCGGAGGGTGAAAAGACGATCGAGTTCTTCGAAGGCGTCTGATATCGGCGGCAGGGCAGGTCGAGCTCCGACGTCGACCTCGCTCCAGCTGTTCAACTATCGGAGCGCTGTCCGGACGAAGCAGCGAAAGGAATTAGGAACCATGGGAGTCAAGCAATACAAACCCACCAATCCAGCCAGTCGAGATCGGTCGGTGTCGACCTTCGAAGAGCTGACGGCGAGCAAGCCCTACAAGCCGCTCGCCAAGGGCAAGAAGCGGATCGGTGGGCGCAACAACCTGGGTCTGACGACAGTCCGCTTCCGCGGCGGTGGCCACAAGCGCCGCTATCGTGTGGTGGACTTCAAGCGGGACAAGCATGGCGTACCCGCCAGAGTAGCTACCGTGGAGTACGACCCGAACCGGTCGGCGCATATCGCCCTGCTGAACTACGCGGACGGCGAGAAGCGTTACATCCTCTGGCCCCACGGTCTGGAAGTGGGCGCAGAAGTGATCTCAGGTGAGGGCGCGCCCGTCAACTCGGGCAATGCCCTTCCCATTCGACAGATCCCCGTCGGCACTGTGATCCACAACATCGAGCTGAAGATCGGCAAGGGTGGCCAGTTGGTAAGGAGCGCAGGGGGTGGGGCGCAGCTGATGGCCAAGGAGGGCAGCTATGCTCAGGTCAAGCTGCCCTCGGGCGAGGTGCGCAAGGTGCATCTGGGGTGCTATGCAACGATCGGCCAGGTGGGAAATCTGGATCACGGCAATATCTCTGCGGGCAAGGCGGGACGGACTCGCTGGCTGGGGCGTCGCCCCCACAATCGGGGCGTCACCATGAATCCCGTCGACCATCCGATGGGTGGTGGAGAGGGCAAGAGCTCGGGTGGGCGTCACCCTTGCACCCCCTGGGGATTTCCGACCAAGGGCTACAAGACCCGCAACAACAAACGAACCGACAACATGATCGTGCGGCGCCGCAAGCGCAAGTAAAGGTGGAGAAGCGATATGGCTCGATCTCTCAAGAAGGGTTACTTCATCGATGTTCACCTGGAGCAGAAGGTGAAGGCGGCTGCCGAATCCAACGATCAGCGCGTCATCAAGACCTGGTCTCGCCGCTCGACCATTACGCCGCACATGGTGGGGCTCACCATCGCCGTGCACAACGGCATCAAGTTCATTCCAGTCTTCGTCACCGAGAACATGGTCGGCCACAAATTGGGCGAGTTCGCGATGACGAGGACTTTCCGTGGTCATGGTGGCAAGAGAGTGGAGAAGATGGGTCGCCCCCGCTAGGGGTGCGGTACCCAGGGTTGAGAGGACCGGAGTGATGGAAGTAACAGCGCGACACAGGTACCTGCAGACATCGCCTCAGAAGGTGAGGTTGGTGGTCGATCAGATTCGTGGCAAGGGCGTCCAGGACGCTGCCAATATCCTGGACCTCAGCAAGAAGGCTGTGGCCAGGCCTCTGCGTAAGCTGCTGCGATCGGCCATTGCCAATGCCGAGAACCGCGACGATCAGTTGGATGTGGATCAGCTGTTCGTCAAGGAGATTTTCGTCGATGGCGGTCCGACGCTGAAGCGTATTCGACCTCAACCCATGGGTCGGGCATTTCGCATTCTGAAGCGCCAGAGTCACGTGACGATCAAACTGGATACCCGGAAGGGTGAATAGGTCGCGACCGTTAAGGAGACGATAGTGGGGCAGAAAACTCATCCGTACGGATTCCGGCTTGTATACAACAAGTCTTGGAAGTCGCGCTGGTATGCCGACAAAGACTACGCCAAGCTCTTGCACGAAGATCTCGATTTGAGGGCTCGGCTGAAGAAGCGTCTTTCGCACGCCGGCGTCAGTGAGATCGACATCGAGCGAGCCGCCGACAAGCTGCGAGTCACGATCTACACCTCGAGGCCGGGCATCATCATCGGCCGCAAAGGTGCCGAGGTCGACAAGCTGCGAGACGATCTCATGAAGCATATGGGCCGGGAGGTCCATATCAACATTCAGGAGATTCAGCGACCCGAGTTGGACGCTCAACTGGTGGCCGAGAATATCGCCGGCCAGCTGATTCGCCGGATCGCTTTTCGCCGGGCGATGAAGAAGCAGATGGAATCGGCTTTCCGGTTCGGCGCCAAGGGTTTCAAGATCATGGTGTCGGGGCGGCTGGGGGGCAACGAGATCGCCCGCACGGAGTGGTATCAGGAGGGTCGATTGCCGCTGCATACGCTGAAGGCGGAAATCGACTACGGGTTTGCCGAATCGCGCACGACCTATGGCGTTATCGGCTGCAAAGTGTGGATCTATAAAGGCGATCTGTTGCGGGAGAAAGCCCGCCGCACAGCTCTATAGATCGAGCCGAGGAGTCTAGATCATGTTGATGCCCAAGAAGGTCAAGTACAGGAAGAAACAGCGCGGCCGGCGCCGGGGCAAGGCGAAGGGTGGAGACTTCATCGCCTTTGGCGACCATGCCCTGCAAGCGCTGGAGGCAGGCTGGGTGAGCTCTCGACAGATCGAATCGGCCCGAATCGCAATTGCTCGTGGAGTGAAACGCGGCGGCAAGATCTGGATTCGGGTATTCCCGGACAAGCCGATCACCAAGAAGCCCCTCGAAACGCGAATGGGTAAGGGCAAGGGCAGTCCGGAAGGCTGGGTGGCCGTCGTCAGGCCGGGTCGGATTTTGTTCGAAGTGGAAGGTGTCGATCCGGCGCTTGCCAAGAGGGCGATCGAGCTGGCTTCGTTCAAGATCGGGATCAAGACGCGATACATTTCGCGCGAGCATACGGCCTGGTGAGGTGACTGATGAAGGCTTCGGAGCTGAGAGAGCAGACTGTTGAAGAGCTGCAGGACCGGGAGAAAGAGCTGGCTGAAAAGCTCTTTGCCCTGCGTCTGCAGAGGGTGACGGGCCAGTTGGAGAGCCCGGCGAAGATGCGCGAGGCCAAACGGGATCTCGCTCGAGTGCTGACGGTCCTTCGCGAGAAGCGGAGCTAGACGAAGGAATTATCGGAGAGCAAGGTGATGTCGGAGCAAGCAGCGACCGCCAGTCGTGGGCGGCAACAGGTGAAAGTTGGCACGGTGGTCAAAGATCAGATGGAGAAAACCGTCGTGGTCGCCGTTCCCAAAACGGTGATGCACCGTCTGTACCGGCGCTACATCAAGCGAACGTCGAAGTTCTTCGCCCATGATGAGAACAACGAGTGCCGTCTCGGCGACCTTGTTCAGATCGTCTCCAGTCGACCCCTGTCGAAGCAGAAGCGGTGGCGGGTCAAGCAGATCCTGAAGAGGGCGGAGGGGAGCTGACAATGATTCAGATGGGCACAGTTCTGGATGTAGCGGACAACTCCGGCGCTCGGAAGATCGCCTGCATTCACATGCGGGGTGGGTCATCGGGTCAGTACGGTGGCCTCGGCGACGTCATCACGGCCTCGGTAAAGGAAGCGACTCCGGAAGGAACCGTCAAGAAGGGGGAGGTCGTCAGGGCCGTCATCGTGCGGACGCGACGGGCCTACCGTCGCAAGGATGGAAGCCATATCCGCTTCGACTCCAACTCGGCGGTGCTGGTGAACGACGCCGGTGAGCCGGTGGGTACCCGTGTTTTCGGTCCGGTGGCTCGCGAGTTGCGTGAGAAGCGTTTCATGAAGATTGTCTCGTTGGCTCCGGAGGTGCTGTAGAACGCCTGGCGGCCCTTTCGGCGGTTGGTCTCGGGGATTGATAGCGGAGTAGAGAGATGTTCAAGGTCAAGATCAAGAAGAACGACGAGGTCATGGTGATTCAAGGCCGGGATCGCGGTCGCAAGGGCCGGGTCCTGCGAGTCTTCCCTGGTAAGGCGACGGCAATCGTCGAACGGGCCAATATGATCAAGCGCCATACCCGACCGAATCCCAACAAGCAGATCCAGGGTGGGATTGTCGAGCGAGAGGCTCCGATTCGCCTGTCGAATCTGAAGTTGATCTGTCCCGAGTGCGGCAAACCGACTCGTATCAGGCGGCAGCGGTTGGCTGATGGCAGTGGGGTGCGGGTCTGCAAAGCCTGCGACGCCACCTTCAATTGAGTTGAGAGGACTTTGTAAGATGGCTAGCAAGAAAGACGCGAAGGCAGGTGCCGAGGTGGCTGCCGGTGCGCAGGGTGGCAACGGCCACGTTCCCCGGCTGAAGACGCGATACTCGGAAGAGGTCGTCGAGAAGCTGCGTGGCGAATTCGGTATCGACAACGTCATGGCCGTGCCGCGCCTCGAGAAGATCGTGCTCAACATGGGCCTCGGGGAGGCGACCCAGAACATCAAGATTCTCGACTCCGCGGTCGAAGAGCTGGCGCAGGTTGCCGGTCAACAGCCGACCATCACCCGCGCCAAGAAGTCGATCGCGGCCTTCAAGCTGCGCGAGGGCATGCCCATCGGCTGCCGGGTGACCTTGCGTGGCAATCACATGTGGAACTTCCTGGATCGCCTGATCGCCACCGCTCTGCCTCGGGTTCGGGACTTTCGGGGAGTGCCCAGCGGCAGCTTCGACGGTCGTGGTAATTACACTCTGGGAGTGCGGGATCATCTGATCTTCCCCGACCTCGACTACGACAAGGTGGATCGTTCCAAGGGTCTGAACATCACGATCGTGACCAGTGCCAAGAACGATGAGCAGGCCTTCTACCTGCTACGCGAGTTGGGGATGCCCTTCACTCGCAGTCGGCTTGGCGCTGCTGCTGAATAGACGGAGGAGATTGAACGTGGCGACAACCGCGAAAATTGCCAAGAACTTGAGAAAGCCGAAATTTGCCGTCAGGCACCGCAATCGCTGTCATCGTTGCGGGCGCCCACGCGGTTATCTCCGCAAGTTCGGCCTCTGCCGGATCTGCTTTCGCAACCTGGCCCTGCAGGGTTACCTGCCGGGAGTCATCAAGGCCAGTTGGTAGAACGTTGCTCTGACGAATGAGAACTGACGAAGGACAGGGGCCAGTGGAGGAATCATCATGACTATGACTGATCCGGTAGCAGATCTGCTGAGTCGGATCCGCACCGCATACATGGCGAAGCACGATCGCCTGGATGTGCCGGCATCGAAGCTCAAGCTCGAGGTTTGCCGGATACTCAAGGAGCAGGGATACCTCGAGTCGTTCCAGCTCCTCGACGGTGATCCGATAAAGCAGCAGGTGCGCATATTTCTGCGCTATACCCCCGATGGCGAGCCCCTGATTCGACGCCTCAAGAGGGTCAGCAAGCCGGGTCGCCGCGTCTACAAGAGTGCCGATGAGATCCGCCCCGTCCTCAACGGACTGGGCGTTGGAATCATCTCGACTTCACTGGGACTGCTGACCGACTCACAGGCGCGACAGCGTCGTGTCGGTGGCGAGGTCCTTTGTGAGGTCTGGTAGGAGGCCGGTATCATGTCGCGCGTAGGAAAGCAGCCCATTAAGATTCCCCAGGGCGTCAAGGTGACGGTCGAGAATCAGGTTTTCGTGGCCGAGGGCCCGAAGGGCAGGGTGAGCCAATTTCTGCTGGAGGGGATTCCGGTGGAGATCGAGGATGGGGTCGTGACCGTGACCCGGGATGACGACAGTGGTGATTTGCGCTCCAAGCACGGGCTGATGAGAGCCCTTCTGGCGAATGCCGTTCATGGAGCCTCGGAGGGCTTCAGCAAGCAGTTGGAAATCCATGGCGTCGGCTATCGCGCCTCGCTCCAGGGCCGCGAGATTCATCTGTCACTGGGCTTCTCGCACCCGGTCGTTTTTTCGGTGCCAGAAGGCATCGAGATCCAGATCGACGAAAAGGCGGGCAAGATCACAGTCAGCGGCGCTGACCGCCAGCAGGTTGGTGAGGCGGCAGCGCGGATTCGACAGTTGCGCAAGCCGGAGCCTTACAAGGGCAAGGGTATTCGCTATTCCGACGAGGTCGTGCGTCGTAAGGTCGGCAAGGCAGGCGCAGCGGCCAAATAGAGGTGGGTCGAGGAGAGATCATGGATAAGGCACAGGAAAAGCGCTTGCGTCGCAGGCGGGCTCACAAGCGGGTTCGCAGATCGGTGCAGGGATCGACCGATCGCCCTCGACTGGCGGTCTACAAGAGCCTGAAGTACGTCTACGCGCAGGTGATCGACGACCTGCAGGGAGTGACCCTGGTGCAGGCCAATTCAGGCGAATCCGAGATCCTGAAGAAGCTCGAGGGTGGTAGCAAGTCCAAGGCGGCGGCGCGGATGGTGGGTGAGACGCTTGGCGAGCGTGCCAAGGCAAAAGGTATCGAAGCTGTGGTATTCGACCGGGGGGGCTACATTTTCCATGGCAAGGTCAAGGAAGTGGCTGCAGGCGCCCGCTCCAAGGGCCTGGATTTCTAGCCTGGGAAGCAGTCTGCTAATAGGCGAAGCAGAGGAGAATCAAGTTGGCAAGAGACTTTAACAGCGAGCCCGAGTTTTTCGAGCAGGTCATCGACATCAACCGGGTGACGAAGGTGGTCAAGGGTGGCAAGAACTTCTCCTTCACCGCTCTGGTGGTGATCGGTGATGGCAATGGGCGGGTTGGATTCGGATCCGGCAAGGCCAAGGAGGTGCCGAGCGCCATTCGTAAGGGAATCGACATCGCCAAGAAGAACCTCCTCAAGTTTCCGATGACGGGCACAACGGTGCCCCACGAGGCACTGGGACGCTTTGGCGCCAGCCGAGTACTCTTGAAGCCTGCCTCCGAGGGGACCGGGGTCATCGCCGGGGGTGCTGTCCGGGCTGTGGTAGAGAGCGCTGGCTATCAGGATATTCTCACCAAGTCGCTCGGGTCGAAGAATCCCAATAACGTGGTCAAGGCGACCATGGACGCCCTGGGCCAGCTGCGCACTGAGGATCAGGTGCGCCGTCTTCGCGGTCTGGAACAGTTGGAGACAACTGCCGAGAAAGCCCAGGAAGAAGGCAATTAGCCGAGTCGGGGAAGAACCATGGCGAAGCAGAAGATGCTCAAGATACGACAGATCAGGAGCCCTATCGGGCGTCCCAAGAACCAGCACGAGGTGCTCAGAAGCCTCGGCCTGAGGCGCATCCGACATGAGGTGGTGCGGCCCGACACCCCCGCAGTAAGGGGGATGGTGGCCAAGATCCCTCATCTGGCGAAGATCGTGGAGGAATCGTGATGAAGCTGCATGACCTTTCGCCAGCCAAGGGCTCCAAGCGTCCCAAGAAGCGGATTGGGCGCGGCCCCGGTTCGGGCCAGGGCAAGACCGCAGGACGAGGTCACAAGGGGCAGCGATCGCGCTCCGGTTTCAGTCAGCGGCTCGGTTTCGAGGGCGGTCAGATGCCGTTGGTACGGAGAGTTCCGAAGCGGGGATTTACCAATATCTTCAGGACGGAGTATCAAGTGGTCAACGTCGCTCGCCTCGCCGAGTTCGAGGGTGAGGTCAATCCGGAGAGCCTGGTAGAACGAGGGGTTGTCCGATCGGGCATGCCGGTCAAGGTGCTGGGGAACGGCGAGATTTCTACTGCGCTCAAGGTCAAGGCCCATAAATTCAGCGCTACCGCCCGCGCCAAGATCGAGGCTGCCGGTGGCAGCTGCGAGGTGTTGGAATCGTGATCGAGAGCTTTCGCAATATCCTTGCGATTCCCGAGCTGCGCAAGAGGTTGATGTTCACCTTCGGGCTGCTGGCCGTCTATCGGATCGGCTGCAACATCCCGACTCCAGGGATCGATCCACAGGCTCTGGTCGAGTTCATGGCAGCGATGCAGAACACGCTGCTGGGCTTCGTGAACACCTTCACCGGTGGAAGCTTGAAGCGGGTGGCCGTCTTCGCGCTGGGCATCATGCCCTACATCACGTCATCCATCATTCTGCAGCTACTGACGGTTGTCTGGCCCTACCTCGAGAAGCTCTCCAAGGAGGGTGAGCTCGGACGGCGCAAGATCACCCAATACACGCGCTATCTGACCATGGGTATCTCGCTGGTCCAATCGGCTGGTATCAGTCTCTGGTTGGAGAAGACCACCACACCGGGTGGGGCGGCGCTGGTACCCCATCCGGGTTGGGGATTTCGCGTCATCACAATGCTCACTCTGACCACCGGATGTGCCTTCGTGATGTGGCTGGGCGAGCAGATTACCGAACGAGGTGTGGGCAACGGCATCTCGCTCATCATCTTTGCCGGCATTGTCGTCGGTCTTCCCGGCGCTATCGTCAACACGATCGGCGGCCTGCAGAGTGGCACTACCTCGGTGCTCAAGATGCTGATCCTCATCGTCTTCATGTTTGCGGTGGTGGCCTTCATCGTCTATATGGAGCGCGCTCAGCGACGCATTCCGGTGCAGTACGCCAAGCGCGTGGTCGGGCGCAGGATCTATGGCGGGCAGAACACCTATCTACCCCTACGCGTCAACACCGGCGGTGTGATTCCAGTCATCTTCGCCAGCTCCGTGGTCATGATCCCGACCACTATCGCCGGGATGTTCCAGAACGAGTGGCTGCGGAACATTGCAGATGCGATCTCCTGGGGTCAGCCGATCTACTATGTGCTCTACGCGTCTGCGATCATCTTTTTCAGTTACTTCTACGTCTCGATCATCTTCAATCCGGCCGACACAGCTGAGAATCTGCGCAAGTACGGTGGCTTCATACCCGGCATCCGTTCAGGCAGGCGCACCGCCGAGTACATCGATCGCGTCCTCACCCGGCTGACACTGATAGGTGCCGTCTACCTGGCAGCCGTCTCCATTCTGCCGGAGTTCCTGCTCAGTGGCATGAAGGTAGAGGGTCTGCCGTTCTTCGGGCCGACCCTGGATGCGGTGCTGCCCGCCTGGTTTACCCAGGGCATGGGGATCAACTTCTATTTCGGTGGCACCTCCCTGCTGATTGTTGTCGGTGTTGCCATGGATACGGTCCAGCAGGTTGAGAGTCAGTTGGTGATGCGCAACTACGAAGGTTTCATGAAGCGAGGGAGGATCCGCGGCCGTCGGGGGTAGGAACTCCCGGTGACTTCGGAACAGTTCTGCAATGCGACTCATACTTCTTGGAGCTCCTGGCTCGGGCAAGGGAACGCAGGCCGCGCTTCTCGCCGAGGAGCTGGCCATTCCCGCCATCTCCACGGGCGAGATGCTGCGGCAGGCTGTTGCTGCAGGCACGCCTCTCGGAGAACGGATCGAGAAGGTCATGAGCTCCGGGGATCTGGTCGACGACGCCATCCTGGGCGAGGTCGTGAAGACTCGCCTGGCCAGGGAAGATGCCAAGGGAGGTTTCATCCTGGATGGCTATCCTCGCACCCTGGCCCAGGCCGATCAGCTGGCTGAGATCCTGGTGGGCATGGAGGCCGAGCAGGACGGTGTACTCTACCTCCAGGTTCCCGAACCAGAGCTGGTCAAGCGGATTCTGGGTCGGCAACGCGCCGATGACAAGGAAGATGTGATTCGGCAGCGACTCCTGGTCTACCGCCGGCAGACGCAGCCGTTGGTCGACTACTACGAGCAACGCGGCCTGCTGATGCCGATCGACGGCGATCGCCCTGTGGACGAGGTCGCGGCGGCCCTGCTGGAGGCTCTGGGTAGGATGGTGGAGGCGTGATGGTCCTGAAGACAACAGGCGAGATCGAGCTCATGGACGAGGCGAATCGGATCGTTCACGAGGTCCTGGATGGGATCACCGAGCGGATCGAGCCAGGTGCGACCACCGCCGAGCTGGATCGCTTCGCCGAGGCGTTCATCCGCGGCGCCGGAGGAGTGCCTGCCTTCTTGAGCTATCGAGGCTATCCAGCGACCCTCTGCACGTCGATCAACGATGTTATCGTGCACGGCATCCCCGATGAGACCCCTCTCGAGGCGGGAGACATCATCGGTGTCGATTGTGGGGTGCTATACAAGGGCTACTATGGCGACGCTGCTCGCACCTATGCGGTCGGCGACATCAGCCAGCAGGCCAGGAAGCTGATGGACGTGACTCGGAAATCGTTGGATCTCGCGATTCAGGTGATCGAGCCAGGAACCCGGCTTTCGGACATCGGGCATGTCGTTCAGAGTCATGTCGAAGAATTCGGTTTCTCCGTGGTGCGAGAGTTTGTAGGGCATGGTATCGGAGTAGCGCTGCACGAGGACCCGCAGGTACCCAACTTCGGTCAGCCGGGGCGGGGACCGATGCTCGAGGCCGGCATGGTTCTGGCCATCGAGCCCATGGTCAATGCGGGTGAGCCCGGCATCAAGGTCGACGCGGACGGCTGGACAGCACGAACGACTGACGGCGCCCTGTCGGCGCATTTCGAGTTCTCGGTCGCTGTGACCGAGTCGGGTCAGAGAATCTTGGGTCGCAGCCAGCCAGCGGTTGCATGACGGCTGCTGGAAGAGAGCAAGGAGAAGACTTGGCCAAAGAAGAAGCGATCGAAGTCGAAGCCGTGGTGGTGGAGCCTTTGCCAAACGCCATGTTTCGTGTCGAGCTCGAGAATGGCCACCAGGTACTGGCACACGTCTCCGGAAAGATGCGCAAGCACTTCATCCGCATCTTGCCGGGGGATAGGGTTCGCGTGGAGTTGTCACCCTACGATCTCACCCGCGGCCGCATTGTCTACAGGTTGAGATAACCGAGGAAGTCGCTATGAAAGTGCGATCGTCAGTCAAACGAATGTGTCCAAAGTGCAAGATCATCAGGCGCCACGGTGTCGTGAGGGTGATCTGTGAAAACCCCAAACACAAGCAACGACAAGGGTAGGGTAAAGCCATGGCGCGAATAGCAGGTGTCGACCTCCCCCCGAGCAAACAGGTCTGGATTGGCCTGACCTCTATCTATGGTATCGGGCGGACACGGTCTCGGAAGATCCTCGAAACAGCGGGGGTCGAAGAAACGGTCAAGGTCAAGGACCTCACCGAGGATGAGGCTCGCAGCATTCGGCAGGTCATCCAGGACGAGGGTCGGGTCGAAGGTGATCTCCGTAAGGAGGTCGGACAGAACATCCGGCGCCTGATCGAAATCGGCTCCTACAGGGGGGTGCGTCACCGACGGAACCTGCCCCTGCGAGGGCAACGAACGCACACCAATGCGCGAACCCGAAAGGGGCCGAGGCGGGGAGCGGTCGCGGGCAGGAAACAGGTCAAGAAATAGAAATTGAGGTGAAGGATGGCGAAAGCGCGCAGCGGAGGAAAGGACCGGAAGAAGAAGGAGAAGAGGATTGTTCCTCACGGTGTGGCCCACATCAAGGCGACCTTCAACAACACACTGATCACCATTTCCGACCCGGAGGGTAACGTCGTGAGTTGGTCCTCTGCCGGACGGATTGGGTTCAAGGGATCGCGAAAGGGAACGCCTTTTGCTGCCCAGGTCGCAGGCCAGAACGCAGCTCAACATGCCAGGGATGTGGGCATGAGAACCATCGACGTCCAGGTCAATGGGCCGGGTGGAGGCCGCGAGTCCGCGATTCGCGCGTTGGGTGCGGCCGGACTGTCGGTGAAGTCCATTCGTGACGTCACCCCGATTCCGCACAACGGCTGTCGGCCGAGGAAGCGACGAAGAGTCTAGAGTCTGTGTAGACGGTGTAGGAGATTCGTGAATTTGATTCGAGTGGTACCGGTTGCGGTCGACACGAGTGGTGTTGAAATGGGGCTGAGCCGGCTGATTCGAGTGCGACAAGGAGAAGGATAAAGTGGCAAGATATACGGGACCCGTTTGCCGGCTCTGTCGGCGGGAGCGGATGAAGTTATTCCTCAAAGGGGATCGCTGCTTCAAGGAGAAGTGTGCCATCGAGCGGCGAGCCTATCCACCTGGTCAGCACGGCCAGCGCCGCAGTCGGCGGCCCTCTGGCTACGGCCCGCAGCTGCGGGAGAAACAGAAAGTCAAGCGCATCTACGGGGTCTTCGAGAAGCAGTTTCGCAACTACTTCGCCGCTGCCGCGGGCAGGAAGGGCGTCACAGGCGACAACCTGTTGATCAGCCTCGAACGGCGCTTGGACAACGTGGTGTACAGCCTGGGCTTCGCTTCATCGAGATCCCAGGCCCGACAGTTGGTGCGTCATGGCCACATCCAGGTCGATGATCGCAAGACGACCATTCCTTCGTACCAGGTCAAGGTCGGCCAGCAGGTCAAAGTCAAGGAAAGTAGCCGTAAGAATGAAATCATCCGGGTCAGCGTGGAGACCGCGCGAGGGCGAGGTATTCCGAGTTGGCTCGAGCTGGACCCAGAGAACTTTGTCGGCAAGGCCATTGCCCTACCGACCCGCGCCGACATCAAGCTGCCTGTCGAGGAGCAGCTGATCGTCGAGCTGTACAGTCGCTAGCGACTGGCTTCTGAGCGATCCAGGAACCGTCTCGAACAAGGAGTCGTCATATGCTTTGGAAGGGTTTCCAACGCCCCAAGCGAATCGAAGTCGACGGCGAAACGCTGTCGCCCACCTATGGCAAGTTCATCGCCCAGCCTTTTGAGAGAGGTTTCGCGACGACTGTGGGGAACGCGCTTCGACGATCGTTGTTGTCGTCGATCGAAGGTGCCGCCATCACCTCGGTCCAGATCGAGGGAGTGCTGCACGAGTTCTCCTCCATGCCTGGCGTGGTGGAAGACGTCACAGACATCATCTTGAACCTCAAAGAGATCCCGATTCGGATGCACTCCGAAGGGCCAAAATTCCTCAGTCTGGATGTGAGTGGCCCAGGAGAAGTCACTGCCGGGCAGCTGACCGGAGATCCGTCGGTCGAGATCTGCGATCCCGACGTGCACCTCGTGACGCTGAACGAGGAGGGCAAGCTGAAGCTCCAGGCTCAGGTCGTCATCGGCAGGGGCTATGTCAGCGCCGAGAAGAACTTCGACGAGAGCCTCGGCATCGGCTGGATACCGGTGGATTCAGTGCACTCACCGGTCAAGCGGGTTACCTACAAAGTCGAGGCCGCCCGTGTCGGCCGGGCAACCGACTACGAGCGTCTGGTCGTAGAGCTGTGGACCAACGGCACAGTGAGGCCGGAGGAGGCTGTGTCACTGGGAGCGACGCTTCTCAAGGATCATCTGACCATCTTCGTCGAGTCCGAGGAGAGCATGGTTGAAGAAGTGGTAGCCGGTGAGAGCGACGAATTCTCCGGCATCGACGCCATTCTGTCGAAATCGATCGACGAGCTGGACCTCTCGGTCCGGTCGGCCAATTGTCTGAAGAATGCCAGCATCTACACCTTGCGGGACCTGGTCCGTAGGTCCGAGAAGGACATGCTCGAGACGAAGAACTTCGGTCGCAAGTCGCTGGAAGAAGTGCAGGATATCTTGAGCAGTCTCGGTTTGCGGATGGGAATGGACGTGCCCGAGGAGACGGTCCGAGCGCCTTTCTGAGGCCTCGAGCAAGGAGTCGTGAATGCGTCATCAAGTCAAGGGTAGAAAACTAGGGCGGACACCCGCCCATCGCAAGGCCCTCTTTCGCAACCAGCTGAGCTCGCTGGTCAAAGAGGAACGTATCAGGACGACGTTGCAGAAGGCCAAGGAGCTTCGACCCCTGGCCGAGAAGGTGGTCACGCAAGGCAAGCGTGACACCCTCCAGGCGCGGCGCCAGGTCAATCGTCTGATCAGTGACCGGACCCTGGTCAAGAAGCTGTTCGACGAGATCGCTCCCCGATTCCACGAGCGGCCGGGCGGCTACACCCGCATCATCAAGCTCGGGCCACGCAAAGGCGACGGCGCCGAGATGGCCTACCTCGAATTTGTGGACCGTGGCGAGGCTGAAAGCACAACCGAGAAGAAAGGCAAGAAGAGCTCCAAGAAAGACAAGGCGGAGAAATAGCGCTCCTCTGTAGTGCCTCCGGGCTCCTCAGCAGCAACAGCAAGAGAAAACGACCGGCCTATCGGCCGGTCGTTCTGTTTCAGAGACCTACTCGCGCGGTCATGAATGATGCGGGTCAGGCGTGGTCTTGTTCCTTCTTCTTCTGTGCCTCGGCAATGATCTTCTCCTGGACCTGCCTGGGAACCTCTTCGTAGTGATACATCTCCATGTGAAAGCTGGACCGTCCCTGGGTCATGGATCGCAGCGCCGGGGAATAATCCAGCATCTCGGCCAGCGGCACGGTGGCGCTGACCACCTGTGAGCCGTCCTTGCTGTCCATTCCCTGTGGTCGGCCACGCCTCTGCGAGAGGTCGCTCATGATGTCGCCCATGAATTCTTCGGTCGTGGTGATCTCCACCTTCATGATGGGCTCCAACAGCGTCGCACCCGCCTTACCCATGGCGTCTTTGAAGGCCAGTGAGCCAGCGATCTTGAAGGCCATCTCAGAGGAATCGACATCGTGGAACTGACCGTCTTGAAGTCGGACCTTGAAACCGACGACGGGGTATCCGGCGAGGTATCCTCGCTTGGCTGCCTCGTGGATGCCCTTTTCAACTGCCGGGCGGTAGCCTTGGGGAATCGATCCGCCAAAGATCTCATCGATGAACTCGAACTGCTCGTCGCCGCTCGTCGGTTCCATGGTGATCCTGCAGTCGGCGAACTGCCCGCGTCCACCCGTCTGCTTCTTGTGCCGGCCATGACCGGAGGCCGACTTGCGGATCGTCTCGCGATAGGGCACCTTGGGTGGATGCAGGATGACTTCGACATTGAATCGCTTCTTGAGCTTCGCCACGGCGATCTCAACGTGCAGCTGGCCGCTTCCCGCGAGGAGAAATTCTCCCGTCTCGGCATCTCTGCGGCTATGAAGCCTCGGATCCTCCTCCCTCAAGCGGGTCAGCGACTCACCGATCTTCTCTTCGTCACCCTTCGATTTCGGCTCGATAGCGAAGGCGATGGCATCCTCGCGCGGAGCAATCCAGGTCAGGTGGACGGGGTTGGCCTTTTCGCAAAGGGTGTCTCCGGTATGCGCGTTCTTGAGCTTCGCGACTCCGCCGATGTCCCCGGTCACGAGGCCCGAAACGGCGCTGCCGGTCTTGCCCTGCATGACCATGAGATGCCCGACCTTCTCGTCCTTTTCCTGCCTGAAATTCCAATAGAGGGTATCGGAATCGAGCCTACCGGAGACCACCCGAAGCAGGGAGACCTTGCCCGTGAATGGGTCGCTCAGCGTCTTGAACACCAGGGCGACGACCTTGCCGTCGGGGTCGCAGGCGACTTCGAGCTCTTCGCCGCCGAAATCGATCGCCGGGAAGGTGCCCCGATCGATGGGTGATGGGAGAGTCTCGACGATCGCATCGAGCGTCGAGGCAGGGCCGATTCCATGCAGCGCGGAGCTCAGGGTGACCGGGAACAACTTACGCTCCTTGACGGCCCGACGCAGGCCTTCTGCGAGCTCCTCTGCAGAGAGCTCACCAGCCTCGAAGAACTTCTCCAGCAGGGCGTCGTCCGTCTCGGCAACTGCCTCCACGAGGGCAGTCTTCCACTGGTTGAACTCGTCCTGAGCAGCCTCGGGGATCTCCGTCGGCTTGCCCTTGCCATCGCCGTCTTTGGTATAGACGGTGGCCTTGTCGTTGATCAGATCGATCACACCTTCGAAGTCTTGCGAGGTGCCGATAGGAATCTGTATCGGAATCACTTGTCGGCCAAAAGATTTCTGCAGCTGCTCGACCGCGCTCTTCAGCTCGGCGCGCTCACGGTCCATTTTGCTGAGGTGGAGCATTACCGGTAGGCCGAGCTCGGCAGCGAACTCCCAGACCTTCTCGCTGGTCACCTCGACACCCGAAGCTGCATTGATGCACAGCAGGGCGGCATCGGCCGCGCGCATCGCGCTGCGGGTCTCATCAAAGAAGATGCCATATCCAGGACAATCGAGAAGATTGTTCTTGTGCTGCCGCCAAGGTGTGAAGCAGACGGCCAGCCCTATGGAGATGCGGCGTTCGATCTCTTCGGAATCGAAGTCGGTGATCGTGTTGCCGTCTTCGACCTTGTTGAGTCGATTGACGACTCCGCCAGCGTAGAGTAGGGCACTGGCCAGAGTCGTCTTACCGGTACCGCTGTGGCCGGTAAGAGCGACGTTTCGGATCATGTCTGGACTGTCGACCTGCATACTCGAATCCTCCTATCGAGCCAACCAAAGGAGCCGTAACTATAGCACAGAGGCGGCTCTCTAGAAACGACTTCTGACTGCGCTTAAACTACAGAAAACAAACAACTTATTGGCTTCTGATTCGGCTGGAATCGAGTTGGGTCGAAGCTCTGCAGACGCCCAGAGCAGGGCTGGAATCGAGAGCCGGTTGCCAGGGCCTTCAGCCGGGACCGTCACCGGTTTCGACCTCGTTGTCGCGTCGCACAACGGCGATCGGGCCGAATTTCTCGAGTTGCGGCCGCAGTCTGTCTACCGGTCCGACCGCGAAGATGGCCAGACGAGTCGGTTGCAGATGCAGCTCGGCCAGCGAGCGAATCGTCTTCGGCTCGATGCCCCGGACCACTGCCAGCTGCTGATCGAAGTAGTCATCCGGCAGAGAGGCGACGCCGAGGTCGGCCAGGCGACTGGCCAGGCCATCGATGCGCTGCAACGAATAAGGGAATACGCCCAGCAGGTAGGTCTTGGTGTCTTGCAGCTCCGCTGCGCCGACCAGTTCGTCCTGCAAGCGATGAAGTTGCTTGAGGATCTCTTGGGTTCCGATGCCGACGCCGTCCGTCTCGACATCGGCTGCCACCTGAAACGGTCCTGGTCCGAGCCGAGCCGAGAAGCTGCTACTGGCGCCGTAGGTGATGCCGAGTTTCTCGCGCAGGCTGAGGTTGATGCGACTGGTGAACTTACCTCCCAGCAGACTGTTCAAGACCTGCAGGGCTCCGTAGTCGGGATGATTGCGCGGCACAGAGGCATGGCCGATCCGCAGCACGGTCTGGGCAGCCTCGGGTCGGTCGACGATGGTGACGCTGGTGTGGTGGGGATCGTGGCTCAGGATGGGCCCGGCCGCGGCAGGCTCGCTTCCCGACCAACCACCGAAAACCCGCTCGATGAGCTTGGCGGTAGCTGTCGAGTTCAGGTCTCCGGTAACGATCAGCACAGAGCCCCGAGGTGTGACATGCCGGCGATGGAAGTCGTAGAGCTCACTGCGACCGAAAGTCCTCACCGAGTCCGGGGTACCCAGTAGGGACTGTCCGTACGGTGTCCCTGGGTAGACGGCCCTGGCCAGGGCGTCGGCTGCCAGTGAGGCCGGCTGTGAAGTCCTTCTCCTCAGCTCCGCGAGCCGCTGCTGGCACAGGCGATCGACCTCGGCTTCGGGGAAGGAGGCCCGTTCCACCATGTGGGCCAGCAGCACGAGACCCGGCTCCAGGTGCCGGGATAGCAGGGTGATAGAGAGCCAGCCGGCATCCCAGCCGGCCTGGCCGGAAAGAAAGCCCCCCAGATTCTCGACACGCGCAGCGATCTCCATGGCGGTGAGCTCGTCGGTGCCTTCGTCGAGAAGGTCGGCGGCCAGAGTGGCTCGACCGGCGTCGCTCGGCGAGTCGTACTGGGCGCCGCCTGGGCAGGCGAGGTGCAGGCTCACCAGCGGACCGCGATCGATCGAGGCCAGATAGACCTCGAGACCGGAGGGCAGGTGGAAATGCTCGAAACGGGGAAAAGAGAAGGCGATGACTTCGCCCGGAGCCGGGGGCTTGGTACGAAGCTCGTCTGCCGTCTTGTCCACGTCTGGTCTCCTTGTTCTAGCGGGGGACGACCCGTAGGGTGACGGCCTTGTCCGGAGTCAGACGATCTCTGGCCACGGAGGCGAGATCTTCGGGCCGCCGGTCGAGATATCGGTCGATCTCGCTCTCGATGCGTTGCGGTTCGTCGAAGTAGGTGGTGAACAGAGACAGCAGATCGGCACGATCGTCGAGTCCCTGAAGCTGATCGCTGTACGAGGTGACCAGCCTGTTGCGTGCCCGCTCCAGATCACCACTGTCGAGATCTCCAGCGGCTGCCATTTCGATCTGGCCGCGGACCAACTCTTCCAACTCGGCGAGATCGGTGTCGGGGCGGCCAGTCGTGACGACGAGGAAACTGGATGCCAACTCTGTGGGCAAGACGAAGGCACTGACGTCCTGGGCGATCTGTCGCTCATAGACCAATTGGCGGTAGAGGGGGCTGGTCTTGCCGCCGGACAATGCCGCGCCGAGGAGGTCGGCGCTGTACCACTGAGGCTCTCCGAACGGCGGTATCCGGAAGGCCATGTAGACCCTCGGCAGCTGCACGTCGTCTTCGAGGGTCACGACCTGTCCGAGAGGTTCGTCTGGCAGCACGGCCGTGACAGTTGATCGAGCCTCGCCCCTGGGTATGGAGCCGAAGTACCTCTCGACGAGCTTCAGGGCCCTGTCCGGATCGAAGTGACCAGCCAGGGTCAGGACCGCATTGTCTGGGGTGTAGAAGGCGCGGAAGAAGGTCTCCACGTCTTCGAGGCTGGCGGCGGCGATATCGTCCATGTAGCCGATGACCGGCCACCGATAGGGATATCCAGTGGGGAACAGCATCTCATTCAAGCGCTCGAAGGCCTGACCGTAGGGCTGATTCTCGACCCCTTGGCGGCGTTCGTTCATCACGACTTCGCGCTGGTTCTCCAGTTTCTCGCGATCGAGGGCCGGAAGGAAGAAGCCCATGCGATCGGATTCGAGCCACAGACCGAGGCTCAGGCAGTGCGATGGCAGCGTTTCGTAGTAGTTCGTGCGATCGAACCAGGTCGAGCCGTTGGCGACACCGCCGACCTGTTGCACGAGGCGGAAATGGTCGTTCTTGCCGACGTGCTGGCTGCCCTGGAAAAGCATGTGCTCGAAGAGGTGAGCCAGGCCGGTTCTACCCGGTATTTCGTTCTTCGAGCCAACGTGATACCAGAGATTGATGGCCACCAGAGGTAGGCTGGAATCAGGCTGTAGGACCACCCGCAAACCGTTGGCCAGGGTGTGGCTCTCGATGGGGAATCGGGGTGTAGCAGAGGCAATCACTTGCTGGAGATCACTCAGAAAAAGAGAGGACGTACTCCTGGAACCCGTTGCGCAGGAGAAAGGAGGTCTCCACTTCGAAATCGGCAAGCCAGCGATTCAGATCGGATTCCTTGAACAGAGGCGACGGCCGCCCGAGATCGGAGTCGATGGTGTAGGAGAGAGTGTCCGTGTCGATGATGCGGAAACCAATGGGCTGTCTGGGCATCTCTTTGGAGTTCGTGATGAGAGCGAAGATCAGGCTGTCTTGCCTGCAGAGTCGTGCCAGGTGGCGGCCGAGGATCGCCATCTGTTCGCCGCCCAGATAGTTCAACAGGTCCCAGGCCAGGATCAGGTCGAAGGGCCCGAGATCGTCGGACGGTAGATCTTTGGAAAGCAGGCGTTCGAACTGCTTGCGGTCCTTTGGTAGGCCCCCAGGCCGGCCCTTGAGCGTGTTGTGGAGATCGGAAACATAGAGCTTTGGGGCGTAGCGGCCGACAAATGAGACGTTGGATCCAATGGCAGCTCCAAGATCCAGGACCCTGGCGTGTCGCCTCTCCAGTAATCGGCGGAGCACGTACTTGAGGGCCAGTGTGTGGTGCTGAGCCGTGCCCGGGCTCAGCTGACTGGCCGCGTCGTTCCAGCGCTGTGGAGAAGTCTTCTTCACTCCCCTGAGCCTAGGGTCGTGACAGTGGGTCCCCAGGCGGTTTTGAAGTCGCCGGTGAGGTAGGCTGGCGCGCCGCTGCGCCAGGGGGAGCTGTTGTCGCGCCGTGTCCGGCGCCTGTGCCCGGCTTCCCCTGAAGGGACCTGGCCTGGGTGAGCTGGGCCGCGCTCTCCATGTCGATGGAGCCCTTGAATCGGGAGCCGTTCTCGAGGATGACGCGGGGTGCCACGAGGTTGCCCGTAACCTGCCCGGAGGCTTCGATGATGATCTCTTGCTCACCGTACAGGTCGCCGACGACCTCGCCTTCGATCCGAATGCTCTTGGCGTGGATGTCCGCCTGGACCTTGCCTGATTTGCCGACCGTGACATCCTGGCCCCCGAGGGCGACCTTACCCTCGATTCGTCCCTGAATGCGCAGGTCTTCCTGCCCGCTGACCTCACCCCTGATGGTGACGCTGGGACCGATCACGGCGGCCGCTGCCGTTCGAGGCTGTGGACGGCTCGGCGGAGGAGGTGGAGGGGTCGGCTGCGTTGCGATGGGCTCGTCTTCCTTCTTCTTCCACACCTTGGGAGCCTCCAGTTGAGTTCACCGAGTGGACGACCGAATCCTCAGGGTATTGACGGGTAGTTGCAAAGTCAAGAGGTTTGACTTACGCTCGAGTTTCGCCCTAGAATCCTCGCATGGCTCGATACCTGACGGAGAGACAGAAGCAGGTCCTCGACTTCGTGCGTGAGTTTGCGGCCGAGAATGGTTATACCCCGACGCACCGGGAGATCTGTGAGGAGTTCGGATTCTCCTCGTACGGAACGGTCCACAAGCACCTCAAGCTGCTCGAGAAAAAGGGCTATCTACGCCGCCACTGGAACCAGAAGAGAGGTCTGGAGCTGGCGCCGCAAGCCGTCTCCGAGTTCGAGCCGCTGCTGTCGAAATTGCCTTTCTTCGGTCGGATTGCTGCCGGTCGTCCCATCGAGGCGATAGCGGGAGACGAAAGTGTGACGGTCCCGAAGCACCTGTTGAGCGCGGCTCCCGAGGATCACTACGTCCTCGAAGTCTCCGGTGACTCGATGATCGAAGAAGGCATCCACGATGGCGACCTGGTCGTCGTTTCGCGGCGAGAGGAAGCAGGCGTCGGCGAGATGGTGGTGGCCCTTGTGGGTGATGAGGCGACGCTCAAGAGGTTCTTTCCCGAGGGTGACAGGGTGCGTTTGCAACCCGCCAATCAGCGCATGGACCCGATTTACGCTCCTGCCAGGGAGGTCAGGGTCCAGGGTGTCGTGGTCGGCCTGATGAGGAAGTTCTGAGCCTCGAGTCCCGAGTTCAGTTGTGGACCATTCCCTAGGTCGGACGGGAGTCTCTGTGTACAATCTCGCGTGAGTCGATGAACCTCGAACAACTGCTTAAATTCGTCACTGACAAGGGAGCCTCGGATCTTCATTTGAAGCCGATGCGTCCGCCCATGCTCCGGATCCACGGGCGCCTGATTCCGATCGAGGCCGAGCCCCTGAAGCCGGAGAAGATCAAGGAGATGCTGCTGCCGATCCTGACCCCGCAGCAGAAGGCCAGGTTGGAAGAAACCCTGGCGGTGGATCTGGGGTACGGGGTTCGGGGGCTGGCCCGATTCCGGGGCAACATCTACATGCAGCGTGGCACCCTGGCGGCCGCTTTTCGACGCATTCCGTACGACATCCTCAGCCTGGATGAGCTGGAGCTGCCGGAAGTTCTCTACGAATTCTGTGATCTGCCCATGGGGTTGGTCCTGGTTACCGGTCCGACAGGCAGTGGTAAGTCCACGACGCTAGCGGCACTGGTGAAGAGGATTACCTCTCGACGTCCGGTGCACCTTCTGACGATCGAGGATCCGATCGAGTTTCTCTTCGCAGACGACGTGGCTTCCATTGCCCAGAGAGAGGTTGGCACGGATACGGTTTCTTTCGCCGAAGCCCTGCGCAACGCGATGCGGCAGGATCCCGACGTCATCATGGTCGGTGAGATGCGCGATCCGGAGACGGTCTCGACGGTGCTCACGGCGGCGGAGACCGGACACCTGGTCTTCTCCACACTGCACACCAACAGTGCTGCCCAGACCATCGATCGGATCCTGGACACCTTCGCCGGCGACGGTCAGAAGCAGGCCCGGGTACAGCTTGTGCAAGTGCTCAAAGGTGTCGTCTCCATGCAACTGGTCGAGCGCAAGGATGGTCAGGGCCTGGTGGCAGCCATGGAGATCATGCGGGCAACGCCCCGAATCTGCGAGCTGATCGACAGGGGAGAGAGTGCCAAGCTGATGGAGGAGATGGAGTCCTCGGTCGCCTTCTTCCGGATGCAGTCCATGAATCAGTCGCTGCTTGCCCTGCTGGTTCACGGCACGATCACCTATGCCGAGGCGATGAGGAACTCACCCGACCCCGAGGATCTCTCTTTGAAACTGCGCAAGATGTTCCCGGCGATCGAGGAACGAGGAGGCGATATGAGCCCGACGACTGCGGATTTCTCGCAGATCATGGAGCTTCAGCAGTACCGAAAGCTGTACGAGGAGCAGGAAGAGAAATTCAAGATTCGTTTGGCCGACAAGGACTCGGAGATCTCGAAGCTCGATCACTCGGTGGTCGACCGGGACAATGATATCCAGCAGCTCAAGGAGCAGGTCGAGGAGATGGAGCGGCAGTCCGAGAAGCTGAGCAACGAGTATTCGAGACTTCGCAAAGAGGCGCAGGAGAAGATCGACAAGCTCTCAGAGCGCATCAAGGAGCTCAACCAGCGCCTCATGAACTCACGCTGAACCGCTTGCTGGGCCTCGAAATCAGTCTGCTTCGGCGATCGGCTCACGGACGAGTTTCGCCGCCAGCTCCAGAGCCTCGGCTCGAGTGGACAGCCCTCCCTCGACCTGCCGGCGCTTGAGGGTAGCCAGGATCTGGCCCAGCGCCCTGCCGGTAGGTAGGCCGAGATGAGAGACGAGATCGGTTCCGGTTATCAGCGGTTCGGGCTCGAAGATCTCCTTTCCAGACTTGCGGCACAGCGCCTCGAGTCGGGTCAGGTTCTCCTGGTATTCCAACAGTGAGCAGGACCTCTCTTGCGTGGCAGCTAGATAGCAGGCGGCGGTGGGCCACAGGTCGCCGTTGCGATGGAGAAACCAACGCTGTCCCGCTGAGTCTCGAGGCAGGCCTTCGAAGTGCAGGAGACGCTTGAGCCGCTTGGCAGATGCCTTGGTCAGGAGTCCTTCACCCAGACAGCTATCGACGGCGTCGAGAGCTGTCTGACCGGTGCTCATGGGGAGGTTGACGAAGAGCAGTGCCTGACGTGCGGTGGCCCTCTCGACTCGATCCCGAGTGTGGTCGGCGAAGAGCTCCAGATGGCGCAACCGGGTCATCAGTTCTTCGGGATGGCGGCTTGAAGCGCCTTGCCCGGGCTGCGATTGCCAGAGGCCCGGATACAGTTGCAGCTGGACCAGGAGCTCGGCTGCCGACAGGAAGTCGGGCAAGGCCAGAAGGCGCTCCAGTTCGACGCGAATTCGCTCGCCTGCTACCCGTTCGAAGTCGGCAGCCGAGCCGATGGCCAACTCCAGGGTCTGCTCTGTGACTGTGAAGCCCGGTAGTTGGCCTGCGAACCGGGCAAGGCGAAGAACTCGGAGCGGGTCGCAGGAGAAGCTCGTCTCGGAGGTGGCGCGCAGGGTGTGGTCCTCGAGATCGACGAGTCCATGAAAGGGATCGACCACGGTTCCGCCTGGGAGCTCGACGGCAAAGGAGTGGATGGTCAGATCGCGACGATTCAGGTCGGCCTCCAGTGGAGCTCCCTGCCGATCCCAGATATCCAACGTCAGACCCTCGGCGACCAATCGATAAGCGGCAAAGCGGTTACCACCGAGCTCCACCAATCGAGCCGGCAAGTTGGAGGCGAGCCGACGGGCGAAC
>JAUVRX010000171.1 GCA_030597375.1 Acidobacteriota bacterium
GAGATCGCCGACTTTGCGACTCTGACCTTCAGGTTCTCGGCCAGCTTGAGGATGACCACCTTTTCCTCGACCGCCGCTACCGTGCCGTACAACCCACCGTTGGTCACCACCCGATCGCCTTTCTTCAAATTGTCGATGAGACTCTGAAGCGCCTTCTGCCGCTTGCGCATCGGAGCGATCAACAGAAAATAGAAGATGGCGAAGACCAGCAGGATCGGCACGAACTGCATGAACGCAGGTGCCGAAATCCCTTCTGCGATTGCGAGTACTTCGATTGGGAGACCCATAGACACTACCCCTCTAGCCTGCGGCGATTACGCCCGATGGCTCGGCAACAACACGACAGAGCTCTCCGAAACCCTCCTCGAGATCAGGAACTGGAAGCGGTTGAATCGGGAGTTGTTGGCGATTCCGAGGACGAGCTGTCGTCTGGATAGCAAACAGCGACCGAGGCCGCAACATCCGTCAGCGTTCCGGACGCGATAGCTTCTCTGAGATGAGCCACAAAGTCAAGATAGAAGTGGACGTTGTGGCGAGTCGCGAGCACCGCTCCGGTAAGCTCGTCGTTGCGGATCAGATGATGCAGCAGGGCCCGGCTGACCCGCCGACAAACCGAGCAGGCACAGTCAGGATCTACCGGCCGGGGATCATCGCGAAACCGCGCGTTCTTGATTCGCAGCAACCCCTGATGGGTGAACAGCATGCCATGTCGACCATTGCGTGAGGGCAGCACGCAGTCGAAGAGATCGACACCGTGCTGCACGGCGTGGACGATGTCTCTCGGCGTACCCACGCCCATCAGATATCTGGGTTTGTCGGCCGGTAGCAAGGGGGCAGTCAGCTCGACTACCGCCCGCCTCTCCCGGGTCGGCTCTCCCACACTCACCCCGCCGATGGCATAGCCACTGAAATCGAGCTCGATCAGGTGGTCCGCCGCGCGTTGGCGAAGCTCGGAAAAAGTGCTGCCCTGAACAATCCCGAAGAGCGCCATTCCTCTCTCCTGCCAGGCCCGACGCGACCGAGCGGCCCACTGATGCGTGCGATCGAGGGAGGCGGCTGCCGCTTCTCGGGTAACCGGCCAGGCAGGGCATTCGTCCAGCACCATGGCAATGTCGACGCCGATGCGCTGCTGTGACTCCACCACCGATTCCGGTGTCAGAGAGAGCTCGGCACCGTCCAGATGACTCCGGAACGTCACGCCATCGACTCCGACGCTGCGCAGGTTGGCCAGGCTGAACACCTGGTAACCACCGCTGTCGGTCAGAATCGGGCCCTTCCAACCGGTGAAGTCGTTGAGACCACCCAGAGATTCGATGATGTCGATTCCGGGCCGCAGGCTGAGATGGTACAGGTTGGCCAGCATGATGGAGGCACCCGCAGCCTCCAGATCGACAGGCGAGAGGCCCTTGACGGCCCCCAGTGTACCCACCGGCATGAAAGCCGGCGTTTCCACGATACCGTGCGGCAGAGAGAGCCTCGCTCGGCGAGCATCTCCGTCGCTGGCGAGGACCTCGAAGGCAAATTCCATCGGCTGGGAGACTGACGATACAGAGGGGCTGCCTACTGGAGGCGACTGCGCCGGTCCAGTTCGACGATCCGAACGTCGACGCTCGCAGGTAACCCCAGATCGAACCGCTCGAGCGGCACCGAACCGTTGATTCTGAGATTCTCGAAGCGCAGGTCGGTTACGTCGCCATCGGCATCGACGTATCGCAGGCGAATGGGCAGGTAGTGATCCGCACCGATCCAGATCGTGACTCCCTGGAGTCGCTTGGCCACTTTGTCGAAAAGGGGCGACAGTTCCAGCAGATAGGGTTGCGTCACGTCCTCGGGCAGGGTCAGGCTCACCGAGAAATACTGCAGCATGTCGTCCAACGGACTGGTGGCACCCAGGTATTCCAAGACTCGCTGCGAGCGGCGACCGACCTTCACTTTTTCCGCCTGCCCGAGGTCCCGAAACCAGGTGGTCATCTCGTCTCCATCGATCAACATCGAGATCGGGTTCGGGGTCTGATAGTCCCAGCGCACCTGATCCGGTGCCGAGTAGACAAACGTCCCCAGCGACTCCTCCGGCTCCACGAGCATGGAGCTGTCCTTGAATTGCCTGAAGTCGGCTTCGAGGGTGATGACCTTGGCTTGCTCGAGCCGCACCCTGTTGACGAGAGCGGCCAGCTTCTCGGACGGGCGCTGACCCGGACGCCGGGGATCAGGAAGGGCGTCCTCGGACAACACCGGAGCCGAGATGGCCAGCAGAAGACAGGCTGCACAAATCCTGAGGAGCGGCATTCGGATGATCTCTAGGATAGACAGGTCGGTATCCGGCACTCGGGCCGGATCCTCAGCCAGGGGCCAAAGGGCGAGATGGATGCTACCTCCACGGCCCGCCGCGATGCAACTGCCAAGCTGACCAGACGCCTTGACACCCCCGGGGACCGGTGCTACCGTGCCGCTCGCTTGTCACGAGGAGCTCAGGATATGGCTAAATTGGGGAACAAACACGAGTGCCTGAACTGCGGCACCAAGTTCTACGACCTGGGCCGCAGCAAGCTTGTCTGCCCGAGTTGCGAAGGCGACCAGGCCGAGTTGGCCAAAGAGCAAGCAGAAAGCGGGAAGCCGGCCACCAAGAAGGGCGCGAAGCCGGCCACCAAGAAGGGCGCGAAGCCGGCCACCAAGAAGGCCGCGAAGCCGGCCACCAAGAAAGGCGCGAAGCCGGCCACCAAGAAGAAAGCCTCGAGCAGCGGCACCACTCGCAGCTCGTAGGAGACACCCGAGAAGGACGAGTCAGAAGCCCAGGAAGAAGCCTTCACCTCCTCAGAGCCATGAGAGGAGCTGGGCCACAATCAGGCTCCCGATGCCGATGCGGTCTCCGGTCCAGCCTCAGGACCACCCGCACAGGGTAGCGCTGGCCCTGGGTGGAAATCTCGGCGACCCTGAAGCCGCATTCCGAACCGCTGTCGAAGGGCTGAAGCAACACCTGCGAATCCTGCGCATCGCGCCGCTCTTCCGTTCCAGCCCCATCTCCCCCATCCCCCAACCTGCCTATCTCAACACGGCTCTGCTTGCCGAAACGAGTCTGGATCCCTGGCAGCTCCTGGGACTGGCCAAGTCTCTCGAGCTCGCCGCCGGCAGAATGCGCGCTGTCCGCTTCGGCCCTCGTGCCCTCGACATCGACCTGCTGCTCTTCGACGATCTCCACGTCGAGACTCCGGAGCTCCATGTGCCCCATCCTCGGATCCGGCAGAGGCGCTTCTTCCTGGCCCCTCTCGCCAAGCTCGCCCCCGAGCTGCCGATACCGCCGGATGGTGAGACCGTCATCGAGCTCCTCACAGCCCTGGGTGACGAGCAACCGATCGAGGAGATCGGCTGGGGCGAGCCGGCCGACCGGTTGCGCTGACACAAGCTCATACCGTAACGTCACGTTTCAATGAAAAACAGCGACGTTGCTCCGTGGTACAGAAGACTCCACTGGCAGATCCTGATCGCCATGGCTCTCGGTACCCTGGTCGGGCTGATCTGGGGAGAGGCCGTGGTCCCCAAGGTCGGCTGGCTCGGCACTCTGTTCATCCGTCTCCTCAAGATGGTCATCGTGCCGCTGATCTTCACCTCCATCATCTCCGGAGTGTCGGCCGTGGGCGGCGGCCGCAGCCTGGGGCGGCTCTTCGGCAAGACGATGGGCTACTACGTCCTGTCCAGCGCTCTGGCGATCCTGGCCGGGCTGTTCATGGTCAATCTGATCAAGCCCGGAGTCGGCGCCAACATCGCGGGCACCGAGGCTGCAACGATCCCCGAGCTGCAGACCCCCGGCTCACCTGTCGAGCTGCTCCTGGACATCGTGCCCGAGAATGTCGTCGCGGCAGCTGCAGAGCCCAGCATGCTGGCGGTGATCTTCTTCAGCATCCTGCTGGGAATCAGCATAGCGAGCCTTCCCGACAGGCCCCGAGAATTCCTCGTCGAGCTCTTCGACTCCTTGTTTCAAGCCATGATGAAGCTGACCTCGGGAGTGATTCGATTCGCTCCCCTGGGGGTCTTCGGACTGATCACGAGAGTCGTCGGCACCTCCGGCCTGGAGTCGTTTCGAGCTCTGGGCCTGTACATGGCGACCATCGCCCTCGGCCTGACCTTTCATCTGCTGATCACACTGCCGCTGCTGCTGCTCCTGCTGGGAAGAATCCGGCCGCGGATTCACTTCCGAAACATGGCCGAGCCCATGGCCATGGCATTTTCCACCAGCTCTTCGGGAGCTACCTTGCCGGTGACCCTGAATGCGGTGGAAAACAGGGTCGGCGTGTCGAATCGGATCTCCTCGTTCGTCCTGCCGATGGGGGCGACCGTCAACATGGACGGCACGGCTCTGTACGAGTGTGCCGGAGTGCTTTTCATCGCCCAGGTGATGGGAGTCGACCTGTCAATCGGGCAACAGGCAGTGGTCGTGCTGACGGCTCTCCTCGCTTCGATCGGTGCGGCGGCCGTGCCCTCGGCCGGCCTCGTCATCATCTTCATCGTGCTCGAGGCGGTGAACCTCCGCGGCCCGGAGGTAGAGGTCCTGGTCGGCGCCATGTTGGCTGTCGATCGACCGCTGGACATGTACCGCACAGTGGTCAATGTCTTCAGCGATTCCTGCGGCGCCGCCATCATCGCCCGCTCCGAGGGTGAGGCCGGAGTCGACGTGAAAGTAGCTCCGCCAGCCTGAAGGAGCTCGGCCACTATCCGAGATGCGAGCTGCAGCTTCCTTTCGCGACCCCATTCACGGCTTCATCTACGCCGATCCCCTCGAACGGGCACTGATCGACAGCCGGCCCGTCCAACGCCTCAGGTCGATTCGACAACTGGGCTTCACCTCGTTGGTATTTCCTGGCGCCGAGCACACCAGATTCAGTCACGTGCTCGGCGCGATGGAGCTCGCGGGACGCGTCTATGACGCCCTGGCCACTCGCAATCCGGATCTACTCGAGAACAACTCCAGCAGCCACGGCCGGCGGCTCGTGAGGGTGGCGGCTCTGCTCCACGACATCGGCCACGCACCCTTCAGCCACTCCGCAGAAGGCCTCTTCGAAGAGGGTCTCGACCACGAGGGCATGACGCTGCGACTCCTTCGGAGCTCCGAGCTCGAATCCGTCTTCCAACACTGGGGGAAGGGCGTGGAGTCACACCAGGTCGCCCGCCTGCTGGAGAATCCAGAGACCACCCAGGAACGCCTACTCGCCCAGATCGTCTCCAGCGAGTTGGACGTGGACAAGATGGACTACCTTCTCAGGGACAGCCTGTTCTGTGGAGTCAGCTATGGCAGCTTCGACCTGGCCCGCCTCCTAGACACCATGCTGCCGCTCGAGGATCCCGAAACCGGCGCCTGGGGCCTGGGTGTCGACGAGGGTGGAGTGCACGCCCTCGAAGCTCTGGTGATGGCCCGCTACTACATGTTCACCCAGGTCTATTTCAATCGGGTGGGCAAGGCGCTGGAGCTGCACTTCAACGAGTGGCTCACGGAGGTCGATCAACACTGGCCGGCCGACCCCGAGGCATTTCTCGAGCTCGACGACATCTCGACTCTGACAGCCATGCGGAGCTCGGAGAGCGAGCATGCCCTGGCCGTAGTCGAGCGCCGCTACTTCCCCATGGTGTTCGAGACCCGGGAGCACCTGTCATCCGAGGAGAAGAGTCGGTTCGAAGCGTTGGTACCGAGACTCCGGGCCGAGTTCGGGGCTGCCCACATCCTCGTCTCCCACGCAGCGAAAGACCCCCATCGCCTTGGCGAGAGCCGAGTTCTGGTCCAGCGTTTCGACGGTCAGCTCGAGCCGATGGAAGAGGCCAGCCACTTCGTCCGACATCTCGGCCGCATCGATCGAGTTCGAATCTACACGCCACCCCTATTGGTTGCGGAGGTCACAGCCAGCCTGCAGGAGCTCGAAGGCGTAGGGGCTTGAGGGCTTGGGGGCTTCACTGCGGAAAGTGATCAGGATTCAGTGAGGGATACAA
>JAUVRX010000194.1 GCA_030597375.1 Acidobacteriota bacterium
CTCGACCCCAACCCCTCAAGCCTTCACGTCCTCACGCCCTCAAGCCCTCAGGCCCTCAAAGATCGGCCGAAGGTACGCCGGCCGACTCAACCCCCAGGCCCCCAGGCCCTTACGCCCTCAAAGATCGGCCGGAGGAACGACGGACGCCTCAACCCCGAGCCAAGCATCGTCCAGGAACCGAACCTCCGTGGAGGTTCGTTCATTCAGACGGTGCTGGCGAGAAAGTGCTCCAGCGCCCCTCGGCGGGATGGACCCAGACCCGAGGGACGGCTGGAGCTGAGGTAGACGGCGGAGAATCGGCCCGACTAGTTGGCTCCGGCCGTCTCCTCGAAGGCTCGTACGCCCCAGCCGAAGGCCTTCTCGTTGAGCTCGACCATGGCGCAGTTGTGTCGCAGCGCCTGTCGAATCGTCGTCAGGAAGGTCTCCCTGGGGAACAGTTGAGTGGCGGCCTGGAGCGCTCCCAGCGCCACGACATTCTTTACCTTGATTGCACCCAGGTCCATCGCGATCTCGGTGCAGGGCACTCCCACCATCGTCACGGCCGGGTCGAACTCCGGCGGCTCGGCGATGACCGAGCTGTCGTAGACGATCGTGCCACCCGGCTGGACCGTGGGTCCGAACTTCTCCAGACTCGGGGCGTTGAAGGCGACCAGCAGGTGAGGTCGCGGAGCCGCCGGGGAGAGCACCTCTTCGTTGGCGACATGGACGTCGGCGTAGGAGGTGCCACCCCTGGATTCCGGGCCATAGCTGGGGATGTGCGTGGAGTCGAAGCCCTCGGCGACCGCCGCCTTGGCGATCAGCATGGCGGCAGTCTGGGCCCCATCGCCACCAGCACCTGCCAACTTGAGACCGATGTCGTGGCCGTCGATGTGCGTGGGAAAACCGTCGCAGTGTCTCGCCGCCGCTTCTGAAGTGGCGCCGACCACTTCGATGATCCTGTCGGGCTCGAAGCTGGGCTTTTCGAGGTGGAACCAGGGGTCGCTGTCGAGGTCCTTCTTGACGCCGAGCGGGAAGACGGGCTCCATGGCCTCCTTGACCCACCTCTCCGTCTCCACAGGAGTCATCTTCAGGTGGGTCGGGCACTCGGCGAGCACCTCGACGAAGCCGACGCCCCGATTGTCGATCTGGACCTGCAGGGCCTTCTTGATGGCCTTCTTGGTCCTCATGCGTAGCTTGTTGTCGTACAGGGCGGTGCGCTCGACGTAGACCGTACCGTCGAGCAGCGCCATGGTCTCGGCCACTTTCATCGGTAGGCCGGTGAAGCGGTCACGGCCCGTGGGAGTCGTGGCGCTCTTCTGACCCATCAACGTGGTGGGCGCCATCTGGCCGCCCGTCATCCCGTAGATGGCGTTGTTGACGAAGATCACGGTCATGGGAAGACCCATCTGCGCAACCTGCATGATCTCCGCGATGCCGATCGAGGCCAGGTCTCCATCTCCCTGGTAGCTGATCAGGATGGAGTCCGGGTTGGCCACCTTGTGCCCGATCGCCACGGCCGGCGCTCGGCCATGGGCAGCCTGGGTGTTGCCGACGTCCAGGTAGTAGTACAGGAAGACGCTGCAACCGACCGGCGACACCGCGATGGTGCGATCCTGGATGTCCAGCTCGGCGATGGCTTCGGCCAGGTACCTCTGGATCAGTCCATGACCACAACCGGGACAGTAGTGTGTGCTCTGCCCTTTCAGGCCTTCGCCGTGCGAATGGCGTTCGAACTTCTCGTAGAAGACGTTGCTCATGCTGCCACCTCCGAAAGTGAGGTGAGTTTGTCGACGATTTCGTGCATTGACGGCAGGATGCCGCCGAAGTGTCTGACGTTCTCGATCCGCGGGTGGCGCAGGCCAGCGTGGCTCATGGCCAACCGCAGCTCGTCCTCCAATTGTCCATTGCTGCCTTCCACGACCAGCAGTCCCTCGACGCGGTCGATGACGCCGGCGAGGGCATCGATGGGGAAGGGCCACAGGGTGATCGGTCGGAAGAGGCCGGCCTTGATGCCCTTCTGACGCAGATGCTGAACGGCGCCCTTGGCCATTCGAGCCGGAGTGTTGCAGGCCACGATCAGCCAGTCGGCGTCGTCGCACTGGAAGAGATCGGCCCTCTGCTCTTCTGCCCTCATCTGGTCGTATTTCTCATTGAGGTGGATGTTGTGGGCCTCGAGATCGGGCTCGGCCAGGAAGATGGAATTGATGAGATTGCCGCGGTGCATCGCATCACCCCAGACCGCCCACTCCGGCAAGCCCGGCTTGATCATGGTGTCCGGCAGCGTCACCCGACCGGTCATCTGCCCCAGGTAACCATCACCAGCAATGATCACGGGATTGCGGTACTTGAAGGCCAACTCGAAGGCCAGCATGGTCATCTCGAGCAGCTCCTGCGGCGTCGAGGGGGCCAGAACCGGTGCGTGCGTGTTGCCGTGCCCCAATCCGCGGCAGAGAAGCTTGATGTCGGCCTGTTCCGGTGCGATGTTGCCAAGACCCGGCCCACCGCGCATGACGTCGACGATGACGCCCGGCACTTCCGCTCCGATCATGTAGGAGATTCCCTCCACCATGAGGCTGAAGCCTGGTGAGGAGGTGAAGGTCATGGATCTCATTCCGGCGCCGCCGCACCCATACATCATGTTGATGGTGGCTACTTCGCTGACCGCCTGTATGAAGACGCCGTCGATCTCGGGCAGCAACTTGGCCATCAGCTCCGCACCCTCGGTGGAAGGCGTGATGGGGTAGCCGAAGAAGTGGCGGCAGCCGGCCAGGATCGCTCCGATCGCGGCGGCGTGATTTCCCTTCAGGACCAGGGGCTCCGTGTGGGGCAGCGGCACCCGCTCATCGGGTATGGTCACCGGCTCGATGGCCGTCGTCTTCTTGGGTCCGAAGGCCTTCGCCGGGTCGAACAACTCGGTCTCGAACTCGTTGGTAACGGGGGCCAGGCCGTAAGGCTCGGGACAGGCGCTGAAGCAGAGACCACACCCGTTACAGGCTTCGAGATCCAGAACGATCGGCGTAAAGCCGGTGGATGGCTCGATCTCGGTGCCCAGTGAGATGCAGTCCTTGGGACAGGCGTCGATACACCGTCCACAGGCCTTGCAGAACTGGGGCATGACATGGGGTTTGGGTCGGATTCTGCCGGTTCCAGTAGGCATGACACTCCTCTCCAGAGCTTCGAAAGTCCGCTTGAAAGGGCGCGCTTGATTCGTCGGGCCGACGAGGTGGAGCGCCTTCTACAACACTCGAGACAAGTATGCATCAGGCGGCGTTTGTCGCCAATACCCGATGAGGTGGGACGACCTGCCCACCTGTTGGGGGTGGCCCCGGTTTTCAGTACGAGAAATGGTCTACATGAAGCCGAGCTGCAGTCGCGCGGCGTCGGTCATCATGTTCGGGCTCCAGGGTGGATCGAAGACGATCTCCACCTCGGTCTCATCGACGCCCGAGATCGCTTCCAGGCGGGCGCGCACATCCTCGGCGAGTACCGGGCCCATTCCACAGCCCGGTGCGGTGAGGGTCATCTTGATGTCGACCCGGAAACCGCCCTCGGATCGCTCCTGGACCTTGCAGTCGTAAACCAGTCCCAGGCCCACGATGATCACTGGGATCTCGGGATAGAAGCACCTCTTCAGCTCCGACCAGAGGAGCTGCCCGAGGGAGACCGCATCCACCGGGGCAGCAGACGGGCTCGTGTGCTCGGCTGGTTCCTTGCCCAATGCATCTGCATTGCGCTCGTCGATGCGATACATGGCTCCCCGGTCGGTCATGACGGTGAAGCTCCCCCCCAGGCTCTGGGTGATGAGCACCTTCGTTCCCTCCGGCAGGACCACCGGTGACCCGTCGGGGATCTGGACCGCTCCGACCTCTCGTTGGATGCTTACCTCTTCGTACATACGGTGTTCCTTCGCCATTGACCCCTGGATGACGGGAAATGTCCTATCGCGGAATGCCTTGTCGAAGCAGAATGCCGGAGTATAGCAATCGACTGTCGACTGACGTCGGGCTCATAGGTGCGGGGCGGGCACCAGGGGGACCCCCAACTCCTCGATTCGGGGGTAGCCAGCCTGAGTGAGGGCTTCGAGCAGTTGGTCGATATGCGGTCGGTTCCTCGTCTCCAGGATGAGCTCCACATCGACTTGCCAGAAGGCGGTCTCGGTGAAGACCCGGTTATGGTGGATGTGCAGGACGTTGGCCTCTTGCTGGGCGACAATGTCCAACATTTGTGCCAGCCCACCGGGTCGATCCCTGACGGTGATGCCCAGCCTGACGAGACGATGCTGCTTGAGCAGGGCTCTCTCGATGATGCGCCCGAGGATGTTGAGGTCGATATTGGCGCCACAGAGAATCACCACGACCTTCTTGCCTTCGAGATCGGAAAATCTCCCATTTCGGATGGCGCAGTAGCCTGCCGCACCTGCTCCTTCGGTCAGCGCCTTGCCGGTCTCCAGAAGCTCGTAGACGGCGCCTTCGATCTCGGCCTCGGAGACCAGCTGAATTCCATCCACGAGTCGGTGAATGATGGGGAAGGTGAGGGTGCCCGGCCTCTTGAGCGTAATGCCCTCGGCGATGGTGGGGGTGATCTCCGAGGGGCGCCACTCGCCCGCGTCGTAGCTCTGTTTCATGGCCGGGGCGGCCTCACTCTGGACACCATAGACCTTGACCTCGGGCCGTAGCGCCTTGACCGCGGTGGCGATGCCGGAGATGAGCCCGCCGCCGCCGATCGGCGACACGATGGCCTCTACATCGGGCACCTGTTCGAGGATCTCGAGGCCGACGGTTCCCTGGCCTGCGATGATGGCTTCGTCGTCGAAGGGGTGAACGAAGGTCAGGCCTTTCTGCGCCTCCAGCTCATGGGCTCGGCTGAGGGCCTCATCCAGATTCTGACCGTGGAGCTCGACAGTGGCTCCAAGCTCCTGGGTGCGGGTCACTTTCACCAGGGGGGTCGCCTCCGGCATCACGATCAGGGCGTCGACACCGACGACGCCCGCCGCATAGGCCACTCCCTGGGCATGGTTGCCCGCCGAGGCGGCGATGACACCTCTTGTTTGTTCTTCACTGCTGAGAGTGAGAAGCCGGTTGAGGGCTCCGCGAGGCTTGAAGGACCCGGTGCGCTGCAGAGTCTCGTATTTGAGGAACAGATGCACGCCACATCGCTCGGAGAGAGCTTCGGACTCGAGGCAGGGTGTCTCCTTGATGGCTCCGCCGGAGAGGCGGGACCGTGCTTCTTGAATGTGGCTGAGCTCGATCATGGCAGTTTTCTCGAGACCTGGTTTTGCGGCCAGGCAAGAATCGGTGATACTTGGAAAGTATCAGACCGAGCCTGGAGGAAGACAGGAGATGCCTCGAAACAAGCTGTGCCGACGACGAATCTGGCGATTGGGTGTCCTGGCGTTCCTGGTCGGTCCGTCCCTGCTCCTGGCTGGCGTTTTCACTCCGCTCGGTAGCCAGGGGCCGCTGACCTTTCCGATCCTGACTCCAGGCGACTGCTTC
>JAUVRX010000251.1 GCA_030597375.1 Acidobacteriota bacterium
CTATGCACGGCGCTACGACGAAGCCATCGAGCAACTCGAGGAGACGCTGAAGCTCGATCCCTCATTTGCCCCGGCAGAGCTCTGGCTCGGCCTCGCATACGCACAAACGGGGAGCCTCGACAAGGCCGAGCAGGCACTGAATCGGGCCGTAGCCAGCTCTGGCCGAAGTCCCCTGACCCTGGCGGCTCTGGGCCGCCTCTTCGCGGAGCGGGGTGAAAGAGGCGACGCCCTGGCCATTCTCGAAGAGCTCATGGTCATGGCCGAAACCCGATACGTCCCCGCCTACCACATCGCGGCGATCCATGCTGAGAGCGGCGAGGATGAGATCGCTCTCGACTGGCTCGAAAAGGCACGCCAGGAACGGACCAATTGGATGGTCTTCTTGAACATCGATCCAGTCTGGGATCGACTCCGCTCAGAGCCCCGATTCCGTGCCCTGGTGCAGGAAGTGGGCCTCGACCCAGACTGACCTTGCCAGCACTCGATCCAGTCCGAGGGCCTCGAGACCAGAGCGGGGTCGCCCAATAGATAGATGCATTGGCATGCTTCTACGCGTGGGTGCCTAGAGGAACGTTCGGATGTAGACTCCAAACTGTCCCATCATTTTCGACTCCGGCCGGGGGCCGGGAAAGGAGGCTGCAGTGAGGCGATTCCTGACAACAGTCCTGGCTCTGGCTCTACTGATGGTGCCGCTGGCGGCAACCGAGGCGAGTGCCAACAGTCAAGGCAGGCCCAACGGCGTCGGTCCGGTCCGGACGATGACCTACAACCTCTATGTGGGAGCCGACATCTTCCGGATTGTCGACGCCGGCCTCATCGATCCGAACTTGGTTCCTTTCGTGGTGGCAGAAGTAGTAGGCACCGTCATGGCTACGGACTTCCCCGAACGCTCCGTTGCCATCGCGGAACAGGTCGCCAAGAGCCGACCCCATCTGATCGGTTTGCAAGAGGTCTCCCTCATCCGGTACCAGTCCCCTGGTGATCTCCTGATCGGCAATCCCACGCCTGCCGAGGACGTCTTGTACGACTACCTGGACATCCTCATGGATGCTCTCGCTGCGCGGGGCCTCCACTACGAGGTGGCCGGTGTGGTCCAGGAGGCGGATGTCGAGTTGCCCATGTTCGCGGGTATTGACGGCGACGGCAATCTCCTGTTTGACGACGTGAGGTTGACCGATCGGGATGTAATTCTGGTGCAGAAAGGGGTCAAGACCTCCAACGTCGTTGCTCAGAACTACCTCTTCAACCTGATCGTCCCCATCGCCGGATCCGACGTCGTGTTCTACAGGGGATACGTTGCGCTGGATGCCATGGTGAAGGGTCGAGAGTATCGATTCGTCAACACCCATCTGGAGGTACAGTTCCCTGAGCCCATTCCCAATATTCAGGGTGCGCAGGCTTTCGAGTTGGCAACCGTGCTGGCTTCAGAAACGAAGCCGATCATCCTCGTCGGTGATTTCAACTCCTCGCCCGAAGACCCACCGACTCAGCCTTACTGGATCATGAGGGCAGCAGGCTATGTGGATACCTGGATGCGGCGCGTCGGACGGCCCGACCCGGGTTTCACCTGCTGTCAGAGCGAGTTCCTGACCAACGAGGAGTCATGGCTCGACGAGCGCATCGATCTCGTTTTCGTGCGCAATGACACGGACTTCCCTGCCTTTCGAGATCTGGGTCCGGTGAAAGCAAGGGTGGTCGGTGCCCAGGAGAGAGACAAAACACCTTCCGGTCTCTGGCCCTCCGATCACGCCGGTGTCGCGGCGAAGCTGATCATCCCGGTGCGCTGGAAGTAGCCGTCAAGCAGATACCTTGCGAGGGGCCCGAGATTCTCGGGCCTCCTGTTGTCCTGTCAAGGGTCGAATGGGCGCAGTATACTGGGGCGCCCTCGAGAGATCCGTCTCGGGGCAAGGGAGATCTCGGATGAAGTCACAGCTCTCGATAGCACTCGTGATTGGACTCTTGCTGGCAGTCGCCTGCAGTGAAAGTACGACCGGTCCCTCCGAAGGCGACCAGGTCTTCATCGGCCAGGTCGCCTACCAGAACCCGGACTTGAGTTTTCACACCTTCACCATGACAAGTACGTCGATCATCCGGGTCGAGATCGTCGAACTGCTGGCTAGTGCGGGCGACCTCGAGATCCCCGAGAGCTTCACTGTTACCCTCGGTTTCGGTCTGGGGAGGCAGGTCAATGACGTCTGCGTTCCCACCTACCAGACCACGATCATCGAAGGTAACGACTTCAGCTTCCAGCTCACTCCCGACGAGTACTGCATCGTGCTGGCCGATCCGGGCACCCTCCTGGAGGGTATGGTGGTGGACTACACCGTCTCCCTGAGGGGCGAGTAGCGCCAGGGCGAGCTCAACCACCTCGGTTCCGTCTGGCGTCGGAATCATGCTCCTTTCCTGTGGAGACTCGTCATCCCTGAGGCCATGGAAGCGAGCGCCCTTCATCCCAATCCCCTGAGTCCGATCCTGGATCCCCAGGGTGTCGTCATCCTGGATGGCGGCCTGGCGACCGAGCTCGAAGCGAGAGACTTCGACCTGAAGGACGAGCTCTGGTCGGCCAGGGTACTCATCGAGCGGCCCGAAAGCATCCGAAGCGTGCACCTGGACTACCTGCTCGCAGGTGCCGACTGTGTCGCCAGCGCCAGCTATCAGGCAACCATCGAAGGCTTCGTCCGCCGGGGACTGGACGAGGCCGGAGCCATCGACCTGCTGCGGCGATCAGTGGATCTGGCACTCCAAGCACGGGAGATTTTCTGGTCGGTACCCGAGAACCGAAGCGGGCGACTACGACCGCTCGTCGCCGCGAGTGTCGGACCCTACGGGGCCTATCTCGCCGACGGGTCCGAGTTTCGAGGCGACTACGATCTGGATGAGGACGCCCTGGTCGAATTCCATCGATCGAGATGGCAGGTCCTGGACTCGAGCGGTGCGGACCTTCTGGCCTGCGAGACGATCCCGAGCCGGCTTGAAGGTAGAGCTCTCCGCCGGTTGCTGGAAGAGACCCCGGGCTCGCAGGCATGGTTCAGCTTCAGCTGCCGGGATGAGCAGCACTTGAGCGACGGCTCGAGGCTCGCGGAGGTGGTCGCAGAGCTCGAAGATTGCCGCCAGATCGTTGCGATTGGAGTCAACTGCACGATGCCCGGTCATATTGCCGGGCTCATTCGCGCCGCCCGCAGTGCGACAGGAAAGCCAATCGTCGTGTATCCCAATGCCGGAGAGAAGTGGGATGCAGAAGCCAAGCGATGGCTTCCGGCCGACCGGGACTCACCGACGCTGGCGAGCTCCTGTCGCCGATGGGTCGAGCTCGGGGCCCGGATCATCGGCGGCTGCTGCAGAACCACCCCCGACGACATCCGGCAGGTACGCCAGCAACTCCTCGGCTGAGACTAGGAGTCCGTGGTAGAAGAATGGGGAGCGTTCAAGGATTAAGCCAGCGCCCCAAACCCTCACTACCCCATTGCCTCAAGCCCTCAAAGACCGGCCGGAAGGAACGCCCGGACGCCTCACCCCCCAGGACCCCGAGTCCCACCCGGGAATCAGGGCTGGGACTCGCGTCGACCAGATGAGAAGATGACGCATGACCCTCGAGATCGCCTATCTTCTTGCACTCATCGTCGTAGCGCTGATCCTCTTCGCCACCGAGGTGCTGTCCATCGACATCGTCGGGTTGGCTCTGCTCCTGGCGCTCACCGTGCCCGGCGTTCTTTCTCCCGACCAGGCGCTGGCCGGCTTCGGCAGCGAGACCATCATGGTCCTTATCGGGCTCTTCGTCTTGACCGCAGGTGTCACAAAGACCGGTGTGGTGGAACGGCTCGGGCTCCGCCTGGCTTCGTTCGCCAATGATCGGCCCCGCCTCCTGACTCGGCTTCTCATTACCTCCGCTACCGCCATGAGCGCCTTCATCTCGAACACCGTCACCACCGCGATGCTCCTACCGCTCACCGTCGGCAGTGCCAAGAGAGCGGGTGTGTCGGTGGCCAAGGTGCTCATGCCTCTGGCCTATGCTTCGATTCTCGCCGGCAGCATCACGGTCATCGCCACCTCCACCAACCTGGTCATCTCCGGGGAGCTTCCTTCCTACGGCCTCGAGAGAATCGGCTTCTTCGAGCTCGCCCCAGTGGGAATCGGAATCACCCTTGTCGGCCTGGTCTACCTCTTCTTCATCGCACCCCCGCTGATCCCTGACCGGTTCAAGGGAGATCGACTCGCCACCTTCGGAGTGCGACGCTACATCTCCGAGATCGAAGTGCCCTCCGGGTCCAGGCTGGCCGGCCAGACCCTTGCCGAGAGCAAGCTGGGAGAGAAACTCGACATCACGGTCCTGGGTGTGAGGCGGGGAGACAAGAGGGACCTCAGCCCGCGAAGCAACACGGGACTGAGGGAGGGAGACGTGCTGCTCATCGAA
>JAUVRX010000098.1 GCA_030597375.1 Acidobacteriota bacterium
CAGGTCCGGTAGTCACCATTTTCGAGTTTCAGCCGGCGCCTGGCGTCAAGGTGAGCCAGATCGTCAATCTCCAGGACGACCTCGCCCTGGCCTTGAAGGCCGAATCGATTCGCATCAAGCGACTGCCTGGGCGATCGACCCTGGGCATCGAGGTACCCAACAAGAACAGGTCCCTGATCCACCTCGGTCATCTGCTCTCGCAGGGCGAGTTTCGCAAATCCCCATCGCCCCTCACGGTGGCACTCGGAACCACGATCCACGGTGAGCCCTACTTTTCGGACCTGGCTGGGATGCCCCATCTGTTGGTGGCCGGGGCCACGGGATCGGGTAAGAGCGTCGGTCTGCAGAGCATGATCACCTCGATCCTCTACAAGGCGACGAGGGATGAGGTGCAGTTCATCTTCATCGATCCCAAGCGGATCGAGCTCGGGGTCTATGCCAACATCCCCCATCTGAAAGCTGAGGTCGTGGTGGAGCCGAAGAAGGCCGCCAATGCCCTTCGCTGGGCCGTCAGCGAGATGGAGCGTCGCTACCGCCTGCTGGCCGAGGCTCACGTGCGCTCCCTCGATTACTACAACCGGGCGATACGCAACCCCGAGGTTCGCAGCCGTCTGGCCCTCTCGGATGGCGACGTCGAGGTCTTGGAGTCCGATCTCAAGCCGCTGCCCTACTACGTCATCGTCATCGACGAACTGGCCGACCTGATGATGGTGGCAGCTGGAGAAGTCGAAGCCTCCATCGCTCGTTTGGCGCAGATGGCTCGTGCGGTCGGCATCCATCTCATCGTCGCTACCCAGAGGCCCTCGGTGGACGTCCTGACAGGAACCATCAAGGCCAATTTCCCCTGCCGGCTGGCCTACGCCACCGCGTCGAAGATCGATTCCAGGACGATCCTCGACCAGGTCGGTGCGGAGAAACTCCTCGGACGGGGGGATTCGCTGTTCATGGCACCAGGGACCTCGAGGATCATGCGCCTGCACGGTTCCTTTGTCACCGAGCAGGAGACGGCAGCTCTGGTCCGCTGGATGAAGAAACGGGGCAAGCCGGAATTCGACCCCGCGGTACTGGCACCGCCTCCGGAAAAGGATCGATCGAGTGGCGGCTCTGGCGGTAGCGACGATCCCCTGTTCGATGAAGCGGCACGTCTGGTGGTGGCCCAACAGCAGGCGTCGGCGAGCTTCCTGCAGCGCCGAATGCGAGTCGGCTTCTCGAGAGCTGCCCGGCTGATCGACATGATGGAGCTGGACGGGCTCCTGGGTCCGCCCCAGGGCAGCAAGCCGCGAGAGGTGCTCGTCAAGCCGGACTACTTCACCGAGGTCGATCAGACAAAAGAAGAGGTCTGAGCCCTGGACCGCCTCGTCTTCTTTGGAACTCCCCGCTTCGCCGTGCCGACGCTGAGGGCACTTTGCGAAGCGGGTATGGCGCCGATCGAGGTGATTTCTCAGCCATCGCGGCCGGCTGGCAGGGGAAGACGACTGCAGAATCCACCGGTGGTGGAGTGGGCTCGAGAGCAGGGCCTGGCGGCGGTTCAGCCAGAAGATGTACGTCAGCCGGTTTTCCTGCAGCGGATGGCCGAGTTGGCACCTTCGGTGGCGGTGGTGGTGGCGTTCGGTCAGATCTTTCCGCCGGCCCTACTGAAGATTCCGGTTCGGGGCTGCATCAATCTCCATGCATCGATGCTGCCCTTGTATCGTGGAGCCGCCCCGATCCAGGCTGCCATCATCGCCGGCGAGACCAGCACCGGCATCACCACGATGCAGATGGAGAAAGGTCTGGACAGCGGTCCCGTACTGCTCCAGGAAGAGATGGCTATCGGGCCCCAAGAGACGGCCGGGGAGCTCTCCGAGCGCCTGGCAGAGATCGGAGCCGATCTGATGGTACGGACTCTGGAGAAGCTGGAGTCGGATGACCTCGAGATGAGGCCGCAGGCAGACACCGAAGCCACCATGGCGCCGCGTCTCCGAAAGTCCGACGGTGAGCTGAATTGGCGTCAGAGCGCCCCACAACTGTTCGATCGAATCCGCGGGGTGACCCCCTGGCCGGGGGCCTTCACGCAGCTGCGAAAGAGGCCTCTGAAAGTGCTGTGGGGCAGTGTCGTCGAGCCCACGGATCCGATGCGAAGGAGCGAGCCCGGCTCCTACCTCGGTCTTGTTGATGGTCGGATCGCAGTCAGCTGTGGAGAGGGTACGGTCCTCGGTGTGGAGCGCCTCCAGCGGCCCGGCAAGAGACCTCTCGAGGCCTCCCAGTTCGTCAATGGCGAGCCGATCGAGTTGGGGGAGCGTTTCGGGTGAGCGCGCGGGGCAGCAATGTCCGCGCCATAGCCTGCACGGTACTCGACAGCGCGCTCTCCTCTCTGGCCCCCGTCGATCCCGCCCTGAGCTCCTACGACAGCGACTTCGAAGAACGCGATCGCCGGCTGCTTCACCAGTTGGTCTACGGGGTATTGCGCTGGCTGCGGAGGATCGACTTCATCATCTCCGAGGCCGCATCGCGCCCCATGGAGGAGATCGATCGGGAGCTGCACTGCCCCTTGAGAATCGGTGTCTATCAACTCGTCTTCCTGGATCGTGTCCCGGCACACGCGGCAGTCAGTGAGGCCGTGACTCTGGCACGGCACCGGACACATGGTGGCGGGTCCGGGTTCGTGAATGCCGTTCTGCGCCGCGTGGCAGCCGCTCCGTCCCTCGTCGCCTGGCCGGTCGAGGCCGATGACCCGATTCGTCAGCTGGGTATCGAGACCAGCCACCCGGACTTCCTCGTGGAGGGGTGGATCCGACAGTATGGAGAGCGACAGACCGAGCTCCTGGCGACCGCCAACAACCGCTCGAAGCCCTTTCACCTGCTGAGCTTCGAGGATCGGGGAGGTCCTCGGGCGCTGGCGGCCGATCTGGCTGCGGAAGACCTGATCGCCGAGGCCTCTTCCGTGTCCCCTTTGGGCCTCATCGTGAGACGGGGCAATCCCATACAGACGGAGGCCTTCCGACGGGGCGATTTCTACATTCAGGACGAAGCCAGTCAAGCGGCGGCCCTCGTTCCTCCACCTCTCGAAGGCGAGAGCGTTCTCGACGTTGCGGCGTCGCCAGGTGGCAAGGCTTTCTCTCTCCTGGCAACCGGTGCCGAGCCCAGGGTGGTGTGTGCCGATGCGGGGTTACCGCGGCTTGGGGCCCTGAGGAACAACCTTCGGCGGCTCGGACGCAGAGTGCCTGTCGTGGTCATGGACGCACGAGATCGTGCGATCGATTCGCCCTTCCAGCGGGTGGTCGTGGATCTGCCCTGTTCGGGTACCGGTACCCTCCGCAAGCATCCCGAGTTGAAGTGGAGGGTGAGTCGACGGGAGATCGAGCGACTCTCCACCGGAGGTCTCGCCATGCTGGAGGGCGTGGCAGAGCTCGTGGCGCCGGGCGGAGTCCTGTCTGCCATCACATGCTCGTTGGAGGAGGCCGAAAACGAGGCAGTGGCAGAGCGGTTCCTGAAGCGGCACCGCGAATTCGCCCTCCTGGATCTCGGTGACCGACTGCAGCCTCCTCTCAGCGAATTCGTCATGGGGCCCGGCCTTTGGAGGATCCTGACAGGCGGCGACCACGACGGGTTCACCGTTCAAGTCTTCTGCCGCTCGGGCTAGCCGGCTCGATCGGCGGGTGCCTGCCTGGGTCGATACAGTCTGGCGAGGCGTTCAGGCGGGACGCCTGCGAGGTAGAGGGCCCAGATCAGCCAATTGATCGCCACGGTCCGGCCGATTCCGCCTTGCAGATACCGCCGAGCCGAGGTGGTGACCTCGAGTGGCAGGACAACGATCTCACCCCGCCGCTTCATCCGCCGGATGAAATCGAGATCCTCCAGGATGGGCCACTCCCGAAAACCTCCAAGGTCGTTGAAGGTCGTGCGGCTGACGAACTGCGCCTGATCGCCCAGGGGAGAGCGGGTGAGACGAGTTCGCAGATTCACCAGTCTGCCGCCCACGGCCATCACCCTGTGGTCGGTGTCGAAACGGACCTGGAAGCCGCCTCCAACCTTGCCATGACCCAGCGCTTGTCGAATCGCTGGGATCGCTCCCTCCGGCAGCCCGGTGTCGGCATGGAGGAACAGCAGCACGTCGCTGCGGGTGGAAGCGGCCCCGCGATTGAGCTGGGGTCCCCGGCCGGCCGGGCCAGAGACGACCCTGGCGCCCAGTTCGTCGGCGACGCGGACTGTCGCGTCCCGGCTTCCACCGTCGCTGACGACGACCTCGTCAGCCGCGGAGAGGGCCGCTGGCAGATGCCGTAGCAGCGACGATTCTTCGTTGAGGGTGGGGATGATGGTTGCGACAGTAATGGTCGCCAAGATGCCAGAATGCTAGCATAGGACTTTGCCCGCATGAGTCCCTCGAACCCCTTCAGCCATCTGGATGACCGCGGCCGGGCCCGCATGGTGGACGTGTCGGAAAAGCCGGTCACTCGGAGAGTCGCCGAGGCCTCGTGTCACGTCCGGATGTCTCCAGAAACCGTCTCGAAACTGGGCGATCTGCCGAAGGGGGACGCCTACACCGTCGCCCGATTGGCCGGAATCCAGGGGGCCAAGCGAACCGGTGAGCTCGTGCCGCTGGCGCATCCGTTGGGACTCGATCAGGTCGAAGTAGAGATCGATCCCGAGGTCGAAGGGGTACGGATCCGCAGCCGCGTCATCGTCACCGCTCGCACCGGAGCCGAGCTCGAGGCCATGGTCGCCTGCTCGATGGCGGCGCTGGCGCTCTACGACATGGTCAAGGCTGTCGAGCGCGATGCTGTCATCAGCGACCTCCGCCTGGAGGCCAAGAGCGGGGGCAGGAGCGGGGAGTTCCTGCGACAGGAATGATTCTCACCGGTCTGGATCGGCTTCTCGCCGAAGGAGAGGCACTGGCCGGCAGACGATACGGTCTGTTGGCTCACGGCGCGTCGGTCAGTAATGGCCTGGTTCCGGCACATCTAGCCCTGATGGCGACCGGGGGCGAGCCGCCTACCCGGCTGTTCGGTCCGGAGCACGGAATGTACGGCATCGAGCAGGACATGGTGCCGTCGGCCGACCAGATCGATCCATGGACGGGAGTGCCAGTCGTTTCCCTCTACGGCGAATCCGAGTCGTCCCTTCGTGCCGACCGAGCTCATTTCTCAGACCTCGACCTGCTGCTCATCGACCTACAGGATGTCGGTGCCCGCTACTACACCTACGCTGCTACGGCCGTCTGGGCGGCGGTAGCAGCACTCGAGGAGGGTTGCGAAGTCTGGGTGCTCGACCGGCCGAACCCCATCGGTGGCGAGGTGGTGGAGGGCAATCTCCGACAAGAGGGCTTCGAGTCCTTCGTCGGCGCCTTCGAGACGCCTGTCCGTCACGGCCTGACCCTGGGCGAGTTGATGCGTCTCGAGGGGGCGCGAAACGACTGGCCGGAGGGCCTCCGCGTCTGGACCATGCAGGGGTGGCGTCGATCCATGCTGTGGGACGAGACCGGTCGCCTCTGGATGGCGCCATCGCCCAATATCCCGACCCCGCAGACGACCCTCGTCTACCCGGGACTCTGTCTTCTGGAGGGCACCGATCTGTCGGAAGGGCGAGGAACGACGCGACCTTTCGAAGTGGTCGGCGCACCGGGTGTGGAGCCGATGCGGCTGGCCGAGGAGCTCAACAACCGTGGGTTGGCGGGTGTGCATTTCGTTCCCACCTTCTTCCGACCGATGTTTCACAAACACGAGGGAGAGATTTGCGGTGGGGTAGAGATCAAGGTCACCGATCCCGGCTCGTTTCAGCCGTATCGCTGCGGTGTCGAAATCCTCTTCGGCTTTCAGCGGCTCGCCCCTGATGCCTTCGCTTGGCGCGACAGGCCTTACGAGTTCGTCAGCGATCGGCCGGCGATCGATCTGCTCTCTGGCAGCGGTGAGTTACGAGAGCTCCTCGAGGCTGGAGGGGATCCAGCTGACTTGTTCGATTCGTGGGCGAGTCAGGAAGACCAGTTCCGACGAGAGTGCGAGCCCTGGCTCCTCTATCCCGGAGAGGCGAGGCCATGAAACGCATTCATCTCTTGCAGGTCGATGGGGAAGCCGATGAATACGTCGAGTTGATCGAGGCGCTCCGTGCCGATGGCATGCGGGTCGGGTGGCTCGACTTCGGGGGCTCGCCGGTGCCGTCCGCCTTGACGGCCGCCGCCGGATCAGGCGTGCTCAGGGCCGTGGCTGTCGATGACGGCCTGACGATCGCCGTCAAACCCCGCCGGGGTCAGGCCGTCATGAAGGACTTGCTGCGTGAATACTTCGTCGGCTGTTCGGTGGTGCTTGTCAGGGGTACCGAGGGCCTACCGCGTCTCGAGGCAGCGGACGGGCATTGGCAGCTGGAAGTTCCAGGAGCTGCGACGCGCACCCTGGACACGTCCAGGCTGGTGGCGACCCTCAGGAAGCCGAGCCCTTTCGGAACCTGAGCTCGGGTGGGTGACCGCAGACGTCTCCGGCGTGAGTCTGGCTGCGCTGTTGACGCTCGACGAGAGGCAGTGCCACAATGCCGCCGCGCGGCACCGAGACACAGAGATCCGATCCAGAGGTGAGCTCCGCTATGACACGTCCGAACATCCGGTTCTTTCTTCCCGGCCCGACCTACGTCCTGCCGGAAGTTCGCGAGGCCATGGCGAAGGCCGTCGTCGGGCACCGCTCGGCTGGCTTCAGGTCGCTGTACGAGTCCATCACACCGCGGCTGCAGGCGGTCTTCCGAACCCGCGGTGACGTGCTTGTGGCCACGGGTAGCGCCACGCTGGTGCTGGAAAGTGCTGTCATCTCGACCGTCGAGTCCCGTGTTCTCAATCTCGTCTGTGGCGCCTTCTCCGAGCGCTGGCACCAGATCTGCCTTTCGCTGGGCAAACGGGCCGATCGTGTGACGGTGCCCTGGGGCCAGGCCGTGGACCCGGAACTGGTACGAGAGGCCCTGCGTCGGCAGCGGTACGAGGCGGTCACCCTGGTGCACAATGAGACCTCCACCGGGGTGGTGAATCCCCTGCATGCCATCGCTGGGGTGGTCCGGGAGGAGAGCGATGCCCTTCTGCTTGTAGATACCGTCTCCTCGCTGGCAGGCGTACCGATCGAGACGGATGATTGGGGCCTGGACGTCGTTCTGGCCAGTCTGCAGAAGGCCATGGCCGCACCTCCAGGCCTCACCGTATTCACCCTCTCGGAGCGAGCTGCCGAGCAGGCGGCGCGGCTGGAGAATCGCGGCTTCTACACCGACATGCTGCGCTACCGCGACAAGCACCGATCGGGCGGCACGATCACCACTCCAGCCGTCTCGGTGTTCTATGCCCTCGACCGACAGCTGGACAACATTGTCGAGGAGGGGATGGAGGCGCGTTGGCGTCGTCACGCAGAGCTACGGGAGCAGACGGCCCAGTGGGTCGAGGCGCGCGGCATGGACTGGGCCAGCCACGCCGGCAGCAGGTCCCCAACCATCAGCTGCCTGCGGGCGCCCGTTGGAAGGCAGGCTCCGGAAATCGTCGAAGGACTCTCCCGTCTGGGCTTCACTGTCGGTGGGGGCTATGGCAAGTGGAAACCGGAGACCTTTCGCATCGGCCACATGGGGGAGGTGCGCGCCGAGGACCTGGAGGGTCTCCTGCAGGCCCTCGATGAGGTCTTGGAGGCAAGCGGGCGATGAGTCGCATCCTGGTTGCCGACCCATTGCATTCCGCCGGCCTGGAGATCTTGCGGCAGAGCGGTTCGGAGGTCCATCTGCTTTCAACCGAGGAGCGGCCGCGGCTGCAAGAGATGATCGGTTCGTTCGATGCCCTGATTGTCAGGAGCATGACGCAGGTGGATGCCGATCTCCTGCGCCAGGGCAAGCGCCTCAAGGTGGTGGGTCGGGCCGGCATCGGCGTCGACAACGTCGACGTGGCGACCGCTACGGAACTGGGCATTCTGGTGGTCAATGCCCCTACCGCCAATCTGGTCTCGGCGACAGAGCACACGTTCGCGCTATTGCTGGCGCTGGCGCGAAACGTTCCCGCAGCCCATCAGTCACTGCTGGCGGGTGAGTGGGACCGAAAACGGTTCATCGGCACCGAGCTCGAGGGCAAGACGCTGGGGCTCATCGGTCTCGGTCGCATCGGCCAGAACGTTGCCTACCGAGCCCAGGCCTTCGGGATGAAGGTCCTGGCCTTCGACCCCTATCTGGATGCCTCGGCCGCTCGCCGCCTCGATGTCGAGTTGGCGGAGTTGGAGGCCCTGCTGAAGCGCTCGGACGTGGTCTCCGTGCACACGCCGCTCACCGATCAGACGCGGGGTTTGCTGAACGCCGAGTCGCTTTCCAAGATGAAGCCCGGGGCCCTGTTGGTGAACTGCGCCCGCGGTGGTGTGGTGGATGAGGAAGCGGTGCTGGAGGCTCTGGAGTCGGGTCGACTTGGCGGCGTGGCTCTGGACGTCTTCGCTCAGGAGCCGCCCACGGAGTCCAAGCTGGTTCACCATCCCAGGGTGGTGGTGACGCCGCATATCGGAGCACAGACCCGAGAAGCGCAGGAGAGGGTGGCGACCGAGACTGCACGGATGGTGCTCGGGGCGCTCGAAGGATCCCTGGAGCTGACGGCGGTGAATCTCCCGTTCTCGCCGACCGGTGGGCGTGCCCGGCATTTCGTCGCCTTGGCAGAGCAGTTGGGCTCCCTGTGCAGCTCGCTGCTGGGCAGCAGTGTCCTCGAAGTCAAGGTCGAGCTGTGGGGCATCGATGAGGGCATCAGGCTACCCCTGACGATTGCAGCCCTGAAGGGAGCACTGACGCCCTTCCTGGGAGAGGCGGTCAACTTCGTCAATGCCGAAAAGGTGGCCGCAGGCAGGGGCATCGAGGTCGTTCGATCGGTCTACCACTCATCGGGTGAGTATCCCGAGCTCGTAGGAGTGGTCGTCAGTGGTGAGAAAGGCAGTGTCGAAGTGGCCGGTACGGTGTTCGGAGAAGCCGATCCCCGGGTCGTGCGGTTCGAGGGTTACCGCCTCGAGTTCCGAGCCAAGGGGCGCCTTCTGGTGCTGCGCAACAGCGATGTTCCTGGCGTCGTCGGTACCGTCGGTACCCTGCTCGGCAATGCCGGCATCAACATCGCAGAGATCCACCTGGCCCGCAA
>JAUVRX010000242.1 GCA_030597375.1 Acidobacteriota bacterium
CTGGTGTAAACGAGGACGTCAAGCCGCGCTTCGCTGCGCCGTTGGTCGAAGGGGCCTGGCGTGGCTGCGCCCCCTGTGCAGCAGACACCGCCGCCGAGTGCGGAGACCGGCACTGAGGGGTCGTAGGGGAACTGATCCGGATTGTCTGTCGCGGGAGGTGAGACGCCAAGGCGGCCATCACCGAACAGGCTGTTCGCCGCTCCGTCGCTATCCAGATACCAGGTCAAGATCTCCGCTTCGGGAGGCGGCCAGGCAGTGGAAGACTGCCACTGATTGAGCCCCATGGTGTAGTACTGGACCCTGGGAGTGTCGGTGAGCACGCCGTTCTGCTCGCCCTTGAGCCAGTAATCGAACCAACGGAAGGTCAGATCGTCGTAGTCGAAGCGGACGTCGCCCATGTTGCGCTCGCCGACGATGGTCTCTTTGTCCTCGGTTTGATAGCGGCAGTGTGAAGTCGGAGCAACAACGACATACTGTCCGTCCCGCACTTCAGGGTCTTCGGCGTTGTCCCGGATGTGATTGAAGAGGGCCAGGTTGGGGCCTTGCGAGATGTCGTACCAGGAGTTCATCCATAGACTGGGCACGCCCCAGGGCTCGTTGTCGTGGTAGAGGCCGCCTTCGAACCATGCCGGGTCGTTCGGAAAGCGCCCGACGAACTCGGCATACGCCCCCTTGGGACCTTCTACCTCTTCCAGCATGGTTACCAGAGGAAGGTGCTCGAAGTTCTCGACCCAGTCCACGTCCGGCATCTTCGGCGCCAGGTCGAAGTAGCGGGCCAGGCGAATTACGTCCTCCCTCGGCAGACCCTCCGGTAGACGTGGGCGCTGCGTGTTCTGCACGCCATACAGCCAGGAACCGAAGAGCATCTGGAAGACGCCGCCTCGGTACCAGTTCCCCATCTCGTGGAAAGGGCCGACGCGCCCGATTCCCGCTCCCGAAGCCATCGGCACCATGGCCGCATGGGCGGGGTGATCCATCGCCGCCAGCGCCAGCTGCCACTCGGCGGAGGAAGAACAGCCGATGGTCCCCACCTTGCCGTTCGACCAGCTCTGGGCTGCGATCCAATCGAGAGCGTCGTAGCCATCGGTTCTCGGGAAGCCGAGGATCTCCCACTCTCCCTCTGAGAAGAACTTGCCCCGTTCGTTCTGCTGGACGTAGGCGTAACCGTTCTCCAGGGCCTTGGTGATGGCTTTCAGGCTCCGCTCCCCGAGCTTGTTGAAATTGTAGGGAGTCCGCGAAAAGATCGTCGGCAGGGGACCCTCCGAATCCTTGGGTCGGTACACGTCCGTCGCCAGGCGAATGCCGTCCCGCATGGGCACCATCATCTTCTTGTCGATGGTGGCGATCTCTTCGAGCTCTGACTCGAGCCTTTCGATCTCCTTGTCATCAGCCAGGGCTGGTTGAACGGCACAGCAGATGATGGCGCAGGTCGAGAGAATGGCGACGATCTTGTGCATGGTTCCCTTACCCTCCAGCAATGGGACAGTCTGTCGAACGTCTTCCAGTCGTGAATGAGGCTCGGCAGCCGCGGCGCAGACCTGCGAGTCTACCGGATGAATCTGGGTAATTCGGCAGGTTGCGGTGGTCTTGTCACCCATAACGAAAACACCCCACCCCAGGGGAGCGTCATCGTCGACAGATTCGAGAATGACGCCCCCGAGGCAGGGTCGGCCCACCTGAATCGTTGAATTCGCCTGGCGCCTGGCCAGGGAGGAGCTAGTTCAGCGGCGTGTACTTGTACTTCTGACCTTTGATGGCCGCTTGGTACATCAAGCCACCCTTGCCGATGTGGAAGACCAGCATGCCCTTGTAGTAACTGGTAGTGGCCTGGCTGCCGCCCGATCCACCGCTGCTGGCACCTGCGGAAGCACCCTCGCTACCTGCTGAGGCCTCGGCGCTGGCCTGGACCGCAATGGCGCCGGCGTCGGCGCCGAACTCGAAATTGCCGCTGGTGAAGTCGTCAAAGGCGCGCTTGTCCTCGAAGAACACCATCTGGCTGTAGGCCTGGCCCCCAGCCTGGAAACCGATGGAGATATCGCTCAGGGATGTGAAGCCGACCACTTTTCCTCCGACGTACACCTGGCCTTTGCCGTGGGAGGCACCGATGCCCAATCCACCCTTGCCGATGGTGGGATACACGGCGTAGCCATAGGCGGAGTCGAAGACGGGTCTTACGTCAGAGGATTGCTTGAAGTTGTCGATGGTCTTGGAATAATCCTGAACTTCACGGGCAAAGCTGGTGCCCACGAGAGCAAGGGTCAGTACGACGATCAGAGCTAGACTTCGGCGAAACATGAGGGAACCTCCTGGTCGTTGTGGTTGAACGTGGTTCAGCGTGTCGAGACCCTGGATTCTACATCACAATGCGGTTGACCTGGGCGCTGGGCGATTTCGAACCCGAGGTCAGTCGAGGTAGCCCAGTGCCCTCAGTCGCTTCTCCTCCTCCCAGGTCAGGAGGATATCGTCGGAGGACGCAACCTCTTTCTGCAGCACGATGAAGCTCCGAATCCATCCATCGAGACCCTCTCGCATCTCCTGCGCGATCTCAGGATGAGTCATGGCGATGTCCTCCTGCTCAGTGGGGTCGAGATGTAGATCGAACAGGCGACCATCCGAGAAGTACTTGTACCTGTCTCGGATGAGGATCCGGTCAACCCTGCGTTCGGCAACGACCTCCCGAGGCGTCTGCTCCCGGCCCTTCCACACGGGCTGGAGATCCTCTCCCATGAAGGTCTCTGGTGGCTCCAATCCGGCAAGACGCAGGAGCGTAGGGGCGATATCGATGTTACGGGTGGGTTGTGTCACCTTCTTGCCTGCTGGCACCCCAGGGCCACGCAGGATCAGTGGCGTTCTCAGAAGCTCGTTGTAGAGGGAGTAGGTATGCCTGCCGTAGAGACCATGCTCGCCGAACTCTTCCCCGTGGTCCGAAAACACGAGGATCAGCGTGTCGTCCCAGATCCCTGCTTGGCGCACATGGTCGAAGAGCGTGCCCAGAATCTCGTCAGCCCGATAGAGCTCTGCATCGTAGAGATCGACGATGTACTGGTAGTCGCGTGCGGTCAGATCGAGCTCGCCACGATTGATCTGGTTGATGTCTTGGCGCTGAATCCAGACTGGAAGCGGGCCGTCATAGCCCGAAGCGAAGAGATCGATGAATCTTTGAGGCGGGCTGTAGGGGAGATGCACGTCATAGGAGTGGACGAACAGGAAGAACGGCTGGTCTGAGCTCTCCGAGATCCATTTCTGAATTACGCGGGTGTCCTCGAGTCCCTTCCCAGCGTTGGAAGGACTCTCGAGAAAGTGAGTGTGATCGAACCCCTGCTTGTAGGTCTCGCCGTTGAGTTGAGTGAAGGCAGCTGTGCGGTAGCCGGCCTGTTGGAAGACTTCCGGCAGAGTTTGAACCTCGGGGTCGAGTACCTGACCATGTCTGTAGACTCCATGGACCGAGGGGTACAGAGAGGCCAGGATGGAGGTATGGGAAGGAGCCGTGTTGGGCGCCTGCGAGTAGTTGTTCAGAAACGTGGTGCCTTCCTCTGCGAGTTGGTCGATGTTCGGCGTGGTATCTCGTTCGTAGCCAGCGGCACCAACATGATCGGCGCGCAACGTATCGAGCGAGATGATGATGACGTTTGGAGGTGGAGCGTCCTGGCCACAGCCAACTGTCAACTGGGCGATGAACGCGCACAAGCAGAGCCTGACTACGACCCTGGCACTGACTTTCACGGTGCCAAAGAGATGAAGAATGACGGACATGGGGTTCCAGTATGACGGTTGCGTTGACGATGGCTTCCGGTTCATTCTACAAACGAGCTCTCCGGATCAATTGGCGAGCAAGTCATCGATTGCCACAATCGCAATCTCGAGCCGCTGCCGAGGAGAACCGTTGATCTCGACGAATCTCAGTCCGCGATCGGTCAGGGCAGTGCGGAAGAGTCCCTGCATCTCCTGGCGCCGGTCACCGCGGTCGCGTTGATCGCCGTCGGGTGTCCAGGGAACATCGATACCTGCAAGCAAGTAGAGGTGGGCAGCTCGCTCCCGCAGCTCGTCCTCGATCCATGCGGGACAATCCCCGTAGTAGTGCCGGCTGTAGACCACTGTACTGAGTAGATTGGTGTCCTGGACAAGGAGGCGCGTGGCCGTCGAGGCCATCTGGTCCTCGAGCCCGATCTGGCCGCGAGCGATCGCCCCGACATCCTCGTAATCTGGAGGAGCTCCCTTCTCGTGCACGAACTGCCGCACGAACTCGGGAACCCACACCGTGCCGTAGTGCTCGGCGAGAGCCTCGGCGAGGGTCGTCTTGCCCGTGCACTCCGAGCCGGTGACGACCACACGGATCATGGGATCGCCTCGATCGCAGGCTGTACCCGAACGGCTCCCATCGATCGGCGCCACTTCATGAAGCCGAGGACCGCGAGATAGAGGAAAACCGCGTAGAGACCGGCGGTCAGGTAGAGACCCTTGTAGAGAAACATGCCGACGTAGAAGATATCGACTCCCAGCCAGACCAGCCAGGCCTCGAGCAGCTTTCGCGTCTGCATCCACTGACCGACGATGCTGAAGGAGGCCAAACTCGAGTCCATGAACGGCA
>JAUVRX010000322.1 GCA_030597375.1 Acidobacteriota bacterium
GAGACAGAGTGCTGATTTCTTCACTTTCAAACCTCCTTCTCGCGGATAGCGAGCCAGTCTATCCTCTAACTCTATCCCCTCGAGCCTTCGGAGGGCACCCCTGGAGTGAGAACACACCTATCGCGGTCGGTCTGGCCCCCACGGTCGGCCAGCACAGGTCCGGTCACCCCCACCCACCCCGGCCGGCAGAGGCGCCGGCCGCTTCAAGATCCCGAGGGAGGGACTCGCGCCTGGCCCAATACCACCACCGAGCCACGGGAGGGGGCAAGCCCCTCCCCTACGCCCCTACGAAGATGGTACGATCGGCGGCTGTCAACGATTGCTCCTCTGAACCCAAAGAAATCATGACCTCATCCAAAGCTCTTCGAGAGAAGGTGGCAGTCCCTTCACACGCCTCCGGACTGCTGTCTGCCCTGCTCGCTCTTTCTCTACTGGCGAGCTGCACCGTGGGTCCCGACTACGAGCCGCCGGCGTTGGAGCAGGAGGTTCCGGACGCCTGGAGGTCGGCGGTGGCAGAGGAGGTCGAAAGGCAGGGATCGCCGCTCGAGACCTGGTGGACGACGCTCAACGACCCGAAGCTCGTCGAGCTCATCCACGAGGCCCGGTTGGAGAACCTGTCGTTACAGGTCGCTGCGGCGCGGGTTGAAGAGGCGCGAGCTCGATTGGGGATCGCCACCGGTCGCTACTACCCCGACGTAGCCCTGGATGCCGCCTATTCGCGCCAGGATCTCAGCGAAAACAGCGCCTTGTTCGTGCCGCCTGGAGGGTTCGAGCCCTTCGATCTGTACAACATCGGCGTCGGCTTCAACTGGGAGATCGATGTCTTCGGTCGCCTGCGCCGGGGAGCCGAATCGGCCAGGGCCGGACTCGAGGCCTCCATCGAGGATTACCGCGATGTCATCGTGATCCTGATGGCCGACGTGGCCGCTAACTACATCGAAGTCCGGACCCTGCAGGAGCGCATCAAGTACGGCAGGGCCAACGTCGAGGCCCAGGCGGGCAGTCTGCAGCTCACCCAGGATCGTTTCGACGCTGGTTTGAGCCCCTTGACCGATGTCACGCAGGCCGAGTACAACCTGGCCAACTCACAGGCTGGCATTCCGTCCCTCGAAGCCAGGCTCGCAGCGGCAATCAACCGCCTGGCGGTGTTGCTGGGCAAACCACCGGGCGCCGTCGACGATCTGTTGACGGGAGACTACGACATACCCGTCCCAGACGAGGGCGTGACGCTGGGCATTCCGGCAGATCTTCTGCGTCGTCGTCCGGACATTCGAGCCGCCGAGCGGCAGCTGGCCTCACAGACGGCGCTGATCGGTGTGGCGAAGGCCGACCTCTATCCGACCTTCTCACTGGCAGGAATCCTGGCCCTGGAATCCATCGACAGCGGCACCCTGTTCGACGGTGGCAGCACTACCTGGTCGTTGGTACCAGGCCTGCGGTGGAACATCTTCACCGCTGGCAAGATTCGCAACAACATCCGGGTGCAGGAAGCCATCACCCAACAGCACCTGTTCACCTATGAGCGGTCCGTATTCTTCGCCCTCGACGAGGTCGAGAGCACCATGGTGGCCTATGAGCGCGAGAAGGAGCGCCGGGACCGCCTCTACGAGGCCGTGGACGCAAGCAATCGAACGGTCGAACTGGTCCGCACGCAGTACATGTCGGGATTGACGGATTTCCTGAACCTGTTGGACGCCCAAAGGACACTGGCCACCCAGCAGGATTCCTGGGCCGAGTCCGAGGGGCTGGTGGTGCAGAATCTCATCACCCTCAACCGAGCCCTCGGCGGAGGGTGGGGTCCACCCGATCCCGACAACACTCCGAAAGAGGACGCCGAGGACATCTCCTCTACGATCGACAGCGCAGGGAGCGAGCCATGAGAACACCTTTCCGACCGGGCAGCTTGTGGAGCTGCCTGACTCTTGCGACGTTGGCCGCTCTGGCCGTGGGCTGCGGAAAGCAGGCCGAGACCGGACCGCCACCGCCTCCCGATGTCGGTGTCGCCGA
>JAUVRX010000122.1 GCA_030597375.1 Acidobacteriota bacterium
ACCTCGGTGGAAATGGCCTCAGAAACCTCTCCGAATGCCGGTTGCAACCATCTGACCCCTGAACGGATCGCAGACCATGGAACAAACTCGAAAGGTACTCAATGAGGGAATCTCCGCTGGGCTCCACCTGGGGGGCCAGATCTATGCCTCGAAGAATGGCGAGCCCGTCTTCGCGGAGGCCTTTGGCGAGGCGCGACCCGACGACAGGATGACGACCGACCACCTCATGCCTTGGATGTCCTCATCCAAGCCCGTGGCTGCCGTAGCCATCGCCCAGCTCTGGGAGCGAGATCGACTGGCCCTGGACGATCGGGTCGCCGATCACATCCCGGAGTTCGGAACCCGGGGCAAGGAGGTCATCACAATCCGGCACCTGTTGACCCATACCGGGGGTATCCGGATGCTGGATGTGGGGTGGCCCAGGTCGACATGGGAAGAGATCATCGCCAAGATCTGTAGCGCCCGCCTAGAGCCCCGCTGGGTGCCGGGCAAGACCGCCGGCTACCACCGGACTGCGAGTTGGTTCATCCTCGGTGAGATCGTCCGCAGGGCCGATGGAAGGTCTTTCGACCGCTATATTCGAGAGGAGATCTTCGAACCGCTGGGCATGCGGGACTCCTGGATCGGAATGCCTGTCGGGACCTTCGAGGATTATGGCGAGCGTCTGGCACCCCTCTTCGATACCCAGCCTGACGAGCCGGTCCTGCTGAACTGGAGCTCGGAGAAGCGGGTGACTCGCTGCTCTCCCGGAGCCAACGGCTGGGGACCGGCGCGTGAGTTGGGACGCTTCTACGAAATGCTCCTGAGGGCCGGCACCTGGAAGGGAACCCCGATTCTCCTGCCCCAGACCGTGGAAGCCTTGACGGCCCGACACCGCTCGGGGCTCTTCGACAAGACCTTTCGCCAGACCCTCGACTGGGGACTCGGATTCGTGATCAATACTGCCGACGAGGGAGGCAAGGTTCGCTACGGACACTGGCCCAGAGCCTCGGCCCGAGCCTTCGGCCACAGCGGATACCGTTCCTCGACGGCCTTCGCTGATCCCGAGCGCCAGTTGGCGGTCGTCATCTTCCTCAACGGCACGCCCGACGAGGCCTCCCATCTCCACCGAATGAGGGCCATAACGACGGCGATCTACGAGGACCTGGGATAGCCCATCCACATGTCCTGGGCTTGAGGGTTGAGGCGGCCAGGCGTTCCTTCCGGCCGATCCTTGAGGGCTTGGGTTCCGGGGCTGATGGCCACACGGCCTGGTGGAGGTTCGGTGGACACCTGGTCCAGCCCGATAATGTGGGGTTGCCCCGTGTTGGTGGACAGGTAGTCAGGCCCGAATCTCGAGAAGACAACCCGATCACGGTAATGGGGCCAACGGCCGCCAGAGGCGACGGCCGCTACAAGAACCCGAAACCTGGAATTGGACCGTCCTGGAGCCTGGGGATCGGCGATAGCTGTGCCAGCCCACCGTCCAAAAGACACCATTCAACACGCCCAATGTGTCAGCGATGTCGTGAGGTCGAACTGTCAGCCATGTCTTGAGGTCCTACAACCTGTGCCGGCCGCTTCAAAGGCCCAATACCACCGTCGGCCCAGAACCCAAGCCCCAGGACCCAAGTCCCACTGCCTCAAGCCCTCAAGCCCTCAATGCCTCTTTCAGACAGCGGTTCCGGAAGCGGGAGATGCGGCGGAGATACCGCCGTCCACCGTAGAGATGAAGGTCGTTGTGTCCGCCGCGCCGCACGAGGTAGAAGTCCTTGGGCTCACAGGCAGCTTCGTAGAGCTGTTTGCCCAACTCCACAGGGACCTTCTCGTCGGATTCACCATGAATGAACAGCTTCGGGATCCTGAGCTCGGCCACCTTGTCGATGCTTCGAAACTGCCGGCGGGCCGCCAGATGAATCGGTAGGGTCGGGAATACCGCCCGTGCCGCATCTCGGATGTGGGTGAAGGTGGACTGGGCGATGAGACCAGCCACTTTTCGATCCAGGGCACAGTCGATCGCCACGGCTCCGCCCAGCGAGTGACCGAAAATCAAGATCCCTTCGGCCCGACACTGCAGATCGCGCGTCAGGTAGTCGTGTGCCGCACGCACATCCAGATAGAGGCCATCCTCCGTCGGCTCACCCGTACTGCGCCCATAGCCTCGGTAGTCGAAGGCGAACAGGTCGACCCCCAGACTCCACAGCTCGCGGAAGACCCCAATCCGATGAGCAATGCTCCCAGTGTTACCGTGGCAGTAGAGAAGAGTGCCTCGGGCCTTCGGATGGGGTATCCACCATCCGTGCAGTCTCATGCCATCTTCGGTGGAGAACCAGATGTCCTCTGCTGGCAAGCCGAACGATCCGGGACTCCAGATGCCGTTCGGAAAACGATCTGGAAGGAAGACCCTGGAGCGCTGAAAGCGATCGAGCCAGTACCTGGCGGCGGCCACACCAGCACCCAGGGCCATGGCCGTCATGGCCAGGCTCATCACCCACCCGCGTCGCTCATCTCGATCTTTCTCGGTCATCATGGGACCCGACTCCTTTCCAACCAACCCACACCCCGGACGCTTCTATTCCGGCCTCGTCACAACACTCGGAGCCGGCAGGGGTACCCATGTAGCCGCGGACGAGACCCCCTCCCGGCCGACTTCGATAAGATCAACGAATCATGCTGTCGCCGAAACGCACGACCGAAGCCTCATCGCGTCGCAGTCTGGGAACCAGGGTCCTGACCACCGCCGTGCTCGTCTGCGGCCTGATGCTCGGCAGCCTGGCCACGGCCCAGGAGGCCCCTGCCGTCACCGTCGAGGCTGTCAGCGTGCAACCCACCTCTCCCGGACCGGACACTCTGTGCAAGCTGACGGTCAAGCTTGCCAACGGTGGAGACCGCACTGCTTCGCAACTGGATTTCAAGGTCAAGATCAATGGCCAGGAGCTGCCCGTCTACCGAAATCAACTTTTCATGTTTCCGGTGCCACCGGGTGAGTCAGCCGACATCCCGCTCTACAACTTCTGGAGTACAGAAACCTCGAGGCCAATGCCCGCCGATGGCAAGCTCGATATCGAGGTGATCCTGGCAACAGCTCAATGGATGGAGATCAAGGACGAGGATGGCGTCGAGGTCTGGCAACCCCTTGGTCCCGTGCAGGGTCTACCCACCTCGAAAACGCTGGCGCTGTCGATGAGCAAGTAGCCAGAGCGAGTTGGGCGTTTCTAGTCGGCCCAGGCGAGAACCTCGAGTGCCATCGACCGTTGCGTCGGGGCGTTGTCCTCCAGCAGATGGAAGTTGGGCTCGAGCCGCAATTCGCACTCCTCCAACAGCTCCTCTTTCTCCGGCCCGAGGGAGAGCTCGATCTCGTGGAACCCGGGCCCCGAAACGCAGATCTCCTCCAGGCCACAGGTGCTCGTCACCCGGACCTCCGGTGCCGACGCTTCATCGGCGAGAACCATCCGAGAGCTCTTGGATTCGGCGCTGGGGATTCGGATCAGCATCCAGATCCTGCCGCTGTCGGGGCGGTCGGTGACACGAATGGTTCCCTCCGCGTCTCCGAGCCACCTGCGGGCCACGACCTGCGCATCCAGACCGCTCTCCAGTGGCAGCCAGGCCGCCGAGAAGAAGAACATCGGAGCGTCCTCCGACTCACTCCCGACTTCTACGTCCGCGACGCGATACTCGTTCCTGCCAGTTTCGTCACCCTCGACTCGAAGCGGCCACCTCCGGCCAGCCGAGTCATACAGGCCAACGGTCAGACCATAGGTTCCGGGCTCCAATGGGGGAGCCAGGGCAGATTGGTAGAGGCGGATCACGGATTGCTGGCTCTGCCCCGGTTGCCATTCGAAATCCAGGCGGCGATCGAAGGTCCTGAGCACGTCGCCCTGTTCACCGAGGAGGTGTACGAAGACCAGGGGTGTGCCTTCCAGTCCATCCAATGGCAGCTCCATCGCCCAGCTCAGGTCGAGATCGATGACACCCGGGAAGGGCAGTCGCAGCCGGGTAGGCTCGATCGTCAATCCCGCAACCGGTGGGTCGGCCGACTCGCACGCCACCAGCGCGAGGATGGGCACCACACAGAGAAACACCGTCATCATGGTCTTTGCATTCATCGGAGTCATCCTTCCTGTGTGCCCATTGTATGGGCCCCTGGACCTACCTATCAAACACAACAGCCGCGAATCGATGGCGTTGCTAAACTCGGGGCACCACGGAGACCGGCTGCGACCCTGCCATGACACTCACTCTGGATATCGTCCTGCTTCTGGGCATCATTCTGTTCACGATTGTCGCCTTCGTGCGGGAATGGATGAGCATGGACGCGATCGCCCTGGTCTGCCTCGGCCTTCTGCTCCTGTTCAACCTGGTAACTCCAGAGGAAGCCGTCTCCGGGTTCTCCAACCCTGCAGTCATCACCGTGATGATGATGTTCATCCTCAGCGCCGGGCTTGTTCAAAGCGGCCTTGTCACCAAGCTGGGGTACAGGATCGCCGAGCGCACCGGCTCGTCGGCGATCGGAGCCTCGATCCTGCTGCTTCTCCTGGTTGGATTCTTCTCTGCTTTCATCAACAACACCGCCGCGGTCGGAGTCTTCATGCCGGTGGCGATCCACCTGTCACGGCACTACCGATTCAGCCCCTCGAAGATTCTCCTGCCGCTCTCCTACATGGCCATTATCGGCGGCACCTGCACCCTCCTGGGGACTTCGACGAATCTTCTCGTGAGCTCGCTGTCAGCCGAGCGGGGTCGTGGGGACTTCGGGGTCTTCGAGTTCTTCATGCTGGGCATCGTCTTCGCGGCGGTGGGCACCGTCTACAACATCCTGGGGCCCATGCGACTGCTGCCCTCTAGAGTCGTCCTCTCGAGCCTGACTAACAAGTACCAGCTCAGTGGCTACTTGACCGAGCTCAGGGTCCCACCGGGGTCGAAGCTCGAAGGCAGCACAGTGGTCCGCGAGCACATCAGCGAGCGGTACCAGATCAATGTCATCGAGATCATCCGCGGCCAGGAGAAGATCTCGGCCAATCTGAGACATACGCCGGTCCAGGCAGACGACATTCTGCTGGTCCGCGGACCCATGGAGAGCATTCTGACGCTGAAGGAGACCTTCGGCCTGCTGTTGCTCACCGACATCAAGCTCAACGACACCAACCTCAGCGACGAGCACACCATCCTCGCCGAAGTGCAGCTGGACCCCTCTTCGCAGCTCATCGGCTCGACCCTGAAGGAGATCGACTTCCGCCGTCGTTTCGGCTGTTTCGTCCTGGCGCTGCGACGCACGAGCGAGCTCATCCGGGACAAGCTAGCTCGCATTCCCCTTGTGCCCTGGGACACCTTGCTCATCTTTGGCCCCCGCTCCAGGGTCGAAGCGCTCTACGAAATGGATGACTTCATACCTCTCGGTGAGAGAGACCTGAAGATCCAGTTGGCGTCACGGTGGTGGATCAGCGTTCTCACCATCGTCGCGGTGGTGATTTTCGCAGCTACAGGGTTGATGCCCATTCTCAAAGCCGCCATCCTGGGAGTCGTCGCCCTACTGATCACCCAACGCATTACCATTCAGCAGGCGTACCGCGGGATCGATTGGACTGTCATCTTTCTCCTGGCAGCGATCCTGCCCCTGGGAATCGCCATGGAGAACACCGGTCTAGCGACACTGATCGGTGACGGTCTGGGTTGGGTCGGTGCAACCTACGGGGCAATGGTCATGCTGTCGGTGCTCTACCTGGCGACCTCACTGCTGACCGCGGTCTTCTCGAACAACGCCACCGCCGTGCTCATGGTACCGATAGCCTTCGGCGCTGCCGCCTCGCTACAGGTGGACGTCAAGCCCTTCCTCATGGCCGTCGCCTATGCGGCGTCGGCCAGCTTCATGACGCCCATGGGCTATCAGACCAACGCCATGGTCTTCAGCCCCGGAAACTACCGATTCAACGACTATCTCAGGGCCGGCGCGCCGCTGACCCTGATCTTCTGGGTACTGGCCTCCGTCCTGATTCCCATCTTCTGGCCCTTCCATCCCTGACGACCCCCACCCGCCCGTCCTGAGGGCTTGAGGCACTGAGGCAGTGAGGGCTTGAGGGCGTAGGGGCTTGAGTCTTACACCGTTGGTGGTGTTGGGCCACACACGAGGCTCTCCCCCGGGATCCGCGACTTCCCCCGCACACCCCGGCCGGCACAGGGTCCGGCCGCTTCAAGACCTCGTACGTGGCCTTGGACCATCCAGGAGGTATCGGTCCTAGAGGTTCGTTCGGGTGGTTCGACAGGGGGGCTCGCGACAAGCGCAGCGCAAGGACCATCGAAGTGCGTTAGAGATCCGGCGCGCCGGAGAGCGCAGGCGGTGGCCCGCCCATCAAAGTCTGTGTAGCCGCCGCCGTCCCCCTGCGGACCACTCGGACGAGCCTCCCGACTCACAACCAGATTGGAAAGATGCAACAACGGCCGGCACGGGGTCCGGCTGCTTCAAGTCCCCAAGCCCCTACGCCCATAGGCCTCTTCTTGCCGCTACGCCGGCCGCTTCAAGCCCCCAAGCCCTCAAAGGTCAGTCGGAGGTACGACGACCGCCTCAACCCTCGCTACTCGGTCAGGAGTTGCTCGATGCGAGCGATGACCATCTCGAGGGCGACCCGGTTCTCTCCCCCTTCGGGCACGATGACGTCGGCCCACCGCTTGGAAGGCTCGACGAACTCCTCATGCATGGGGCGAACCGTGGTCACGTACTGGCGCAGAATGTCTTCGAGGCTGCGGCCCCGTTCGCTCATATCCCTGCGTAGACGGCGAATCAGACGGATATCGGCGGCGGTATCGACATAGATCTTGAAGTCGAGCAGCTGTCGGATTCGTGGCTCAGCCAAGAGCAGGATTCCCTCCAGCAGGATCACGGGACGCGCCTCTACCCGCTCGATCCGCCCGGTGCGGACATGGGCCACGAAGTCGTAGATCGGCACCTCCACAGGCTCTCCCGACTTGAGTGCCAGAAGGTGACTCACCAGGAGGTCGGAATCGACCGCCTCGGGATGATCGAAGTTATGCCGTAGCAGCTCCTCATCAGAGCTCCAGTCGATGTCCTTGTAGTAACTGTCTTGGGCGAGGGAAGCAATCCGTCCAGGACCAACGGCCCTGAGGATGGCCTGCGCAACTGTCGTCTTGCCCGACCCTGTACCACCGGCCACCCCCAGGGCGACCGGCCCCGTTCGATCAGCCTCGAGCATGAATCGGATCTTATCCTGCCAGCCGTCCTTCGATGACCTCAGCCATCTGTCCAGGAACGCAACAATGTGGGCAGCTCTGCCAGGGATCCGATTTCGGCATCGGCATCCGGACCGTCCCCGGTCTCACTTCTGATCCAGACGGTCGCTACACCGGCAGCCCGACCGGCACCGATATCCCGATCCCGGCGATCTCCGACCATGACCGACTCCTGCCGGTCGAATCCGAGGTCTTCCAGAGCCGTTCTCAAGAGAGCTGGGGAGGGCTTGCGCGTGTCGCAGTCGTAGCTGAATCGCCGAGATTCGAAGCTTTCGAGGAGGTCATGGCGACGCAGGACCTGCTCATAGAGAGCGCCGGGCAGAGGCACGTTGGAGACCAGGGCCAGCTTCAATCCTGCTGCGCAGAGGCGGTCCATGGCTTCTGCTGCACCCGATATCGGCTGCAGCCGCTCGCCATAGGGACGGAACCAGGCCTCCAGCAGTTGCAGATCGGGGGTAGTGATGCCAGCAGCTCTGCGTAGTCTCTTCAGGTGCGGCTCCCACGCCGCTTCGCGGCCCATTTCGACCCGCCGCTGATAATCGAGACGCCATGGCGTGAACAGCAATTTCTCCAAATCATCCCGGGACAGCTTGCCGCCCTCTGCCCTGATGAGCCGTAGCAGGGCCTCACGACCCCGCCAATCCAATCTCTCGATGGGAAATCCCCGTGCACCGGCCATCTCCAGGACCACGCCTCCCATGTCGAGCAGAACCCCTTTCAGAACCAAGGTACTCTTGCCTCCGATTACCGCTGACACCCTGGACAGTAATAGGTGCTTCTTCCCGCCTGCACGATCTGGCGGATGAC
>JAUVRX010000111.1 GCA_030597375.1 Acidobacteriota bacterium
CCACGTCCTGGTCGATGATGGTGCGGATGAAGTTGCTGGTGGCCTGGCTCTCGGGCTCGTCGCCGCCGGCAGGATTTTCAGAGTTTGGCTTGTTCATGGTGGATCACCTGTGACTCTTAATAAGGGTCTAGCTCGGGGGTGTTTCGACCAGGGACAGGGCTCTGTCGATTCGTGTGAGGCTGCGCTCCCGGCCGAGAATCTCCAGAATCTCGAACATTCCAAACCCCACGGCTTTGCCCGTGACAGCGACCCGCAGTGCATGAATGATCTGGCCGATCTTGACACCCTCCGACTCCACGAAGCTGCGCATCGAAGCCTCCAATGCGGCGGCCTCGAAAGGCTCGGTAGCCGCCAGCAGCTCTCTGAAGGCTGTAAGAAGCGCCACGGACTCCGGGGCGTTTTTCAATCGCTTGTCGAAGGCCTTGGTCTCGTAGGGGAAGACATCGTCTCCGACGAAGAGCTCGGGGTAGTGCAGACTTTCGCCCGCTACTTTGATCCGGTCTCCCGCGGCCTCGAGCATCTGCGTCACGAAGCGGGAAGGCTCATCGACGTGAGGGGATGGAAGCACCTCGGCGGCTTCGAGGTAGGGCAGGACCCAGGGGAGCTTCTCGGCCGCCGCCATCTCCTGCATGTAGTGCTCTTGAAAAGCCAGCAACTTGTTGGGGTCGAAGCTGGCGGGAGAGCGATTGACCCGCTCGAGCGTGAACTGCTCGATCATCTCCTGACGCGAGAAGAACTCCGTCCGGTCGTCGAGCGCCCAACCCAGGAGCAGCAGATAGTTGACGAGAGCGTCGGGAAGATAGCCGACCTTCTCGTAGAAATCGACGATCACTGGGTTGAAGGTCTCCGCGGCCGTCTCGAGCCCGATGGCCTCCGCGATCGCCACGCCGTGCTGATGCATCTTGGCGAAGTCGGGGTTCTTCAAGTACTTTTCGAGTTTGCGCTTACTGAGCTTATTGCGACTGCCGGGCTCGGCCACGAAGGGCAGGTGGGCGAACTCCGGCGGTTCGTGGCCCAGGCCCTCGAAGATGAAGATCTGCCGGGGCGTATTGGAGAGGTGCTCCTCGGCCCGGATGACGTGAGAGATCTCCATGGCCGCGTCATCGGCGACGCTCGCCAGGTGATAGAGACAGGAACCGTCGGCGCGCTGGATGACGTGATCCTGTTCCTGGGCCCATTCGAACTCCACCTCGCCCCGAATCCGGTCCTTGAAACGGCAGACGCCCTCCCGCGGCATCTTCAAGCGGACCACTGCGGATCGACCCTCGGCTTCGAAGCGCGCTGCCTGTTCTGGTGTTTCGGCCATCCAGCGCCGGCTGTAGATGAATCGCTTGCCCTCGGCTTGTGCGGCCTCGCGCTCGGCCTGCAGCTCCTCCTGGGTGGCGTAGTCCCGATAGGCGTGCCCACCGGCCAGCAATTTCTCGACGGCAGCCTGGTACTGGTCTCGGCGTTGCGATTGAAAGTAGGGACCATAGTCGCCGCCGACCTCGGGGCCCTCATCCCAATCGAGCCCCAACCACCGCAGCCCGGAGAGGATCGGCTCGAGGGTCTCACTCACATTGCGCTGCTCGTCGGTGTCGTCGATGCGCAGGATGAAGTGTCCCTCGTGATGGCGTGCGAAGAGCCAGTTGAACAGTGCGGTGCGCACGCCTCCGCTGTGAAGGAAGCCCGTCGGGCTGGGAGCGAATCGAGTCCTCACCATAGCGGCGATAGCCTAGCGGAGATCGGGTTTACTTGCATACTGGGAATCTGGCCATGCCCCTGGTGCCCGTCTCGCCAAGGGAGCTGCAACACAAGACGACTCCGCTCAGGATTCGAGTAGAGCTCTAGCGCGCTCCGCCACTGCTTCCGGTGTCAATCCGAAATGCTCGGCGATCGCCTGATGGGGAGCCGAGGTGCCGAAGCCATCGATGCCGATGACGTCTCCCTCGTTGCCGACATAGCGCTCCCAGCCGAGAGTCGTACCCGCTTCGACGGCCAGGCGTTTGGTGAGGCCGGGTGGCAGGACGCTCTCCTGGTAGTCCCGATCCTGGGCATCGAAGAGCTCCCAGGACGGCAGACTCACAACTCGCGCTGCGATCCCCTGATCCGCCAACAGAGCATGGGCACCCAGGGCCAGGGAGACCTCTGAGCCCGTAGCGATGAGCACGAGCTGGGGCTCGCCTTCGGTCGGGTCGGCCACGACGTAGGCACCCCGGGCCACTCCTTGGGCAGCTTGCTCCGGGTCCTGTTGAATGACAGGCAGGCTCTGTCTGCTAAGGGCCAGTGCCGTCGGACCGTCTTGCCGTTCGAGGGCCACTTTCCACGCTGCCGCGGTCTCGTTGGCGTCGGCGGGCCGAATCACCGTGAGACCCGGGATGGCTCGGAGGGACAGTAGCTGGGAGATCGGTTGATGGGTGGGGCCGTCCTCTCCCACAAAGACCGAGTCGTGGGTGAAGACGTACTTGACCGGCAGTCCCATGAGAGCCGCCAGACGAATCGCGGGCCGCATGTAGTCCGAGAAGATGAGAAAGGTGCCACCGTACGGGATCAACATTCCGGAAAGCGCCAGTCCGTTGAGGATGGCACCCATGGCGTGCTCACGGATGCCGAAGTGGATATTCCGGCCGCCGGCCTCGCTGGCCGAAAAGTCGCCGATGCCCTCGAGATAGGTGTTGTTGGAGCCGGCGAGATCGGCGGAGCCACCGACGAGGTAGGGGATGGCGTCACGAATGGAGTTGAGGACCTTGCCTGACGCCTTGCGTGTGGCGAGGGGGCCGTCCTCGACATCGAAAGTGGGCAAGTGCTCAGTCCACCCCGAGGGCAGTTCGCGGTCGAGCCGTTGCAGGAAGTCGCTAGCCAGTTCCGGGTGGTCCTCCGCATACCGCGAGAACATCTCTCTCCAGGCCATCTCCTCCTGGGTGCCGACTTCGGCCGCACTTTGAAAGGGCACGAGCGCCTCGTCTGGAACATGAAAGGAAGGCTCGAGCGGCCAACCCAGAGCCTTCTTGGTAGCAGCTACCTCGTCGGTACCCAACGGGGCACCATGCGATGCGGAGGTGTCTTGCTTGTTGGGACTGCCAAAGCCGATGTGGGTGCGAACCGCGATCAGGGAAGGCCGGGCACTCTCCTCCCGAGCCGCTTCGTATGCTTTGTCGAGGGCCTCCAGATCGTTGCCGTCCTCGACCCTCTGCACATGCCAGCCGTAGGCTTCGTAGCGCTTGCAGACGTCTTCGGAAAAAGTCAGGGAGGTCGCACCGTCGATGGAGATGTGATTGTCGTCCCAGGCCACGATGAGCTTGCCCAGTCCCAGATGGCCGGCGAGCGAAGAGGCCTCCGAAGCGATGCCCTCCATCAGGTCTCCGTCGCTGACAAAGACCCAGACGTGATGGTCGAACAGGTCGAAGCCGTCGCGATTGAAATAGGCGGCCAGCATCTGCTCGGCCATGGCCATGCCGACGGCGTTGGCGAGGCCCTGACCGAGGGGCCCGGTCGTCGTTTCCACACCGGGGGTGAGACCGCGTTCTGGATGCCCTGGGGTGAGCGATTCGAATTGACGGAACTCCTCGAGCGCGCTCAGAGGAAGGTCGAAGCCGCTCATGTGGAGGAGTGAGTAGAGCAGAGCCGAGGCGTGGCCACAGGAGAGAACGAATCGATCCCGGTTCGGCCAGCCCGGTGTCTCGGGGCTGAAGCGGAGGTGGCGAGTCCAGAGAGAGTAGGCCATGGCGGCCTGGCCCATGGGAGCGCCAGGGTGTCCTGAATTGGCCTTCTCAACCATGTCCACGGCGAGAAAACGAAGGGTGTTGATGGCTGTACTGTCGACGTCAGCCTGGGCCTTGGGGCTCATGACTCTGCCTTTCCTTCCATTGAGATCGGGGTGTCGACGGCTGGCGGAGATGCTGGGTCAAGAAAACCGACGGCTCGGAGCGGCCACGAGCATAGCCGGGAATCGGGCTTCTGCCAACCGGGGAGAACCTGCTTTGGGGGGGGTTTTGACTAGAGCTAGAAGGGGCTCATAGAATGTGAGGTCCTGCAAGGACCGCGGAGAGGTGCTGGAGTGGTCGAACAGGGCTGCCTGCTAAGCAGTTGTCCGGGGTAACCTGGACCGAGGGTTCGAATCCCTCCCTCTCCGCCATTTCCCCTTCCACCCACCCTGAGGGTTGAGGCGCCCGGGCGTTCCTTCCGGCCGGTCTTTGAGGGCTTGGGGATTGAGGCGCTCGGACTCTGTCCGATCGGCCTTTGGGGCAGTGGAGCGGTGAAGCAGTGGGGTGGTGACATACTGACGCTCCTCAGCAACTACCAGGCAAGAAAAACGAGGACACCATGGATATCGAAACACTGGGAAGGTTCTTCTTCTGGTGCATGTTGATCAACTCGGGAGTCTATGCCGTCACCGCTCTTGCGGTCTTGGTGTTGCGCGATTTCGTCTGCAGAGTGAATATGAAGATGTTCAGTCTCGACGAACAAACGGTGCCCGAGTCAATTCAACGGTACTTGGCTACGTACAAGCTGTTGATCACTGCTTTCAACTTCGCTCCGTGGCTGGCAATTCTGATCATCAATTAGATCGCTGCCAGCAAACACAGTTCGTTACGTGTCGTGGAACGACACGAATCCCTCCCTCTCCGCCATTCCCTTCCCCCCACCCACCCTGAGGGTCGAGGCGCCCGGGCGTTCCTTCCGGCCGGTCTTTGAGGGCTTGGGGGCCAAAGCGGCCGGCGCCCCTGATGGTCTCGGCCGCCTACTGCAATTTGAGGCATCGTGACCGGCGCTGGCCGAGGGACTGGGGCAGGTGCTAGCCTCTGTTCAGACATGGAACCCCCCGAGCGCATCTTCTCCGACACGCCGCGGGAGGTCGAGGACCTCCTGGTCGGCATTTATCGCCGCATGCCCACGTGGCGGAAGATCGAGCTGGTGGAAGATGCCAATCGAACCGCTCGGCAACTCGCCCTGGCCGGGCTGCGCTCCCGTCACCCGGGCGAATCCGAAGACCGACTGAGAAGACGCCTCCTCGATCTCGTGCTCGGGGAAGAGACCACACTGAAGATCTACGGATCGGCCGCCGAGACGGACGAATGATTCCCGAGTTGCCGGAAGCCCTGAAGGTAGCCCTGAGGGTTATCGATGTCCTCGAAGGCTTGGGGATTCGCTATCACCTCGGCGGCTCGTATGCCAGTTCGTTGCACGGGTTTCCACGTCAGACGCAGGACATCGACCTCGTCGCGGATCTCGAGGAGACCGTGGTGAGCGACTTCGCCTCTCAGCTCCTGCCCGAGTTCTATGTCGACGAGAGCACGATCCGTCGTGCCTTGCGGGATAAGGGGAGCTTCAATCTCCTGCACCTGAAGTCGGGGATCAAGGTCGACATCTTCATGCTCGGAGACGATGCATTCGACCGCCAGGAGTTCGAGCGCCACCAGCTCGAGCTGATCCAGATCGATCCAGAGCGCCGAGTCTTCGTCAAGAGCCCTGAAGACATCGTGCTCCGCAAGCTGCATTGGTTTCGCCTGGGTGGTGAAGTGTCGGACCGACAATGGACTGACATTCTGGGGGTCATACGCATCCAGGGCGATCGACTGGACGCTGAGTACCTCGAGCACTGGGCCAGCCAGCTCCGGCTCACCGATCTCCTTGAACGCGCAATCCGCTCTGGCTCGTAGCGGCGGGCCCCTCTGTGCCCGCCGACGGCCCGCGGCTCCAAGCGGTCACCTCCGAGACCCACCCGCTGGGGTGGGGATCGCCAAACAGGGACCGGGCACACTGGCCCTGTTCTGTGAGAACCCGAAATCGTTCTGGGGTGTCGTCGATATTCTGATGTGGAATCGGGGTTCGAATCCCTGCTTCCCACCCAAACAGACCTCTAGCCCGCAGTCGAAAGCTCAGCTCGGGAGCTGTGAATCCTTGCCGCGGCAACGGGTACCTGTAGGCGATCAACTCTCGTTCGTCGTCTTCACCGTCAGCACCGGGCAGCGGGCATGCTGCACGACCCGCTCGGCAGTGCTTCCCAGCAGAAGGTGTGCAAGACCTGTTCGACCATGAGTACCGAGGGCGATGAGGTCGGCACCCTCCTCATCGGCCTGATCGATGATCGTGTCGGGTGGATAGCCTTCCCTGGCAACGGTCTCGACAGTGAGCCCCTCTCGGCTGAGGTTCCGAGCCATCCTACTGAGACGTTCCTCGGCGGCACCTTCTACATCCTTGAAGTAGTCCAGCGAGGTGGGAATCGTGCCGTAGGCAGTGTATTCGTAGGGCAGATGATAGACGTGGAGCAGCACGAGCTTGGCCTCGGGCTGTGGGCCAAGTAGGCGCAAAGCGGCGTCGATGCTCAATTCAGAGTCTTGGGAAAAATCGGTCGATACCAGGATTGTCTTGATCTCTCGGTGGTGATCGGCGTCACCAGGGTGGACGGTCAAGACAGGGCAGGTGGCGTGCTGAACCACTCTTTCGGCTGTACTGCCCAGGAGCAGATGTCTTATGCCGGTGAGGCCGCGGGTGCCGATGACGATGAGGTCGACCCCCTTCTCCTCCGCGGCCTGGAGGAGCACCTGGGACGGGACTCCGAGCCGAAGGTCGGAATCGACCGCGACTCCCTTCGCCCTGATGGCCTCGGCCGCCTCGTTCAGCTTGCCGGAAGCGGCTTCCTGCAGGGCCTCGGTGAAATCGGGTGGTGAGGGCACGAAGTCCGTGGCTCGATTCGGCACCAGGAGAGCGTGAACCAACTCGATTCGGGCTCCGTGAGAGTTGGCCAGCAGAACCGCCCAATCGATCCCCGCCTGGGCAGTCTGAGAAAAATCCGTGGCTACCAGAATGGTCTGAAGGTTGGTGGGCTTGGTCTCTGACACGGTCCTGTCCTCCCTTCTTGGTGTGGCGATTCACAGGACTCCTGTGTCTCGGATGCTCGAGTCGAGCACAGGAAGCATCACCCTCGACCAGTATAGAACTTTCCAGGTGCGGACTGGTCCTTCAGATGATCTCGGGGTTTGACCTCCCGCCGCCAGAATTGCTACGATTTTCGGCCGTTGGGAGGTCGTTCAATGGTAGGACACGCGGCTCTGGACCGTGGAATCGGGGTTCGAATCCCTGCCTCCCAGCCAATACTCCAAGAAACAAAGCTCGGAAACGTTCAAAGGTGTTCTTGCTGAATGCAGCCAGCAGGGATTTGAACCCCGTGGGGAGGGGTGCGGGGAGGGGCTTCCCCTCCCCGAGGACATAGCTCGCATCGAGGTTCGCTTGCGGTCCTCGAATCCCGTACGGGCTACCAAATCTTCCACCTCGCGCTCTGAGCGCTCGAAGTCCCTGAAGAACAGGCAGGTACAGTCCTCCAAGAACGGCTCTCCGCCGCTGGATAGCAGCTCGTGCGGATCTGCTGGCGGTTGGGCCCGAGCCAGAGAATCTTGAGTTGCTGAAGGAGACCCTAGCTTAACGAGCCTCCCAAGACTTAGAAACAGGCCAGCTGGAGGTGTAAAGGCAGAGACAGCCCGGAATGAACAGAGCCGGGTGTTGCCGCTTGCCTGCTGTGCGGAAGTGTGGATAATAAAGTTGATACTTGTCAATAAGTAATGTATATTTTATCCACGATGAGTCTGTCAGCCAGCGAGCAGAAAACCCTGCTTGCCTTCGAGGATGCTGGTGGTGTCCTCCGTACATCCGAAGCGCTGCAGCTCGGCATTCATCCTCGCACACTGTACGGCCTCCGAGATCGAGGCCTGCTCGAGCGGGTCAGCAGGGGTGTGCACCGCCTGGCCGACCTGGCACCTCTTGGTGATCCCGATCTCGTACGTGTCGCTGTCCGCGTGCCGAAGGCGGTCATCTGCCTTATCTCCGCTCTGCACTTTCATGGCCTCACAGCGGAGATCCCCCATGAAGTCCAGATTGCTCTCCCGCGCGGAACCAAAGAACCGAGGGTGGGACAACCACCGATTCGTGTCTTCCGGTTCTCCGACTCGGCGTACCGGGAAGGTGTCGAGACCCACTCGGTGGATGGAGTGGAGGTGCGGATCTACGGGCCAGCAAAGACCATCGCGGATTGCTTCAAGTTCCGCAACAAGATCGGGCTTGACGTGGCCCTCGCAGCTCTGAGAACAGGCCTCGAAGAGCAGCGCTTTCGGCCGGCCGAACTAATGAAAGTCGCTCGGATCTGTCGCGTCCAAGAAATCATCCGACCCTATCTCGAGATCCTGGTGTGAGTAGAGAAAGAGCGAGCGGCATTGCGCAGTCCGTTCAGGCCCGGCTCCAAGCGAAGGCAAACCGCGAGGGCCGCCCCTACGCAGAGCTCCTGCAGCTTTATGGGATCGAACGGCTTCTCTATCGTCTCGCGAGGTCGAAGCACCGCGACAGTCTGATCCTGAAGGGAGCTTACCTGTTGAAACTGTGGCTCGGTCTGGACAGTCGTCCGACCCGTGACATCGACCTTCTCGGCCCAGAGGGTTTAGACGAACAAGCGGTGCGACAGATCCTGGTCGACATCGTTGAAACGAGGGTGGAAGACGATGGCCTGGAGCTCGATGCCGAGAGCATTGTGGTGCGCAGAATTCGTCCCGGCTCTCCGGTTCATGGAATGC